>NZ_JAQREI010000028.1:0-27057 GCF_028599215.1 Pseudoalteromonas sp. Angola-30
AGCCCCCTTTGGTCCGTAGACATTATGCGGTATTAGCAGTCGTTTCCAACTGTTGTCCCCCACCTCAAGGCATGTTCCCAAGCATTACTCACCCGTCCGCCGCTCGTCAGCAAAGTAGCAAGCTACTTTCTGTTACCGCTCGACTTGCATGTGTTAGGCCTGCCGCCAGCGTTCAATCTGAGCCATGATCAAACTCTTCAATTAAAAAGTTTTGTGTCTTTCGACAGCTCAATGAATTCTGAATTTATTTAATATCTTTCGATATTGAATTGACTGTGCTGCAATTCTTTTCTTAAGTAAAACCTAAGTAAGTTATTGCTGTTGGTCACTCAGTTTCAATTGAGACTCTAAATTTGTTTGCCTCACTACCTAAGTAGCTTGGCTGTTAGAACTCAATCTGTACGAGTGCCCACACAGATGATTGCTTTATATTGTTAAAGAACGTTGCGACGTTGTCGCTAGGGATGCGTATAATACATCCTTTATTTTTCGAGTCAACACTTAATTTTAAACTTTCTTTTTAGAAGATTTAAAACTGAAGTTTTACTTAACTCTGTGAGCAGCTTGTGCCTCGCTATGCGTTGGCGTTCCCCGTCTCAGTGGGGTCGCATTATAGGGAGATCCGAAAACAGATCAACCCTTTTTTTAGATCTTTTTACTGTTCGAACAAAAATAGAGCAAAACAGTGTAAAACTAGCTAAATCACTGGCTAAGATGATGCTTTTTTATACTGATTTTTATTATTTAATATAAATTTCATTGCTATGTTCGTTTAAGACGTTAAGATAGCAAGTTCACAATGTTAAATTAATGTTTATTTCCTGTTTATTGGTAGATCTAAAATGAAATTACCCGATCAAAAATCTTTTATCTTCTCTGTTATTCTTGCTGTAGTTGGTTTTGTTATTGTTGAGTTTGCTTTAGGCAGCTTAGCTTTAAGCCCAGCATTGCTATTTGGTGCTGGTTTATTAATTGGTGGGATTGCTATTGCTGCAATGTCATCGGAAGGTGGTGAAGAAGCTGAAGTTAAAACAAAAACACTTTATGTTGGTAATCTTCCTTATCGTGCAAATGAAGGTGTTGTTCGCGCTTTGTTTGAAGAACAAGGTAAAGTTTTCAACGTGCGCCTATTAAAGGATAAAAATACTGGCAAACGTCGTGGCTTTGGTTTTGTTGAAATGGCACAGGCAGATGCAGACAATGCAATTGCTAAGTTAAACGATAGTGAGTTCCAACAGCGTACTTTAAAAGTACGTGAGGCAAAACAAAAACAAGAAGATGATTCTAGCTCTTTACGCACTGAGACGGATCAATCAGTGTAACGTGCTTTATAGCTAGCTTATTACTCAAAACATCAGCCGTTGCATAATATTGCAGCGGCTTTTTTTTGTCTGTAAATTTATTTCCAAAGTTATGCTGCTCTAGTAGGTAGTTTACTCTGCTAGCAATGGCCGCGCCTGAATCGAGTAATTGCACTGCGTTATTAAAGTACGCTTGTATAGCATCGCTAAGAATTGGGAAATGTGTGCAACCTAGTACAAGTACATCTATATCTGAGTTAATGCGCAAACGCGTAAGCTCTTTATGCAGTTTGAGTGTATCTAGCTGCTGAGTGAAAAATAACTGCTCTGCCAATGCCACCAGCTCAACACTGCTATATAAACTCACTGTTACGTTGCTGGCATGCTCTTTTATTAATGTATGAGTATAGGGGCTTGCAACTGTGGCGGGGGTTGCCAATAAGCCAATGTGCTTTGTGCGAGTTACTTCAGCAGCAGGCTTTATTGCGGGCACTACGCCGACAATAGGTATTGATGTAATTTTGCGTACTTCACTCAAGGCTGATGTAGAGGCTGTATTGCAGGCTATAACAATAAGGTCGACATTAAGCGCGTTTTGCTCAATAAAATAAATGAGTGAGCATAAACGCCCTATAATAGTTTGCTGGGTTTGCGCGCCATAAGGGAGTAACGCATTATCCATAAAGTAACTGTACTGTGCATCTGGAATACGCTTTTGAATATGCTCAAGCACGGTGGTGCCACCTATACCTGAATCAAATACCATTATGTGGGCTGACAAACTTTGGTTCCTACTGTTTATTAAGAACGGCAGTTTGCCATGAGGTATTTATAAAAGAAAGTAGTTTAGCTTTGCTCAGACTTTAGCGCGTCGAGTGCATCGCCCGCTGAATTTAATTGGTTTAGGTTTTCAAACATTGCTTGGGTGTAATCAACTAGCTGATCGACCGCTGCTTGATCTTGGTTTAGCCACTCTATAATACCGGCAAGCTGATCTTGTAAGCCTAGTTGCGATGCTTTATCAAATGCATTTTTTAGATCGTCATTAAAAGGTGCGATCGCATCGGCTACCTCTTTCGTTGGGTTTGGCTGATATTGCTCATAACTTTTAACGGTAGCGACTGTTTTTGTTTGGCGAAGATCCATTGAAAATGCAACGAGTTGCTCACTGCCTAAGCTCAGCTCTTGTGCTTTTTCAAATGCTTCATCCAAATCACCACTAAAGAATGTTTTACTTACACCTTGTAGTTCTTCCATCATGGCATTAATAGCATCTTGCTCTTGTTCGTTTAAATCACCATTAACTGACATTGAAAAAGACAGCTCTCGAGATTGCGACGATGAGCTGGCAAACGATTCGCTGTTATTGCTTTGTTGATACCCGCTCGCTGTTTGAGACTCATATGCATCAGCAAAGCTAATACTGACCTCATCACCTTCGGCCGTTGTAAACTTATACTCGGCATTGCTGCTCATACTTACATATTGTGCTTGGCTTACGCTAACACTGGCCGCTTGTGGGTTAAATAGGGTTTGCTCAAACTCATCAAGTCCCTCAAAAATGCCTTCTTTTGACTTGTCGATTCCCTCTTGCATTTCTTCGTTAAATACACCGGTGCCTTTTAGCTCATCAACTGCTTCGTCTATACCGGTTTGAACACCTGTGCGCGCATCATCTAACATATTTTTTAATTTATCGTCATCGGCACCATTGGCTTTGGCTTTATTAACTGCGCCAGATACAAAGTCGAGTACATTTTTTACTATTTCATCAAAATCGAATAAAGGTTTATCGGCTTGTTTTTGCTCAACAGGTAAACCTAGTTGCTCTGCCATTTTGTCGCCAAGCACTTTTGCAGCAAGTTCTCTGCCTCGCTGTAATGAACTTTCTTGCGGAGATTGGATTGTTGGCTGCTGTAGCGCCTCTTTATTATTGAATTTGTTTACGTTGTTGTTTGGCGTATAGCCATAATTACCGATTTTCATGATCCACCTCCGTTACGTACTTAGCTTATTATCGGCTAATAGTGACAAAACTAAAGTGCATGTTTAAAAAAACAGCAACTTTATTATCAGCAAAACTAGACAAATACTGCTCGCTCCCTACAATAGCGCCGATAAATAGATCTCATAGATAAGGTAGTAGCATTAATGGCAGTGATTAAAATAGATACCACACAGTACGATACGCAGCTAAATGAAAAAGAGCAGCGTATTACGTCGCAATTTAAGCGATTTGGTGTGCAAGCGTTAGAGGTGTTTAGCTCAGAGCCAATTAACTACCGCCAACGTGCTGAATTTAGAGTATGGCACGATGGGGATGATCTATTTCATATTATGTTTGATCAGGCCACGAAAGAAAAAATTCGCGTCGACACCTTTGACCCTGCCGCGCCATTAGTTGGTGAAGTTATGCAGGTGATGATTGATAATTTAAAGTCGTGTGAAGTATTACGTCGTAAGCTGTTTCAAATCGATTATTTATCGTCATTAAGTGGCGAGATTTTAGTAAGCTTGCTTTATCACAAACCACTCGATGAGCAGTGGCTGACTGAAATAAAAGCCCTGAAAGAAAAACTGAGCAGCAAATACAACATTGACTTTATCGGTCGTGCGCGCAAACAAAAAGAAGTACTAGGCAATGATTTTGTTACTGAGCGTTTAACCGTAAACGGCCAGGAGCTTATTTATCAACAAGTAGAAAATAGCTTTACGCAACCTAATGCTAAAGTGAATATAAAAATGCTGGAGTGGGCACAAGACTTATGTAAACCACTGAGTAATGATCTGCTGGAACTTTACTGTGGTAATGGTAATTTCTCTATTGCATTGGCGGGTTCGTTTAATCGCGTATTGGCTACTGAAATATCTAAGTCTTCTGTGCATTCAGCGCAATACAACATTGCTAAAAATAAGGTAGATAACTTAGATATAATTCGTATGTCGAGTGAAGAGTTTACCCAGGCAATGAATGGCGAACGTACCTTTTCGCGTTTAGAGGGGATAGATTTAAAAAGTTACGATTGCCAAACTATTTTAGTCGACCCTCCACGCGCAGGTATGGATACCCTTACCTGTGACTTAGTAGCCAACTACGAGAACATTATTTATATATCGTGCAACCCAGAAACGCTTGAGCGCGATTTAGATCATTTAACCCGTACTCATAATGTTAAGCGCTTTGCGATATTTGATCAGTTCCCTTATACGCATCACATAGAATCGGGTGTTTTCTTACAAAGAAAATAGTGAGTTAATATTATAATGCCAGCACCTTTATAAGTGCTGGTATTTGATTTTCACTAAACACTTCAATTTGATGCTCCATCAGCAACTTAGCAGTCATACCCATGCCCTGTACTTTTACCCCACTATGGCTACCATCGTAAATTGTATTTCTACCACACGAAGGGCTCGACTCTTTAAGTAAAGCAAAACGAATTGCATGCTCATTACATAAGTCTAGGGCTTTAGCTGCACCTGATTTAAATTCTTTAGTTACATCCTCATAAGTGCTCGTTACGACTCTCCCTTGTTTTATCTCTGCTGATGCTCTAGGTGTTGGCAATCCACCAGCCACCTCAGGACAAAACATAACTAACCTATTTTCTTTACGCCATACATTAATTTGCGGGTGCGATAATGCTTGGCTTTTACCATCGTATCGAACAGGTAAGCCAAATAAACAACTCGATATTAATATTTTTTCCATTGCTATATCCCTATAAACAAAAAAAGCTCCTTACGGAGCTTTTTTGTTTTAGCAAACCTTACTTGTTCGCTAAATAGTTAATTAATTTACTAATATCTTCTGGCGCGGTAATACCAGACTCACGGCCTAGATTTAATTTGTATTTACCATTTACGATAAAGGTTGGTACGCCACGTAGCGCGCCTTTTTCTTTAAAGTAATTTTGGTCACGCTTCATTTTAGAGCTTAATGTACGTACCGAGAAGCTTTTGTATAGTTTATCAAACTTATCACCATCAACACCCTGCGCTACAAACACATCTTTTACATCTGCAAGCTCGTTAAATTTAGCGCGCTTAGTGTGAATGTGATTAAAAATAGCCGCAACAATTTTATCTTTTTGTGGAAGTACTTCCGCAGTGGCCAGCGCTTGGCTCATCATTTGTTGGTTTTCTGGATCGCGAACACCGACAAAATCAACATGGCTCTTTTTAAATTTAACGTCTTTGTCTAGCTTTGGCTTAAACTCACCAATTAACGCTTCCATGTTATTACAAGCAGGGCAATAAAATGAGAAAAACTCTTTTACTTCTGGCTTTTTAGTCGCACGCTCTGCCACTACATCGTAATGCACGCCCTCTTCATAAGTGGCGGCTACACTGCTCGCAGCCATAGGTAGTAGTAATGCAAGTAGACCTGCTTTAACTAATTTGATCATTGTTATTGTTCTCCGAGATTAAAGTGTTAGTAAAAAAGCAACTAACTCATTCAGTTCTTGCTGGTTATTAATGGTGTTAATGTTTATTTTATATTTATCGTTTACGATAAAGGTAGGCACACCGGTTAGCGCACCTAGTTTTGAATATTTGTTTTGTTTATCTTGCATTGCACGCTCAGCTGAAATAATTGGCATGCTGGCAATGTCTTGATCAAACGTTGCACTATCGATACCATTAACTTCAAGCAACTTTTTAACGTCTTTCATTTGCGTTAAAGGTGCGCGCTGTACATGAATACTTTTAAAAATTTGGTCGCTGATACTTTGTGCTTGACCGTGCTTTTTACCGATTAAGTAGGCGTAGCTTAAGTTGCTTTGCGCCTGTGGTGATACACCGCCTAAAAAGTTAACGTGATTTTTTATAAATTCAGTGCCCTCAGGTAGGCTTTTTTCAATTGCCTTTGCAACAGGCTCAAATTTAAAACAATGCGGACAGTAAAACGAGAAAAATTCGGTTACTTGCGGCTCTGCGCTTTTTTCTACATCAATAACAGTATACTGGTTATCGGCTTCAAACTGTGCAGCAAGGGCTGCAAATGGTAAACATAAAAGTAGTAGGCTCAGTTTCAATTTTTTAAGCATTGGTATCTCGTGTACTTTTTAAATAAAATTTTATGGCAATAACTTCAGCGGAGCTTCTTGCAGTGCTGCAAACTGCTCTTTAAGCGCTAAAATTTGTTGCTCCCAGTATTTGTCTTCAGCAAACCATGAAAAGTTCCGTACGAACGCAGGATCACTCCATCGTTTAGCTACCCAACCCATATAGTGAATAATACGCATTGCACGAAGCGGTTCAATTAATTTGAGTTGAGTGTGGTCAAAATCACAAAACTCTTCATACGCATTTACAAGGGTGTCTAACTGTAACAGCTGTGTTTGACGATCGCCACTGAGCATCATCCATAAATCTTGAATGGCCGGCCCCTGACGAGCGTCATCTAAATCAACAAACATAAGTGCTTCGCCTGCCCACAAAATGTTACCTGCGTGGCAATCACCATGTAAGCGGATCCCTTGCACATTTTTATACTGTGCTTGCGCTTGTTCAATAACCAAGTCCAATATGGTGTAAAAAGCCGTGCTGATCCCCATAGGTACCAAATTACTTTTTTGCAGATGAACTTTAGCTGTATGCAAATATTCTTCGCAACTAAAGGTAGGTCTGTGCTCAAATGGTTTGCTTTTAGCCACCTGATGCATACGGCCAATTAAACGACCCATTACATCAAGCTGATCCAGGTTATCAACTTCAAACTGTCGCCCGCCTACACTTGGAAATAACACAAATACATAACCTTGGTGCTCAAATAAGCTTTCTCCGTTGTGTTTAATGGGTGCAACAACGGGTACTTCGGCCTCAGCTAATTCAAATGCAAAGTCGT
This sequence comes from Pseudoalteromonas sp. Angola-30, assembly GCF_028599215.1. Classification (NCBI taxonomy): domain Bacteria; kingdom Pseudomonadati; phylum Pseudomonadota; class Gammaproteobacteria; order Alteromonadales; family Pseudoalteromonadaceae; genus Pseudoalteromonas; species Pseudoalteromonas sp. Angola-30. The sequence goes on from NZ_JAQREI010000028.1 coordinate 7,153, forward strand.
GCTCTTCTTGTATTTGCGCTTTGCTCCAGCGCTCTGGTCGGTAAAACTTAACAACGTAGCGCAGGCCATCTTCCGCCTTAAATTGGTAGACTCTGTTTTCGTAGCTATTAAGTGCTAATAAACCTGACTCTGCATATATACCAACGCTTTCTATCGCATCGAGAATTAAGTCGGGCGTTAAATCTTCAAAACTAAATTTACTCATGGGCTTCTTAATGTAAAAAGCGGGTTACCCCGCTTTTGTTAGTGTGTTTATCGCGCTTTAAAAAAGTTACTCGGTTGCGATATGCTTTCATCGGGGTCATTAACCGGTGAAAGTACAAAGCTAAACTCCGTCATTGGCGCTTTTAAATCATACGGGTCCATCACAAGTGACAGTGGCACATTATGCGATTGCCCTGCTTGCACTGTAAATGTTTGCTTGCCAATGTACTTAAAGTTTTCAAGGCCTTGAACATCAATATTAAAGGTTTGCTCGTACTGCGCCTTGTTGATTACTTTTAATGTATAGGTGTTTTCTACCAAGCCATTAAAGTCAACTCGATACAGTTGGTTACGGTCTCGTATTATGTCAAAGTCCATAGGCTTTCTAAATGCAATGTTAGCCACCAGCGCACTGGTAAGCACCACCAGTATGACCGTGTAACCTATGATTTTAGCTCGCAGTGGGTTGGTTTTATTTTCAGGTGTTTCGAGATTACGCTCTGTAGTATAAGAAATAAGACCCCGCGGGTAATCCATTTTATCCATTACACCATCGCAGGCATCAATACATGCGCCACAGTTTATACACTCGGCTTGCAAACCATTACGAATATCTATCCCTGTAGGGCACACCTGTACACACAAGTTACAGTCTATGCAATCGCCCATATCTAAATCTTCGTGGGCAATTTTACGCGAACGTGGGCCCCGGCTTTCGCCGCGTTTTTCATCGTACGTTACGGTGTAAGTGTCTTTATCAAACATAGCTGATTGAAAACGTGAATAGGGGCAAATGTGTAAACACATAATTTCACGCATCCACCCTGCATTAGCGTAAGTACACGCTGCAAAGAAAATAATACTTACCAGCGCGTAACCACCTACATTAAAGGTAACAAAGTCAGGGAGTAATTCACGGATAGGCGTAAAGTATCCGACAAACGAAATCGCCGTATATAAGGCAAATAAAACCCAACTGGTGTGCTTTGCTGTTTTTCGCCAAAACTTATCAAAGTCCATCGGGCGTTGATCTAGCTTTTTACGCTGATTCGCTGTGCCTTCAAACTTTTCTTCAAACCAAATAAATATAAAGGTCCATACAGTTTGCGGGCAGGTATAGCCACACCATACTCGGCCATAAAAGGTAGTAACCAAAAAGAGTGCAAACGCGGCCAACATAAATATAAAGGCTAATATAGTGAAATCTTGCGGCCACAGCGTTAGCCCAAAAATATTGTACTTTTGGCCAACTAAATCAAATAACACAGCTTGCTGGCCATTAAAATTTATCCAAGGCAAAAGCATAAAGGCAAGCATGCCTAAAAAGCCTATACGCTGTCTAAGTAACTGATGAAGCCCTTTTACTGCGCGAACATAAATTCGGTTACGTGGGTTAAACCTGTCGTCTTGACGGCTTAAATCCGGTTGTTGGATTTTAACCTCTGCAGGTATATTCTTTACTTTAATTTGCTTGTCCATCGAAGTTCCTCAACGCCGCTTGGAAATAAAAACGTAGCAATGTGTGCGTATTCTATACTGTAACTGTAGTTCGTTAATGGTAAGTGTGATTAGTTTAAATAATCAGCTGTTTGAATACTTTCAGATATTTCAGAAATATCTAACTGCTGTTGGCTATTATAACAATACTGGCTAAAATTACAGGTATAGATTGCTAATAATTTATTCATCTCAGTTACTTGCTTTTAAAATGCAGTTTATTACACTGCTTGCTAAATTTACCCCATTAAGATCAAGGTTTACGCATTCATGAAAAAGTTTATTATATTGGTCATTCTGATCCTTGCGTTTTTTACTATTGATCACCCATTAGTTAAAGAGCCCCGCGAAAAGCTACTAGGTGAAGGTGTGGGTTTTTTAAGTGATGCGAGCAAAATAAACCGTAGCCCAGCAGCCAATATGGCTAAAAACCGTATTAGCAGTACGTTAAAGCTCTCTGAGTCTGAGCACGAATATATTGAAAAAACCTTTACCACTGATGATTCAGTGCAGTTATTTCATTTACGTTATTGCCGCGAGCGCGACCTAAATTTATATTTTTACGAAGAGCGTTTAAATACAGTGTGTAAAATTGTATCGGATGCATTAGAACAAAAGAGAGCTAAGTAGTGGATTTTTCGCAGTTAAACAAAAAAGCGAGTGACTCTTTTCATAAACAGCGCACAATACTTAAAAAGCTATCGCAAGGAAAAACCTTGCATTGTGAGCAGTGCGGCGAGGTGTTAACACTCGATTTAGCCACCAGCGAGCCGGGTAAAGGCGTTGTTAAGTGTAAAAAAGGCTGCACTGATATTATTTTAGAACTTGGCGCTTAATTATCCTAAGCGCCGTTTAATACACCTAAAGGCTACTCTTCCCACCCTTCATCTGTAATCAGCCCACTGTTTATGGCTACCACCTCAATAAGCTCGGCAAAGCCTAATGCAAAGTCGCCCATTGATTCGTACTGATACTGATATAAAGCTTCGAGTGTCATACTATTTTGCTGCGCAATTTGCACTCTTGTTTGCTCATCAACAGCAAAAAAGCTAAGCGTACTTAGCGCACTCTCTAGTGCTTCTTTGTACTGAGGCTCTAAAGCGGGAGCTGTTAATAGAGGTTGTGCGTATTCTTGAGTAGCACGTAAAAAACCTTCACTCCACGCTTGGGTATAGTCTAGGTCAAAATTGGCGGGTAACTTGTAACCGGTTTCAAATACTTGCTCACTAATTTGATGGTATAACGCCATAAATAAAAACAGTATTTCTTCGTCTAAATCGTTAGCCGTATTAGGCACAATATGCGCTAACCACTGGTGAACTTCTAATGGGCTTGGCGAACAAATAACCCCAAATAGATAGCCTTGGCTTTGTGTTAAGGACATAGCCTGAGGTTGAGTACTTAAAAATGCACTTAATTGCTGTGCGTGTTGTTCGTTAAACTGTGGTAATTGCATTAAATCTCTTTTATTACATTAAAAATTTAGTGGGTAGCGGCCCTGTGCATCGGGGCGGCCTAAAAACTTAACCGCGTCGTGTACATCTTTTGGTAAGCTAGCATCAGGTTTAACATAGCCTGCTACTTTAAAGTCAAAGTTAGCTTTAAGTGTTGCGTCGGCTTCAAGGCCTAACGTGTTATCTGGGTCGACCAAAATAGCTATATCGCCCGACTTACAGCTTAACATGCCACTCAGTGGGCCTATATTAAACCAGCCATTAAAGCCTTTAACATCTATATTTGGGCTGGCAATCTCGCCTTTTAATGACTCACAATAAGGCACACCTGAGGTGTACTCGTTAAGCTCTAAAATGACTCGACCTTTAGCCGTAGCTGGTATAGGTAGTGCAATACGTTGCATGGCACGCTCTACGGTCGAGCGAATTATACCATCGGTAACTTTAACCACATTGTTAAATAATCCGTAATTCACATCAGCATAGCCCGAAATATCGCTACGCTCACGCGGATTACCAAATTTTAAGTTAGCATTTAAATTACCCGTAAATAACTGCCAGCCAGCAATATCCCAGCGTACATTATTTAGCTGCTCGTCTTGATAGCGCACTTGCATCATCTGACCTTGCCATACACTCCCTACGGTTTGCCCTATTTCAAGCTGTTTTGGTAAGTACGGCTTAGCTAGGTCTAACGCAATGGCCGCTGGTAATTTCATTATGCAAAACACAATAAAACTAATAAAAAATACCACTGATAATATTATTATTTTTTTCATTAATTACTTCTCTAGTACTAAGCGGCTTACACGTACAAACCCTGATTTATCATCTTTGCTTAAATCAAGGTTCTCTACTCTTAAGCCATGCTGATTAACCAGTTCGTCTAACCATTCTATTAATTGATTAAACTCTACCGAATCAAGCGTTAAACGTAACGAGTTATCGTTAGGCTGCATTTTACTAATAGTAATACGGTAACGACTACGCGTTGAATTAACCACTTGGCTAATATTTTGATTGCTAATTGCCTGCGTGTTACCCGCCGCTTTTAACTTTACTATGCTTTCATCAACCCATACGAGCAGCTCTTGCTGAGTGACGTACGACTTTTTAGCTTTATCTATGGCGTTATTTAAAGGTCTAAAAATTCCCATTACTAAAACAAAAACAACAAATATACCACCAGCAACCATAATCAATTGCTGCTCTTGCTCTTTTAAAGAGCGCCAGTATTGCATTATTTGCTTTTTCATACTGCACCTCGCAGTTTAATTTCGCCTACGACAAAATCGCCATCGTTATTTAACGACCCTTGTTCAACCGTTAACCCTTGTTGCTCAAGTATACTTTTTACTTTACCAAACGTTTGAAAGTCTTTTGCGCGTGCGCGTATTCGCAGCTCATTACGGCGTTTATCGTAACGTAGGGTTTCTGGCGTAAATTCGCTTACTTGCGAAAAAACGCCAACCAATTGGCTGGTCAAATCTAAAAATCCAGCTTCACTTTCGCCATTAATGGTTTTAAGCGCGCCCCTGATTTGGCTTTTAATTAAGTTAGGACGTACTTTAGTTCCGGGGAATGCTTTTTGGTATCTATCCACTACCTGGGCTTTAGCAAGCTCAACACGCGAGTTAAGTTGATTTAGTTCAACAAGCTTTATAGCAATGGTAGCAAATAAAGCAACACCGGTAATAATGGCTGCGCCTTTCCAATAACCCCACCACAGTGCACTTTTCTTTTTAAGCTGGTACATACCTTGGCGTAAATTAAATTTAACGCTGGTAAGTTGTTTAGCAAATAAAGCCAATGGTAAATCGTAGTCGCTTGCTTGCGAAATTAGGTTAATACATTCAGGAAACTGATTAGCTGGGCTATAGTGCTTTACACTCGGTTCGCCAAGTGCACTTAAGTAATCCCTTAGCCAGCTATTTTCAACGGCACTAATATGCCAATCGCCTCTTTTAAATAACCACTGATTATTAAGCTCTATGGCGGTTAATGTATCATCGTCGGCTGTAGGCAGTAGCAGGGCATCAGGTAAAATGGTGTATACCGCCAAGTTATGCTCTGAAAATAAAGCAAGCCAGGTCTCAAACCACTCGCGGTCAGTTAAGGCAACTTTAATTGCATGCTGCTCATTAATCATAGTGGGCTCGCCAATTGCGACAAATAGCTCGTCTATATCGCACGCAATATCTTCTTCAAGCATGTATGGCAACGCTTGCTCTAACTTACGATTCCACTTAGTCGGCAACGCCACTGTTTTAAGCTGCACCTGATCGCTAGGCAGTAATACCACTACCTCGCGGGTTTGCGCTTTTTCACTTAGCTCACTTAAACGGCTTGCATCGGTTAATTCCCCACTGGCAATTATTTCTTGTTCTTGTGGTGAATAAATTAACCAATTTAATTTATCTTGCTCTGTTTGACCCGTGCGGATCAGCAGTATTTCTGTCACTGTACGCCTCCAAATTTTCGCGCCAGTATCGTTACTTCGCCATTTTTGGCATGAAGTAATGTGGTCATCGAAAAACGCAAATCGACAAATGTCGCCTGCGTTTGTAATTTAAAATATTCGCTGTTAATACTAAATAGTTCTTTAACCGAATCTAAATTTGTACCGCCTTGCTGCTGTACCTCGGAAAAAAATTCATCCACGCTATCAAATCCGGTTTCAGGGCGAGCCGCTATAACGGCCTCTGCGCCCGATAACGATAATTCGTCAATCATGGCACTTAAAATAAGTGCCTGTTCGGGAAGTAACGTATTGACGTTAATCGATAATAAGGGAGACCACGGAATAACACACACAAAAGGTAATACCTTTTCCATTACTAGCGGATTAAAACCTTTTACCAAACGCAACTCAGAAGGTGATGCAAATAAACTATTTGCGCTCATATAAGGGTAATCACGCGATAAATACTCGTCTTCTTCAGCGCCTGAACGATAGGTAATGCTGTTTTCATCAAGCCAGTCAAATACACTGTCTGCCATTGCTTCTTCGCTTTCCTCGGCAGGTAAATCTTCAATGTTTTCTAATAATGCAAAGAGTGCTTTATGAGCAGGGTTGGTTTTGCTGGTAGAGTTTGGGTCTGGTGCTTCCCCTAATGCATTTAAATTTAAACACGCCTGTAAGTCAGTAATTTTACCGCTTAGAGTACCGTTATCTACAGGGTATTGGGTGTCGCCTTGCGTGGCCCAAACCTGATCTAACGAGGTTTTGTCAGGATCATCGTCTTTACTTAACTTTAGTGCCTTTATTGCCAGCTCTTCACCGCCGTAGGCATACCACTTTGCTTGTTGGTGACCTTGCAGGTTAGTGCTTTTTTGAACCTGCACCATTAAATTAGCACTCATTTCTACGGCTAATATCGCGGCCAGTGCAACAATAAAAAGCACAATAACTAATGCGGCACCGCGTGATTCGCGCTTATTCATTAATTACTCTCCCCGCTGTTTTTGCCCTGCCCGGGTACTAAAAAAACACGACGAATAGGCTCTGCCTCAATTTGTTGTAAAGTAACCGCAACCGCTTTAGGTAAGGCTTTTATTTGCCATTGCTCTTGCCACTCGTTGTTGGCATCTAAAAATTCAAATTTAAGCTCTTCAATACCTTTTAAAACAACTTGTACCCGCGGCTCCATATTATCAAGCTGATCTACATACACTCTGTATACACGCTCTAAATTGTCATCAAGCACTCTATACCCTACGGCTTGTAACTCAGAACGAGGCAGCAAGTTGATTGGGTTAACCCAGCCATCGCGTACAAACGCAATACCATCGTATTGGCTTTCTAATATATAACGCCCTGCTAGTAAGTATTGCTCTTGCGCATCACCGGCTTCGTTACGTACAGTGCGCTGAGTCATTTGGCTAAAGTCTTGGTCCATTAACCTAAATGCGGTTTGTAGGCCGTTAAGCTCCGCTATTTTTTCATCAGACGCTTCTTTTGCTTTGGTGGTTGAGTCTAAAATTTGGTGAGTAGCCATAATCACCACCGCTAAAATAGCCATAGCAACTAATACTTCGATTAATGTAAATCCGCGCTGCTTCACTTATTAGCTGCCTTTATTTAAATAAGTTGAAAGCTCGTACACCGATTGCTCGTATTTTTCGTCGCTAAAAACATTTATGGTCACTTTTACAAAGCTTTTGTCTGCAGTTTTTGCTATTTCTTGCTTCCAAAACCACTCAACGCCCGCCATTACTTCGCTGCCGCGCGCGCCATTTTTAGCCTGCCAGTCTTTACCTTTACTACGCTGCACCACAAGCACATTTTCTGCCACCCACGATGCATACGTTTGCTCTTCAAGTGTTGTTAAATGATTTATATGCTCGCCGGTTGCTTGCATAGCTGCAATCCCAGCCATAGCACAAATACTTAACGCCACAAGCACTTCGAGTAAGGTAAAGCCTTTATTTAGCCTCATTATTATGGCTCTTTTCGCAAATTAACAGGGGCTGTAAATTCCCCTTCAATGTAATACACAGGCTCGCTTTGCTCTTTTAATTCAACAATAAGCTGAAAGGCGCTGACCTCGCCAGATGATAAAATAAGGACTTGCGGTATTTTTAGTTTTTCAAGCTCTAATAAGCTATCGTCATCGCCGCCGCTCATTAGTTCACGCCAATTTGCTTGCTCAAGTAAGTTCTCTTGTGACCAGGCTAAATCTTCTAAATTGAGCGTGAGCTTTAACCGTTCATCCAGCTCAATGGGCTTGTAAAGGTCTTCGCGGTCAAAGGTAATCCATTTTTCGCCATCAAATACTAAAAACTCAAGGGTGTTTTCCTCAACCATTAAGCCAAGTTCTATTTGATTTAAAATAGCAAATTCAGAGGCCATGTTAATGGTGGTATGCAGCCTAAGCGCTTGTGTATCAAGCTCATCTTCGGCACCGCCTTCTAAGCTGTATACCACCATTTTGGTCGCAAATGCGATAATAGTAAGCACCACTAAAATTTCTATTAAGCTAAACCCACGGTGGTGGGCGCGCATACGATTAAGGCTTACTTGCATAGTAAGCCTCGTGCAATCGTATTTAACCATACTGCTTGGTTAAGTCGCATTTATTGCTCGTCTTCGTTCCAGTTGCCAATATCATCATCGGTACCGGCTTCGCCATCAGGTCCCATCGAAAAAATATCAAACTTGCCAATTTCACCTGGGCTAATTAGCTGGTACGGGTTGCCCCATGGATCTTCTGGTAATTCATTTACAAAACCACCATCAGGGAAACGCTTAGGAATTGGCTCAATGCTGGTTTTATTGACCAATGCTTCTAAGCCTTGCTCTGTGCTTGGGTAGCTTTTATTTTTAAGCTTGTATAAGCTCATTGCATCTTCAAGCTGTTGAATATCTAGATGTGCTTTATCGATAGCAGCTTCTTCTTGTTGGCCCATAATATTAGGCGCCACAATTGACATAATCATCCCGATAATAACCAATACCACCATTACTTCGAGTAAAGAAAAACCTGATTGTTTATTCACGTAAATACCTCATTTTCCAAAAACATAATTTAATTTGGCGTCATCTAAGTAAATAGTAACTTAGCTAACCCCTTAAAGCTTAAAGTCCTACCGCTTTATTCATTGCCATTATTGGCTGTAAAATAGCCATTACTATAAACAAAACAATCACCGCCATTGAGGCAATCATTGCTGGCTCTAATAATTTTAATGATACGTTTACCATGCTTTCAAACTCACGGTCTTGGTTATTAGCCGCGCGCTCTAACATTTGTTCTAGCTCACCTGATTTTTCACCGCTGGCAATCATGTGCAGCATCATCGGCGGAAACAACTTAGTTTGCTGTAAAGCCGCTCTTAGGCTTGCACCTTCACTGACTCTATCGGCAGCATCTGCCACCGATTTTTTCATTTTTTTATTCGCTAATACGCCACCCGATATGCGCATACCTTCAAGTAGCGGTACTGAGCTTGACGATAAAATACTGAGTGTACGCGCAAAACGCGCGGTATTAATACCCCGCGCTACTTTACCAAAACCAGGCATGTGCAGTACGCGGTCGTCCCACCAAAAGCGAATTTTAGGTTGTTTAAGTGCATGTTTAATGCCTACTGCCAGCGCAGTAATGACTAACAAACTTATAAACCAATAATTTTGTACAAAGTGGCTGCCTGCCATAACCCATTCGGTCGTCCAAGGCAGTACTTGCTTAGTTTTTTCGAAGGTTTTTAAAATTTTAGGCACAACGGTACCGAGTAAAACCGAAACAATACCAATAGCAAAAATAACCAAAATGGTAGGATAAACCATGGCTTGAGTAATTTGGCTGCGCATGTGTTGGCGCTGCTCGGTGTAATCGGCAAGGCGATTTAATACTTGGTCAAGGTGCCCTGATTTTTCACCTGCGGCTACCATTGCTCGGTATAAATCGTCAAATACATGTGGGAATTCACTCATGCCATCGGCCAGTGTGTAACCCTCTACCACCTTTGAACGTACCGACATAAGCATACGTTTTAAGCGAGGCTTTTCACATTGCTCTGCCACCGCCATGACAGCCCCTTCAACTGGCAATGCCGATTGAATGAGCGTCGCAAGCTGGCGCGTAATAAGGGCTAAATCGGAGGTTGATACGCTGGGTTTAAAAAAACGACTTAATAACGGCGTTTTTGCGCCACTAACTTGTTTTTCCCCTTCTGCTGCAGGGACAACTTCAAGCGGCGTAAGTTTTTTTTCGCGCAGCGCTTGGCGAATTTGCTTAGCTGTATCGGCTTCTAAAATGCCTTTTTGTTCTTTCCCTCGGCCATCAAGGGCACGGTATTCAAACGCCGCCATGGTTAGGCTTCCTCACGGGTAACGCGTAGAATTTCTTCAAGGGTTGTTTTGCCTGCCAATACGCGGCTACAGCCATCTTGGCGTATGCTTGGGCTTTTTTGGCGAATGTATTTTTCAACACTTTGCTCGCCTTTACCGCTGTGGATCATTTCGCGTATTTCTTCATCAACCACGAGTAATTCATGAATACCAGTACGCCCGCGGTAACCATTAAAGTTACACTCTTCACAGCCTACTGCGCGGTAAATTGTAGGTGCGCTATCAAACGGTACACCTAGCAGCTCACACTCACGCTCATCAGCAGTGTGACCTTCTTTACAGCTATTACACAAAGTACGTACTAAGCGCTGCGACAGCACGCCTAACAATGACGATGACAGTAAGAATGGCTCTACACCCATGTCTTCCATACGGGTAATTGCGCCCGAGGCGGTATTGGTATGTAGCGTAGACATAACTAAATGACCTGTAAGCGATGCTTGCACGCCAATTTGCGCGGTTTCAAGGTCACGTATTTCACCGACCATTACCACATCGGGATCTTGACGTAATATTGCACGAAGCCCGCGGGCAAAGGTCATATCTACTTTGGTGTTTACTTGCGTTTGGCCAATCCCCGGAATTTCGTACTCTATTGGGTCTTCTACCGTTAAAATATTACGATCGCGAGAATTTATTTGGCTCATACCGGCGTACAAGGTGGTACTTTTACCAGAACCCGTTGGGCCAGTAACCAAAATAATACCGTGTGGTTTACTAATTAAATCAGCAAACAACTCTCGATTTTGCGGCGTCATGCCTAAATCTTCAAGGTTTAAGCGGGCATTGTTTTTATCAAGTAAACGCAGTACTACACGCTCACCAAAGCTAGATGGCATGGTAGATACACGTACATCTACTGCACGCCCTGCAATACGCAGGCTAATACGACCATCTTGCGGAATACGTTTTTCTGCTATATCTAGTTTCGCCATTACCTTAATACGCGATACTAATAACGAGGCAAGCTTACGATTAGGTTTAAGCACTTCTTTTAATACGCCATCAACCCTAAAGCGAATCACAAGCTCTTGCTCAAAGGTTTCGATATGTATATCGGATGCACCTTCTTTAATTGCTTCGCTTAACATGGCGTTGATTAGTTTGATGATAGGCGCATCATCATCGCCGGCTAATAAATCTTCGGTTTGTGGGAGCTCATCGGCAAGGGAGAATAAATCGACCTCATTACCAATATCTTCCATCATTTGTTGTGTTTCAGAGCTGTCGCGCTGATACGCAGCCTCTAATAGTAACTCAAATTTATCGTCAGCTAACTGCTCTAGGGTAAAGCCTTTACCTGCAATGCGACGTACTTCTAGCAATACTTCAACATCTAGCTCGCCGCGGTAATACACAATTTGCTGTTCATTATTTTTACTAAGCAGTACACCCGCTCTGCGCGCATACGAAAAAGGTAAACGTTTTGGAGGTAATTCAACTAAATCGTTACTTGTAAGTAACTCCTCAGAGCGTGTTTCATCACTACGATGAACCACGTCTTCGTTTATTTGTTCTATTGCGCTAGTCATCTTCACGCTCTGCACGTTCTTTAGAGCTCAATGCTTTTAAGTGCTCTTCATAAGTTGGTGGCAGAATAAGCTCATCATCCCAAGATGGAAGTAAAGGAACATCTGAATTTGGCATAAGCTCTATACCATCTTCTTTCTCTTTCATTTGCTCGCCACGGATAAAGTTATACTTATTAAAGCTTAACTTATTCATATTAACGCCATCGCGAATAATCGTTGGGCGAATAAATACAATAAGATTACGCTTACGTTTGGTCGTATTTGTTGACTTGAATAAGTGACCTAAAATTGGAATATCACCTAAAATTGGTACCTTAGATACACTTTCTTGCACGTCTTCATCAATTAGGCCGCCTAACACAACCATACCGCCATCATCAGCCATAACGGTTGTGGTAATGGCGCGCTTATTAACAGAAATATCGACAGCGGTTGCACCACTTACACTCGATACTTCTTGTTCAATTAATAATTGTACTGCTGAGCCATCGTTAATTTGTGGGGTTACTTTTAGTTTTACACCCACTTCTTGGCGTTCAATAGTTTGAAATGGATTATCGTTATTACTGCCTGTTTGCGAACCAGTAATAATGGGCACTTCTTGACCCACTATCATCGACGCTTCTTCGTTATCCATGGTGGTAATAGAAGGTGTAGCCAGTATGTTTGAGTTAGTGTCAGTTGAAACGGCCTGAATAATTGCACCCCAGTCGTTTTTAACTAAACCAAACGCTAAGCCATTAACACCACTTAGTAGCGAGGCAAGTGCCGAATAATCACCCTCAGTTGTTTCATCGTAGCTGGTTACGTTACCTGATTCTGTGCCTATTATTGTTTGTGTGGTTGTGGTGTCTTGCGCTTGAATACCTGCAACCGCTAATGAGCCTACAGGCACAGTTGAGCCATTATTAAACTGCAACATACCGCCATCTTCCGAAATCCATTGCGTACCTAAGTTAACGCCATCTGATTCCATTACTTCAACAATAATCGCTTCTACAAGTACTTGCGCACGGCGAATATCGAGCCTATCAATCACGGTCTCTAATGAGCGCATGGTATCGGGCTGTGCCGTAATAACTAATGAGTTTGAGTCAGGGTGGGCTTCAATACTGGCATCGTTTTTATTGTTTGTGCGAGTTTTACTTGTGCCTTGGCCATCTTCTGCAAGCGTTTTACTTACGCCTTGCAGTACTTTTACTAAATCCTCTGCTTTGGCGTAGTTTAAGTAAAATACTTTGGTATTACCCTGGCTTTCAAGTTCGCCATCTAGGCGCTTAATTAGTTCTATAGCACGGGTACGGGCTTGCCCTTCACCGCTTACTATTACGCTATTAGTACGGCCATCGGCAACCACCTTAGGGATCAAAAATTCAGGAACGCTGCCTTTACCGCTGTCTTTGTAAATATTTTCAACAACCGATACTACATCATCTGCTGTTGCATATTTAAGCTTAACAATATCTACACGCTTATCACCGGCTTGATCCACCGAGCGAATAATTTCTACTAAGCGATTAACCGACGCTGCATGGCCAGTAAGCATCATGACATTGGCAGCATTAAAGTTTGCTACATGGCCACCGTCTTTTTGGTCGCTAAATTGACGTACTAATGGACCAAGCTCTTGAACACTTACATTTTTAACGCGTACCACACGAGTGATCATCATATCGCCCGATGCAGCGCTGTTTTCTGTAATTAGCGGCACATTTGATTTTTTAGCGTCAGAGCTTTTTTCAATCTTGATAATACCGTTGTCCATTTCTACTGCTGAGTAGCCATACACTTCGAGTACATTTAAGAAAAATTGGTAGTACAGCGCTTCATCCATTAACTCATAACTGCGTACGTTTACTTTACCGCGCACATTTGGGTCAATGATCACTGTTTTATTAAGGTTTTTACCAACAATGTTTATAAACTCGTTGATATCTGTGCCTTTAAAGTTTGCAGCATATTCAACAGCTGAAACCGACAACGAAATACTGGCTGCTAAAAAAAGCGCTGCGTACTTAGCTAACCCTTTTTTAATTTTTTTGAGGTGTAGCACCTGAACCATTATGTTAAAACTCCAAAGCTAAGTTATTGCAGGCTAAATTGCACATCGATTTGCTCACCATCACGTTCTATCGTAATTGTGGCATCGCTGGTATTACGCAGCTCATTAATAGCTGCCATTGCCTGTTGTAAATCTGTTAATTGGTAGCCGTTAATAGCCACGGCTAAATCATTATTCTGTAGGCCCATTTGTTTAAACAGAGCAGGCTCTTTACCTGGGCTCAAGCGATAGCCGATTAACTCGCCATCGCTCATTGCTTGTGAAACACGAATATAATCAAATAACTTACCAGGTTCACTTAATAGCTCTTCTCGTGTTTCTATTATTGCTTCTTTTACATCTGGGTCAGCGGTTGCGTTAATTTGCAACTCGCTTTGTTCTATTTTTTGCGGCCCCATGTCTTGTGCTTCGCGAGCGGCAAGCACAGGCATAGATACTTTTTTACTAAAGTCGAGACCATCTAGCATTAGCGTTTCAAATCGCCCGTTTACACTTAAAATAACGCGATCAGGAAGTATTTGCGCAACCTCTGCACGGGTGCCTTGTACAACCTCTTCAACTAAGTAACTAACTTGTCGCCCCTGTGACTCAATAATAGCAATACCTGCCTTATCGTCGTTACTTACAGCAACAATACCGGTTAGATTAATACTTAAGCGTGTTTCTGGTGCATTATTAATTACTTCGTTTTGCTGCGCAGTATTAGTTTTATTTGTTACAGTTTTTTTACCAAATAAAAATTGCTCTATAATATTTTGTACTGAGGTAGTACTAGAGGCCTTCGATGCGGCTGAATAGTGAGATGGAGTAAGCGGTGTAGAGACCGGTTGTGGCCATACCAGCCAAACTAATTTTGAGAGTAAATAAGCAAGATAAACAACGACTAACAGCGTAACTACTGCGCTTAATTTAGCATGGGGTAGCCGTGTTAAAAATTGTTTAAGCTGTTGAATTTGCTGTTCCATAATAATGTTCTTATTTTAATTTACTGCATAAGCGCGTACCCATAGTACCCTTTCATTTTTCATTCAACAAGCACACTAATATTAAACTTTGTAAACAGATTAATATAACAATGTAATGTTGACTAAAAAACCAGCATGCGCCGTAATACCTTCATCCTACGATGATTTCATGATAAATTTTACGATATATAAATAGTCGATTGAAGAAGCCTAATGAGTAAAAAAAATAATACTAATGCCGACTCAGACCACAACAGTGAGCCAAAAGTTCGATTAGATAAATGGTTATGGGCTGCGCGCTTTTATAAAACCCGTGCGCTTGCACGCGAAATGGTGCAAGGCGGCAAAGTACATTATAATGGGCAACGTACTAAAGCGAGTAAAATTGTGGAGGTTGGCGCAACCATAAAACTTGCCCAAGGCGTTGATGAAAAGCTTATCAAGGTACTTAAAGTGCTTGAAAAACGCCAAAGCGCCCCCATTGCACAGACCTTGTATCAAGAAACTGATGCAAGTATTGCAAAACGCGAAGAAAACGCCATCGCACGCAAAAATAACAGCTTCTTTGCTCCACATCCGGATAAAAAGCCCGATAAAAAGCAACGACGCGAACTTTTAAAAATGAAATCAAGTTAGGTATAGCCGCTCATGCAACAAGATTTACTTCACCGTTATTTATTCGACAAACTCGATGTTCGTGGCGAACTCGTTCAAATTGAGCACGCCTACAACGAGATGATAGCTAATCACAATTACCCTGAGCCAGTTAAAGCATTATTAGGTGAATTACTCGTTGCAACGTGTTTATTAACTGCCACTTTAAAGTTTGAGGGTGAAATAGCCGTTCAGCTACAAGGCGATGGCCCTGTTAAATACGCTGTTATTAACGGCGACGATAAACAAAATATGCGTGGTATTGCGCGCATGCAAAGCGAGGTTAGCGGCACAACGGTAAAAGAGCTTGTAGGTAAAGGTTATATGGTTATTACCATTACTCCAACCAAAGGCGAACGTTATCAAGGCATAGTGCCTCTTGAGCACGATACATTAAGTAAATGTATTGAAAGCTACTTTGAGCAATCAGAACAGCTAAAAACACGCCTTTGGTTTGCAACCGACACAACAGAAGGGAAAGCCAAAGCCTGTGGGTTGTTTTTACAAGTACTGCCTGTTGATAAGCAAAAATCAATTAATGACTTTACTCACTTAGAAGCCTTAAGCGATACAATTAAACGCGAAGAGCTATTAGAGCTTGATGCCAATACCGTATTAACGCGCTTATATCACGAAGATAACCCGCGCGTATTTGACCCGCAAGCGATTACATTTAAATGTGGCTGTAGTAGAGAGAAAACCATTACTGCTTTAGTTAATGTAGGCCAACAAGCATTACTTGATGATGTTGCTGAAAATGGCGCTGTTAACATTAGCTGCCATTATTGCCTAAAAGAATATGTTTTTGACGAGCAAGATATTAAAAACATTTTTAATTAGCCCCCACCTCATAATCAAATATAAAGCCGCAAAATATGCGGTTTTATATTATAAAATGATGATACCGGTGTCATGAATTTTGTTAATTTACTGACACCGGTATCATTGAAATTATTCATGTTTTTTAGCAAATATATGTGTTTTTAGGGCCTTTACAGGCTCGAATATCTCAAATCCTTCTGTTACTATAATTTCAGCTTAAGGGAACTAAGAACCCAGAGCTATCCCGTTCAAACTCTCACACATAGTTAGGTATAAACATGACTACAAGCGCAACACGTTTTGTCGATTTAACCGCAGCTGAACTTGTCGAGCATGCGATTCGTCGTGGCGAAGGGACACTAGCCGCAAATGGAGCCTTTGTTGCAATTACAGGCAAGCGCACTGGTCGCTCTCCTAAAGATCGCTTCATTGTAAAAGAAGCAACAACGCAAGATGATATCCAATGGGGCAATGTAAACCGCCCATTCGATGCTGACAAATTTGACGCTTTATGGGCTCGCGTAGAAGCACATGTGCAAAGTAATGACCACTTCACCTCTCACCTAGAAGTTGGCGCAGACCCTGAGCACTATCTACCTGTAGTTGTTACTACAGAAACAGCGTGGCACCATATTTTTGCTAAAAACATGTTTATTGAGCCTAAAAACTATAATGCATCTGATTTACCCCAATGGCAGGTAATGAATGTACCTTCGTTTGTTTGTGACCCACAGCGTGATGGCACCAACAGCGACGGCACTGTTATTATTAACTTTGCTCAACGCAAAGTGTTACTTGCTGGTATGCGTTATGCCGGTGAAATGAAAAAATCGATGTTCTCCGTTCAAAACTTTCTTCTTCCAGCAAAAGGTGTATTACCAATGCACTGCTCTGCTAACGTAGGAGAAGCGGGTGATACAGCACTATTCTTTGGTTTATCGGGTACTGGTAAAACAACTTTATCGGCCGACCCAACACGCTTTTTAATTGGTGACGACGAACACGGTTGGGCACCAGGAAGCGTATTTAATATCGAAGGTGGCTGTTACGCAAAATGTATCGACCTCTCACAAAAAAATGAGCCAGTAATTTGGAATGCTATTCGCTTTGGTACAATTTTAGAAAACGTTGTACTTGATGAAACACGCACACCTGACTTTAACGATACAAGCTTAACGCAAAATAGCCGTGCTGCTTACCCGCTAGAGCACGTAGAAAAGCGCAAAGTTGAAAACCGTGCTGGCGAGCCAAAAGCTGTTGTATTTTTAACCTGTGATGTGAGCGGTGTTTTACCGCCGGTTTCTGTACTTAGCGAAGAAGCCGCTGCTTTTCACTTTTTAAGTGGTTACACGGCTAAAGTAGGCTCTACAGAGATTGGCTCAACTAGCGATATAGAATCTACATTCTCAACGTGTTTTGGCGCCCCTTTCTTCCCTCGCCCTGCAGGTGTTTACGCTGAGCTGCTTATGAAGCGTGTACGCGAATTTGGGGCAAAGGTTTACCTTGTTAATACAGGGTGGACAGGCGGCCCATACGGTACCGGTGAGCGTTTTGATATTCCAACCACCCGCGCTGTAATAGATGCAATCGTATCTGGTAAATTAGCCAATGTAGAAACTCAGCATATCGATGTATTAAATCTAGACGTACCAGTGGAAGTCCCTGGTGTGGATAGCAAGCTACTTAACCCAATTAATACATGGGAAGATAAAGCAAAATATAATGAATATGCAGCAAAACTTGCCGCTGACTTCACTGAAAACTTCGCTAAATACGATGTATCAGATGATATTAAAAATGCAGGCCCAAAAGCATAATTAATTACCAAGCCTGATTTAAACGCCAGCCTATAAAGCTGGCGTTTTTGTTTGCTAAGCTAATTATTTTATTGCTGCGACATTTTGTCGCAGTTCTTTTCTATTAAACAAAGATACAATGCGCCATCCCTTTACTGCATATTTTTAATGGTCACTCTTTTATGCGTTTTAATGGTTCATGGCGAAAAATAGCAAGACGTGTACATTTATACCTAGGCTTATCTATCGGGGGTGTACTCGCACTCATTGCTCTAACAGGTTCTATACTCGTTTATTACCCCGAACTAGATGAAAATATAAGTAGTTTAAGTACAGAAACAGCGAGGCCTATAAATTGGGATACCGCATATCAAACGTTAAAAACTCACTACCCAGATAAACAAGGCTCGTGGCGTTTAGAAAGCACCAAAGATAAACATTATATTCCCGCAAGATATTACAACCAAAACGAAACAGTGGATCACGCTTTTGCACCACTTATGGTTTGGCTAAGCCCTGATGGCAGGCTTATATTACGTGAGGATGTATGGGGTAACTACTTTGTTACCTGGATTTATAACGTACACTTCTCGTTACTTGCAGGTAGCACTGGTACAATCGTTATAGGCTATATAGGAATAGGTAGCCTTATACTCCTCATATCAGGCCTATGCGCTTGGTGGCCTAAAAAAGGGCAATGGGCTAAGTCATTAAAGTTTAAAGCGCGCAGCTCTTTTCTGGGCTTGTTATATGACTGGCACAAGTTGCTTGGTTTAATTTTTGCTCTGCCTTTAATCCTATTAACAGCAACCGGTATAATGTTAGCAATACCAAAGCAAACCGATCCTTTGATAACAGCCCTGCTTGGAAATATAGATAAACCTAACAGCGCAATAATAAAACCCCAGCGCAGTATTTCCTTATCAGCAGCACTTAGTACAGCACAAGAGGCCATGCCAAATACACGGCTAGCATGGGTAGAAACCCCGTCAAATCACAATGCGGTATATCGGTTTAGGTTCAAAACCAAAAGCGATCCCTCTTATCGCTTTCCTCACAGTTATGTGCAAGTAAATGCAAGCACAGGAGAGCTCATAAGTGTTTTTAATATAGATAAGATGAGCATTGCCAGTAAATTTAAAAACTGGTTGCATCCACTTCACAATGGCAGCATTGGCGATCAGCCATTACGAATTTTATGGGTTTTATCAGGTGTAGCCACCGCTTTATTATTTGCCCTGGGGCTTTTTAGGTGGCTCATTAAAACGAAACGATTTAAATACACTATAAGCTAATGACAAAGCTTATTTAAAATATCAAACGAGCCCTTTACAACCTAAACCTGCTTGTATAGCTAGCTACGACCTAAATTACGAGCTGCTCATGCAGCGTAAATCAAAGCAAAAGCTATATAGATAGTCAAACTGCCTTATACAAAACTTAAGGTGCTACGCTTGATAATAAGCTAAGCTCTATGAACTGTTTAAAATTAATTCATTACTTTAAGTTATATTGCGTGCTTTCATCGCGAGTTTCGTGATCCTCAATCCACGCTACAGAGGAGTGGCGGAACTATATAAAGGCAGGTATTTCACTTTTCTAGAGACGTAGAAAAAATGCTTCATTTCTTAAGCAGCGTTCTGGTATTGGGAGTAGGTGTGCTACGCTGTCAAATGTCGTGCGGACTAAGGTACGCATATATAAAAACACTATATTTACCATACAAAGATGTGCGGCGAGCGTTATCCGCGGGTTTCGTGATACTCAACCCACGCTACGGAGGTGGTGGAGACTGTGCGAATAGGAGACTGTGCGAATAATATCTGGAATGTATTTTTACTTTTCTGCGGACGTAAAAAAGCCCGGCTCTTTCGAGTCGGGCTTTCTTGTATTTGAAGCCTGGCAATGTCGTAGTGCCCACAGCGGTAGAGAGTCACATAGCAAATGGGACATTATCATTGCGTCGGGGCGGCCTTATGCGGTGCACGCTTTCGAGCTGTTTCGTTTAACTCAGGGTTCGGCATGAGTCTGGCTATTTATTAAATCCCAGACAGCAAAAAACCCGT
>NZ_JAQREI010000029.1:0-24092 GCF_028599215.1 Pseudoalteromonas sp. Angola-30
TTACAGCTTACAGCTTACAGCTTACAGCTTACAGCTTACAGCTTACAGCTTACAGCTTACAGCTTACAGCTTACAGCTTACAGCTTACAGCTTACAGCTTACAGCTTACAGCTTACAGCTTACAGCTCAACCATCACTCGTAATCGTATCAATCAGCTCACCAAGCACCGCTTCGGCTTTGCTGGTTTCTACTTGGCAGGTACCGGCGTTTAAGTGGCCGCCACCGCCGTATTTAAGGCATAACTCGCCCACATTGGTGTTTGAGCTGCGGTTAGTGATTGATTTTCCTATGGCAAATACTACGTTTTGTTTTTTAAGGCCCCACATTTTGTGAATTGATATATTGCAGTCGGGGTACATGGCGTAAATAACAAAGCGGTTGGTGGCGTAAATAGTTTCTTCTTGAGTTAAATCTAGCACCACGAGGTTTTTATGCACGGTTGCGCATTGTGCTATTTGCTCTTTGGCCTTTTCGTTATGCTCGTTATAAAGCGCAACGCGTTCAGCTACGTCTTCCATTTTTAAAATGTCTTCGATGCTTTGATCTTTACAGGCATCAATTAGCTTCATCATTAATTGGTAGTTTGAAATTTTAAACTCGCGGAAGCGGCCAAGGCCTGTGCGTGCATCCATGATAAAGTTCATTAATACCCAGTCAGTTGGGTTGAGTATTTCGTCTTTTGAGAACTGTGCTGCATCGCCTTTATCTACGGCTTCCATCATGTCTGTGCTGATGTTTGGAAATTTTTCTGCGCCGCCATAATAATCATAAACAACGCGTGCAGCAGAAGGAGCTTTAGGGTCAATTACATGGTTTTTAATATCGCTTGCGTTACGTACGGTTTCGCTTAAGTGATGGTCAAATGCAATGTGACAGCCAGCAACGTAGGGTAGGTTAGTTGTAATGTCGTTTGCAGTTATGTCTATTTTGCCATCTTGCATGTCTTTTGGGTGTACAAATAAAATGTCATCAATTAGGTCTAAGTCTTTGAGCAGTACGGCACATACTAAGCCGTCGAAATCGCTGCGGGTGACTAGTCTAAATTTATTATTGGGCATAGCTTTTCCATCTTGTTGTGATTGAGTAATCAAATAAGTGTAACAGCTAAAATAATTTTTGAGAGGTTATAGCAATCGAATTAAAAATTTAGTCATTCTAACGTGCTAAATAAAGCGTAAACGGCGTTATAAATTTTTAAGTAGAACAAATGCTTATCGAAAATTAGGCCTTTGTATGTACTCTGTTTATCTGTTGCTATCAATACCTCATAATTTAATACAATGGGTATTAGCGTTAAAAAAGCGCATAAAAAAGCCAAAACGACTGTTTTGGCTTTTTGTTAGCAAGTATGTATTTGTTTTATTGCTGTATAAAAGTTAAGCGCCTGGTCCGCATTCCATACAGCTGTTAATAATATCTGGGCCAAATTTAAGTCTGGCATTTAAATCGCGTAGGGCAGTGCGTAAACCTTCTTCAATTACTGGGTGGTAAAATGGCATATCCAGCATTTCTGGTACGGTCATTTTGTTTTGCACAGCCCATGCTAATAAATGAGCAAGGTGTTCGGCTTGTGGGCCAATAAATTCTGCACCTAAAAATAAGCCTGTGCCTTGCTCTGCGTAAACGCGCATGTGGCCTTTATTTTTAAGCATTACTCGGCTACGGCCTTGGTTTTCAAAGCTCACTTCGCCTACTTCAAAGCAACCACATTCACCTAGGCGGTCTGTAATTTGTTTATAGCTGTCGCCTACTATTGCTATTTGTGGGTCGCTAAACACTGCGGCTATTTTAGCGCGGCGAAGGCCAATGCGTACATCGGGGAAGCGCCCAGCATTTTGTCCGGCAATGGTGCCTTGATCAGATGCTTCGTGTAGCAGGGGGATCATATTGCTGGCATCGCCCGCTATAAATATATTAGAGTTACCACATTGCATTGTGTGCGGGTCGGCGTGTGGCACACCGCGCTCATCAAGCTCTATGCCGGTATTCTCTAAACCTAGCTTGTCTACGTTGGGTACTCGGCCTGTGGCTGCAAGTACGTAGTCAAATTGCTCGGTGTGTTTAGCACCGTCTTTATCGGTGTAAGTAAGCTGGGCTTTATCGCCAACTTGCATCATGTCAGATACGTTTGAGTCGGTATCTACAAAAAATTCTTCAGCAAAAACAGTGTTTGCATAGTCTTTAATTACTGGGTCGGTAAGTGGGCCAATTGCGCCGCCAACACCAAATAATTTTACGTTTACGCCCAAGCGACTAAGTGCTTGGCCAATTTCTAGGCCTATTACGCCTGGGCCAAATACAGCCACTGACTCTGGTAGGTCGTCCCAGTCAAATACATCATCGTTTATAATAAGTTTGTCACCAAAGTTATTAAACACGCCTGGGTATGATGGGCGTGAACCGGTGGCAATTACAAAGCGTTTAGCAGTAATAATGATGTCATCGTCAATTTGTACGCGGTTGGCGTCTAAAAACTTGGCGTAGCCACGAATTTTATCTTCATCAGGAATGTCGTCTACGGCTTCTACTACGAATCCTGCAAAGCGGTCTCGTTCGCTTTTAACACGTGCCATAACTGCTTTGCCGTCTATTCGTGGCTTTGAGCTATGTACACCAAATGCAGGTGCCATTTCAATTGAATGCGCGGCTTCGGCTGCGGCAATAAGTAATTTACTTGGCATACAACCAACGCGTGCACAGGTAGTACCGTACGGGCCTGATTCAATCATTAAAACGTTAGGGGTGAATTGTTTTGCGTTACGGTATGCGCTTAAGCCTGCAGTACCTGCACCTATAACAACAACATCGGTTTGTAATTCTTTCATAGTGGTATCCTTTATTATTTTCAATCTGAGCGATGAGATTGATATAGAGGGGCGCGTACGCCCCTGCTATTTTTTTACTTAATTAAGCAAAGTATTTTTCTAAATCGTCTGAGCCGCCAATGTGTTGTCCACCAATAAATATTTGTGGAACAGTGTCACGGCCAGAAATTGCTTTAAGGCTTGTTAATGTAGCGCCTGCACCCATAACAACTTCTTCAAATGCGTAGCCTTTTTCTGTTAGTAGCTCTTTTGCTTTTTTACAGAAAGGGCAACCAGGCTTAGAAAATACGGTTACTGGCTCTGGCTTAGTTTGTTTAGGGTTGATGTAGTCAAGCATTGTGTCTGCATCAGAAACTTCAAACGGGTCGCCTGGTAAATCTGGTTCGATAAACATTTTGTCGATAACGCCATCTTTAACTAGCATAGAGTATCTCCAGCTGCGCTTACCAAAGCCTAAATCGTTTTTATCTACTAACATGCCCATGCCGTCAGTGAATTCGCCGTTGCCATCAGGTAATAATGTGATGTTTTGCGCTTCTTGATGCTCTGCCCATGCGTTCATTACAAATGTATCGTTTACTGATACACATACAATTTCATCAACGCCATTTTGCTTAAGTACACCGGCTAACTCGTTGTAGCGTGGTAAGTGAGTTGATGAACAGGTTGGTGTAAATGCGCCCGGTAGTGAAAACACAACAACGGTTCTGCCTGTAAAAATTTCGTCTGTGGTTACTGATTTCCATTCGTCGTTTTGACGTGTTGCAAATGTAACGCTTGGGATTGTTTGACCTTCAATATTCTTTAACATAGTTTGTTCCTCTTGATTTGTTGGAGCCATTATGGCGAGAATTTAAATATAGTTCCAATCGTTTGTTTGTATTAAACTAATAGGTATAGCCTATCAGGTGGAGATGAATTTGAACTTAAAAGATTTAGAGTATGTAAAAGCAATAGCGCACCACAAGCATTTTCGCAAAGCGGCCGATGCCTGTTTTGTTAGCCAGCCTACACTAAGTGGGCAAGTAAAAAAGCTTGAGCAAGAGCTTAATGTTGTTTTATTTGACCGCTCAACTAAGCAAGTTACCTTAACAGCGCAAGGTGAACGTTTGTTGACACAAATAAACGTTATTTTAGAGCAAACAGAAATCTTAAAAGAGCTGGCGGCTACTTCGAACGGGCCGCTACAAGGTAAGCTAAGAATTGGTATTATTCCTACTATTGCGCCGTATTTACTCAGCGCTTTACTGACCTCTATGAAAGCGGCATTTAGCGAGAGCCATTTTTCGTTTATAGAAATGCAAACAGCGACTATGCTAGAGGCGCTTGATAACGGCGAGCTCGACTTTGCAATTTTGGCCGATGTTCCCGAGCTTAAAAACTACCATACGGTTAACGTGTACAAAGAAGACTTTATGGTTGCTGTTTCAACCGATAATCCGTTATCTAAGCGTAAAAAAGTAGCGCTAAGCGATTTACAAAGTTGTAGCCTATTAATGTTAAGTGATGGTCATTGCTTTAAAGATCAAGCCCAAAAGTTTTGTTTTGCTGCGGGAGTGGATGTGTCAAACCAATATCAGGGCAATAGTTTAGAGACTTTATTGGCGCTGGTGGCGATAGATGACGGGGTGACATTTGTGCCCAAGCTTGCGTGTACACAGCGTGTAGGGATTGATTATTTAGCTATTTTTCCTAATCAGCAACGTAATGTGGTACTTGCTTGCAGAAAACACTACCCGCGTTTAGCGGGCGTTGAGCAATTAGCCCAGTGGTTGGCAGAGCATCCAAATTTAAAGCGGGCGCTTATTTAGCGTTCTTGGCTTGCAACCTCTACCACATCGTTTATTTGTACCCCAGGCAAAGGCTTGTCGTTAAGGCTTACAGCAATGGCGCTTTGTTTATAAAGTTGCTCAACCACAATGGTGTTAAGCGTGGTAATGGTATGCGGCATAGTATTGCCTTGTGCATCGGTTAAGTAGTTATGGTGCGCAATGCTTAATAGTTGGCCTTTTTTAAGGCCATGATCTTTGCCTAGGTTTATCACCAATTTATTGTTTTCCATGTGCATTATTTTTCCTTTAGTAGGAAAACACGCCATAGCCGCTTGTATATCGTAACTGATCGTTTGATTTATATCGCTAATACTTTGCCCAAAAGGTGATTGCCAAAACCTATCACTATTTACATCAACTATGGCTGTTTTTTCAAATGGCCATACAGCTTGGGTATGATAGCTGTTTTGCCATAATTGTTCGTACGTGGTGCCATCAAACAACATAAACTCAATAGCGTAGCTGCGCTGGTAGGTTTCGTCTTGCCAAAAGGCGTAGTCGTTATTGAGTTTATCGCTTGGCGCTAAATTGGTTATTTGGCTTAATAAAACATATTGCGCGTTGCTTCTGGCTGAAAGCTCTTCTAGTTGTGCATTTGAGTAGTCGTGCTGCTGATTAAAGTAATTGTCTACATTAATTGCTTTATTGTAGTAAGCAACGGGCAGGGCGCTCATTTTTGTGCTTTGCAAAGCGCTAAATAACTTTTTACTAATGGCTTTATTTACGTCAAATATTTGACCCATTAAGGCATGCTCACGATGAACAAGCTGGCTTTGGGTTACAGCAACAAATTTATTAAAGTTACTTTGTGGGCATTGCTCTGTTTGGGCAAATACATCAAGCCTAAGCGTAATGGCAAATTGTTGATTTTGGCGTTGCTCGCTCACCAGCTCTATTTTTTGTATTTCGCCGTGGCTACTAATTTTTAGCTGATCTTGCGTTAGCACGCCATCTACCAAGGTTTGTACCGAGCTAACCCGGGCGCCAGAAAACACTAATGCTTGTGTAATTGCATCTTTAATCGCGGCCGATTTAGCACTGCTTATGTCGCCATTTTGTATTTGTGCATGGCCGGTAGATTCAAACCATTGTGCGTAAGTACTGGCAGAAAACGTTAATAATGCAGCGCTAGTAACACCTGCAAATAGTGATGATAAAAACGTGTTCATACTGGTACTCCACATAAAATTAGTTAATTACGCTTTAGCTAAGCAAGGACTGCACCAATATGAGGACTTTATAATAAATGGCATTAAACCTGCATTTATTTGCGCAATTACTTTAAAGGGTGCAAATAAATGCGTGCAATTATATTACTTACTTTAGCAAGCCTTAGCCTTGCCGGTTGCAGCAACGTGTTTGATAAACATGTTGAGTACAAATATGTAGAGCCAAATAATTATCCCATACTTAAAGCGGTTGGTTATGCACCTATTAGCTTGCAGCAAGGGGCTAATAAATCACAAAAGCAATTAATGGCAATTAAGGCCTCTAAGCTTGAGGCGTACCGTGAACTGACAGAGCAAGTTTATGGGCAAAAAATTACAGCAGGCACGTCTGTAGCAGGTGCTATTGCTCAAAACGATTACATGGAAAGTAAAGTGCAGGGCATAATTAAAGGTGCGCAAATTATTAAAACTTACTCAGTTGACGATGTATACGTTACCGAGCTTGAGCTAAACATGAAGCGCGTGCACGACTTATACATAGGTGAAATTAAGCCGCGTGAAGTTAAAAAAGTGACCTACTACTAAGTAACTGGCCAGTACTTTAAATAGTAAAGCTACATTAAGCTGCTATTTTAACGGCTGGTTTTAACGTTAAGCGCGTGGAGTATACTCGCATAGCAACACATAACTTTGCTATTTACGGGAGCGTTTTTCTGTAAATCTGGGGTTTGATATATCAGCTTTAAATACAACGATGATTCAATACGTTAGTTAATGTATTAAGTAAAGTTGAAATGACTGAGTTAAAATTTAAATCTAGTAAAAAAACACATACAAAATATCTCATCCTTTTATATTGAGTGCTATGCTGTTGTTACGAATAATATTTGAACAAGTAGTGTAGCGTTTGGTATATGTTTTTAATTTTTCTTTTTTTGGGCTATGAATGACACTTAGGCCCACTCTTTCCTCAAATAAGCTATTTTTTTGGTGCAAAAGCAATTTGCGCTATTTACTGCTATTTTTTTTACTTTCAAGCGGCGTGTTTGCGAGCCGTTTAACTATTCAATTTAATACCTTTATAGAATTAATGGGGCAAAAATATGGCCCTGCGCGAGTCACTGTGGCGCGTAATTGGCAAACTATGCTGGTGCGCACCCAAAATAAATCAGAACAACAACAAATTTTAATTGTTAACGACTTTTTTGCACGCAATCTTCGATACCAAACCGATATACAGCTTTGGAAGCAAAACGACTATTGGGCTACGCCATTAGAAACCCTTGGCCGTGGTTTAGGTGATTGTGAAGATTATGCCATTGCTAAATACATTAGTTTACGCGCCTTAGGCGTAAGCGACGACAAGCTTAGGCTTATATATGTAAAAGCTAAGCTTGCTGGTACAAACAAAACACAAGCACACATGGTATTAGGCTACTTTGCTACGCCTAATGCTCAGCCGCTTATTTTAGATAGTTTAATAACAAAAGTGTTACCTGCAGCAAAACGCGTTGATTTAAGCCCGGTATTTAGTTTTAACAGCCAAGGTTTATGGGCAAATAACTCGACTAAAAGTGTAGCCAGCCCGACAGCAAGGCTATCGCGTTGGCGTAAAATTTTGGAGCAGACATCACAAGAAGGGGTTATGTGGTAATGGCGTCATTTTCCTTATTTAAGTTTTTCAAAAAAAGAAAAATCACTCTTAGGCAAGAGCTGTGGATCACCTTGCTGGTGGTGATTTTTGTTGGCTTTATAAGTAGCGTGTTAATAAGTACTAACTCTGCTAGAAACTATTTTTCTACGCAGCTGTATTTAAAAAATGTTGATAATGCTAGCTCTTTGGCGCTGATGATTAGTCAGCTTGAAAAAGACCCTGTAGAGCTTGAGCTTTTAGTGTCGGCCACTTTTGATACCGGCCACTACAAACGTATAGAGCTGCAAGACCCAAATGGTGAGGTTATTGTAAAGCGTGTATTTACCGACACGTTAGAAAATACCGCACCAGCTTGGTTTAGAGCGGTATATGGGCTTAATGTACAGCCAGGTGTAGGGCAGGTTAACAACGGTTGGCAGCAATTTGGCACCTTATTTGTTGAAAGCCACAGCCAATATGCTGAGCAAGCATTGTGGGAAAGCGCCCTCAAATTGTTTTTTAGCTTTTTAGTGGTGGCCTTTTTTGCTTGTGCCATAAGTGCGTATTTATTACGTAGAATTTTAACGCCACTTGATGATGTGGTGTACCAAGCTAACGCCTTTGGCGATAAGCGTTTTATTAAATCAAAAGTGCCAAAAACCTTTGAGTTTGCACGCCTTGTGCAGTCGATGAATTTATTATCGACACGGTTTAGTCGCATTATAAAAGAAGATAATAAACGCTTAGAGGAGTTGCGTTTTAAAGCCCAGCACGATGAGCTAACAGGGCTTGCCAATCGAGAGTATTTTAGTGCCACATTAGAGGCTCATTTACAAAAAGTGAAAGATCATGCCCATGGTGCTTTGTTTTTATTTAGGGTGGTTAATTTAGATAAAATAAGTGAATCGATTAGCCGTGTAGAAATGGTTAACTTTTTACGCCGTTTTTCTCAGGTGTTAACACAGTTTTTAGAGTCGAATCAGGCGCACTTTTCTGAAAACTATATTGCGCGTATATCACATACCGACTTTACTGTGTTGTTTAGCGATACTGATGATATTCAAGCGCTTAGCGAGCAAATAACCGCATTGCATAAATCGATTGTTGATGAATACAAAAATATTGATTTGGCCATTGTACACAGTTGTACCTACATTGAGAAAAACGACACCCGATTTGATTTATTACGCCGTGTAGATGGTTTATTAAAAACAGCAGGTAACAAACCTGGGGTGCAAGCAAAAGTCATTGATAATAAACAAAAGAGTGAAATTTTTGATGACTCAACTGGCTGGCAAAAGGCTATTGAGGATGCACTTGAGCAAAAAACTATACAGTTAAATTGTTTAGAGGTTATGGGTTTTAACGACACCTTGTTGCAGCATCAGCTTAGTTTAAGTTTAGAATTTGGCGGCCAACATTATAAATCCAGCTACTACTATCAATGGGCTAATCGCTTAAACCTATTAGCGCGTTTGGATTGGAGTTTAATCAAGCAAATTGTTAAACAGTACGGTGAAGCGCCGCCAAATGAATTGATTGCTGTAGAGCTTTCGGCGCAAACATTAATGGATGATACCGCGCTTGCCTCGGTATTAACCTATGTATCTGCCTTTCCTGATTTGGCAAAAAATATATGTTTTGATATACGCGAAAACATTGTCGTAAACGAAAAGGATATATTTAAGGAATTTTGTGAGCAGGTGCGTTGTATGGGCGCTAAAGTGGCACTTAAACGTGTGGGGCCTGAATTTACTAAGATTAAGAATATTCAAGAATTTGGCTTAGAAATGCTTAAAATAGATAGCATTTATGCACATAACATTAGTTACAGCCAAGACAATCAAACCTTCTTACGCGGTGTTTGCACATTAGCGCACTCTATTGGTATTAAAGTGGTCGCACAGGGCGTAACAAGCCAAGACGATATAGATACACTGGTTAACCTTGGTTTTGATGGGGTAATTAAAGAGTCGTAAAGCGACTCTTTAATTAAAAGGGGAGCGGTTTAATAATGGCGGCGAATAGGTAAATGCAATTCAGTATTTAACCTATAAGCCGTTGTTTATTAAGTTTAACTATAACTGACGAAGGTTTTGTTATTCTAGCCTAGGTTAGTTACCTTTAACTGCTAACATAAGTTGTATACGGTCGCGCACTTTTAACTTAGTGAAAATTGAGCTCATGTGCTCTTTAATTGTCCGCTCTGTAATATTAAGTGACTCAGCGGCTTGTTTATTGGTTGCCCCTGTTATAACTATATCAACAACTTGGCGTTCGCGTTTAGTTAAGCTTTGAATATCGCAGGCTTGGGTGTAATTTATTTGCTGCTGGCTTAGTGCCCCAACAATATTAGATAGCAATTGCCCAGGTAACCACAGGCCGCCTGAGCAAATAGTCTCAAGCACTTGTTGTAATATTACTTTAGATGCAAGTGCTTCTACATAGCCTCTTGCGCCCGCTTGCAGGGCTGCTCTAAGTTCCTCTATTTCTAGATTTGTGGTCATTACAATAACTGGCAAGCGTTTTTGGGCATATTTTTTTACCAGTTCAAGCCATCCCGAAGTGCCCGCTAGAACCCATATAATACTTGATGCATTAATTTGTTTTGGTTCTTTGGTGCATATTACACAACCTGCAAACGCACTTCGCCAGTGGCTCGATTCAAGTTCGGGTTGTGTAATAAATATACTTTGACGCATTAATTTACTCCAATAAATTCAGTTTAGCGTTCTGTCATTGCTTGCGATGTAGCTCTGAGTACGGGTTTAAGTAAATATTCCAAGACGGTTTTTTTACCAGTAATAATATCCACTTGTGTGGTCATTCCTGGAATTATAGTCAACTCTTCTGAAAAGTTATTTTTAGTGGTTTTTAATTGCACTAAATAAAAAGTATTTTCTCTGTCGTCGGTAATTGTATCTGCACTTATATGCAGTACCTCGGCTTCTAGTCCGCCGTATACCGCAAAATCATAGGCGCTAAATTTAATCATGGCGGGCTGCCCTGGCCGTAAAAAGGCAATATCTTTCGGCGGTATTTTTGCCTCAACAATAAGTTGATCGTCTAAAGGGACTATTTCTAAAACATCACTGCCGGGTTGTAAAATGCCGCCTACGGTATTAACCAATAAACGTTGTACCGTGCCTTTAACCGGTGATTTGATCTCAGTTTGGGCCACTTTGTCGGCAAGCCCTGATTCGGTCTCTTTTATCGACTCTAAACGCAGCAATGCCTCCGAAAGCTCGTTGTTCCAGCGGTTGATCATCGCAAGTTCGACTTCTGTTACTTTGTTTTTAGCTTCGTTGATAGCCGATAAACTGCGGTTAATAACGGCTTTAGTGCGGTTTATTTCGCCGTTTAAATCAACTATTTCACGCTCTAACCTAATGATGTCTATATCAGATACAGCACCGGTTCTTAACAGTGGGCGTGTTACTTGCAGCTCACGATTACTTAGCCTTAGAGCGCTTGTGTGTTGTTGCAAAGCGGCTTTTGCTTCAATGTGATCTTGTCTGCGTTGCTCTAGCTGGCGTTTATGAATTGCCACTTGCTGCTCTAATTCTTGGCGATTACTTAAATATATTGAGCGCTCATGAGCGACCGCCTCGGGTACTTGCTTAACAAGCTCATCAGGAAAAACGAGATCTTCTTTTCTGGTAAGGGCTTGTAACCTGGCTACTTTTGCAGTGAGTGATTGCACTTTAGATTGGTTTTCTCTAAAGCTTGAAATAAACCGAGTAGGGTCGATTTTTATTAATACGTCACCTTCTTCAACAATTTGCCCTTCACGAATATTTATTTTTTCTACCATACCGCCATCGTAAGATTGCACTAACTGTAATTTATTTGATGGGATAACGCGTCCTTCACCACGGGCTACCTCATCGAGTGGCGCAAAGCCTGCCCAAATTGTAAGCAAAATAAATGCAATGCAAATAAGGTATAACAAAAAACGTGCGCTGGCAGGCTCTTGCTGCATTTTTTCCCACTGCGCATCGACTACCCAATCTTGTGATTCAGGAGGCGAAAGCCAGCCTTTAAATAAGCGATTAAAGATTGAAGGCTTACCTTTTTTACGTGCTTCTATCGCTTTACTTACCGATTCAAAAGAGCGCTGCTCTAGTGGCTTTTTATTGTCACTCATGATGCTTGCTCCACTGTTTGGTTATTCAGTGCGGCAATTACTTTTTGTTTAGGCCCATCGGCAACTATTTTTCCGTTATCGAGCACGATGATGCGATCAACCAACGAAAGTAAAGATGAGCGGTGAGTAACTACAATTAAAGTTTTGTCTTGGGTGGCGATTTTTAAATTTTGAATAATTTTATTTTCACTATTGTGATCAAGCGATGAGGTAGGCTCATCTAACAGCATAATAGGGGGGTCGTTTATTAATGCGCGCGCTATACCAACCGCTTGTTTTTGGCCGCCAGATAGCAGGCGACCTTGCTCACCAACTTGTAGGTCAAACCCATCGGGGTGAGAGTTGATTAACTCGAATAACTGGCTTTTTTCGCATGCGCTAATTATTTGCTCATCTTTAGCATGCCATGCGCTAATAGTGAGGTTGTCTTTTAAACTACCAAAAAACAACGCTATATTTTGTGGTACGTACCCTATGTTATGACGAAGTTCTGCGGGGTCTATTTGTTGTATATTGTTGTTATCGACCACTACGGAGCCTGCGGTTGGGTCATAAAGGCCTAAAATAAGTTTTTCGAGGGTGCTTTTACCCGAACCATTGCGCCCCAAAATAGCCACTTTTTCGCCCGCTTTTATTTTAAAACTAATATTACTAAGCGCATCGGCCGCATCGTCTTCATACTTAAAGCATACGTCTTTAAATTCTATTTCGCCGTTTAATACGGGGTGGCTTAACCAATGTTTATTTGGCGGGCGCTCAACGTCTTTTTCCATTATTTCGTTAAGCGATTGCATAGCAATAGCGGCATGATGATATTGCGCAAGTACGGCGGCGCATTGCCCAAGCGGCCCCATTGCACGTGATGAAAGTAAGTAAGCGGCTATTAATCCCCCTTGCGTGAGCTCGCCTTCAATAACTAAATGAACACCGATGATCATAATGATCACGCCAACACATTGTTGTATCCACGCTGCGCTATTAGAGATTGAGCTTGAGATTAAGCGACTTTGCGCATTAACCTGAGCAATATAAATAGTTGATTTTTCCCATGTTGATTGGGTTTTGCATTCGCTGTGAAAACTTTTTACATCTTCAATGTTGGTTAAGCTTTCTACAAGTATGGAGTTGCGCATTGAGCTTGCTTTCATGGTTTGCTCTGACAGCGCTTCAAGTTTTCTGTGGGCTGCTATGCCATAACTTAAAAGTATTAGGGCACCTGCGATAATGGGTAGGCTTAGCGGTACACCTATTATTGCAATAACAATTAGGTATATAGCAACAAAGGGTAAATCAACCAGCGCAACCAAGGTTATTGAACTAAAAAAGTTACGTACGGCTTCAAACGATTGTATGTTACTAGCAAATGACCCCGCTGATGAGGGCCTATTTTTAAGCTTCATACCAAGTACGCGCTCCATAATAACCGCAGACACTTTTACATCTATCCGACTTGCCGCAAGCTCTACAAAGTAGCTGCGTACTAAGCGCAGTACAAAGTCGGCGGTCAGTGCTATTAAAATACCGATGGCTAAAACCCAGAGGGTTTCTGTTGCATGGTTAGGAACTACGCGGTCATATACATTCATTACAAATAAAGGCATGGCAACAGACAAAACGCCTAATGCAATGGCGGAGATTATGACGTCTTTGTACAGTGCGCGGCATTCTTTTATTACGCCCCAAAACCAGCCGTCTTTAGAGAGCTTTTCAAGCACCGGGGAGCGCTCATCAAACATAAACTCTGGATGAGCATAAATAATTAAACCTGTTGATTTTTCAATTAACTGTTTTAGGTCTTCTTCTACAACAGACTCGGTTAGCTCGGGGTAAGTAACTTGCGCTGTTTGTTTTTGGTTATCAATAGCGGTTACCACGCACGCTTGGTTATTATTTAAAATAATAATGGCGGGTAATAAAGCAGTATTAATTTGATTAAGAGGCTTATTTACAACTTTTGATTTAAAGCCCACACGTTTTGCAGCACGTGCAAACCCTGAAGGCGTTAAGTTTCCATCTGTTAGTGGGAGGCCATTTAATAAGGCCTCCCTTGAAAAATCTTTATCATGAAAGCGGCACAATACTGCAAGGCAATCTACCAGTGCGCCGCCATGATCAAGTACATCATTTAATTCCATATACCATCCAATGTTATGTAAAACATTTTAAATTTATTTGTTTTAAGCACCTCTTAACTATCGGTAATAACCGCCTCAATACGGCGGTTTGCCGCATTAGCACGTACCGAAATTTCATTAACGCGTGGCTGATCAATACCATAACCAAATGATTGAACACGATTAGGCGCTATACCAAATTGCTCAATAAGTAATTGTGCTACGGCAAAGGCGCGTTGCTCTGAAAGTTTACGGTTGTATTTTCTATCGCCATCTAATGAGGCGTGACCTTGGATCTCTACCTTTTTGTCAGGGTTATTTTTTAAAAACTCCGCGAGCTTTTCTACCTCTTGCAAGTACTCAGGGCGCACTTGGCTTGAGTCGGCTGAAAAGGGAATGCCTATTTCAACTGAGTCGGTCGCTTGGTCATATAAAGTACACCCAGATAGGTCTACATTTGTTCCCGCTGGCGTGCTTGGGCAGGTGTCTTGCTCGTTAGGTACGCCGTCGTTATCGTCATCAGCAAAACTCGATGCGCTAGGGGTTTCTGGTGGCATTTCTAAATACCTAGGCATTGCTGTAACACTCATGTAGGCGTTATCTTGCTTGGCTTTTTTTTGTAAAAAAGCTTTGCGCTTAAAGGTGGCAGCTACATCGTAACTTGGGCATATATTTTGTGCGTTATGCACGATTGGGTCATCTGTTAACTCTGTTAATGTTGGGTACTTGTCAGACATAACATTTAGAGCTGGCAATAGTTTACCCATTTCGTTAAGCATAGTTAAAATGGCTGTTTGTCTATCGTATTGAGCAACAATGTACGAGCGGTTAGATTGAAATGCTTCGTTTTCAGCGTCAAGTACATCAAGCAAGGTGCGTTGGCCAATATCAAATTGGTCTCGGTAGGCTATTTTTACTCTGTTTGACGAGTTTTTATAGCTTTCAAGCGTGGGTAGCTTTTGCTCTATATTGTTCACATTATGATAGGCAATTTGTAGGCTTTGACGAATATCAACACAAGCTTGATCGCGTTGATACTTGGCAATATTTACATCTTGGTATGCTTGTTCAAGGTTGGCGCTATCTAGGCCCCCGTTGTACAGGTTATAGGTTATGTCTATACCTACCCGTGCTTCGGTTCTTGTTTCGTTTAAACCTAGCTCGTCTCTGTCTTGTGTGCCGTAACGGGCAGATAAGTCTACGTTTGGATGAAACGCTGCCTTTTGTGCCTGAGCATTGGCTTCTTGCGCCTCTATATTATAAAGCGATGCGTAAAAAGCAGGGCTGTTTTTATAGGCTATATCAAGCGCTTGGTTAATAGAAATGGGCACGTTTTGCTCATCTAATTTGGCTTGTTTTATATCATTAACGGGTAGCTCGCCAACAACTCTTAAATAACGCGCGGTTACATCGTGCAGGTTAGCGTACTCGGTTAGCACATTAGATTGCGCTAGCGATAAGCGCCCGCTAATTTGCTCTAGATCTGCTGCTCGGGCAACACCGGCTCCTACACTTTGTTCAATTTGTTGGTATACAGACTCGTGTTCTTGCAGGTTTTCTTCAGCGAGTGTCACAAGTTCTTTAAATTTTTGCACATCTAAAAATGCAATAGATGCATCTAATGCAGTTTGCTCTGTTTGTGAGAGTAATTCAAAATACCGAATGAGCTGAATACGCTCAAACCTTTCAACAGTGTTAGATGTTCTAAACCCGTCGTAAAGCATTTGAGTAACACTAAGCTCTGCAGTGTTGCGGTTGTATTCGTCTTCAATACCGTAGTTTCGGCGCTCATAACCTGCGCTGGCAGATACATCAACGCTAGGTAAGTAGCCTGAGCGGGCTGCATCTACGCCATAAATTGAGGATTTAAATGTATGCCATGCTTGTTGTACCTCTGGATTATTTTCAATTGCTTTACTGGTAACGTAATTAAGTGGCGCCACAGAGCTGTTATCGGCGTGTACTGCATTACTAGCGCCAAGTGCACTTAACGCAAAACCTATTAGCAGCTTTCCTTTTTGCTTTAGTAAAGTATTTTTTGTAATCATTTCTTCCTCTTAGGGGTTACTTGGGCTATCAATACCTACCATATGGTTTAGTCAATAAATGCATATTTCGCAAATAATCGTTTTGGCTAGCATAAAATTTATTATCTACCACTTTTTTATTTTTACTGTTTTTCTAAAAACTGTACTTGAGTACAGTATCTAATGCGTTTTGCTGTTCTACATTTTAATTAATAGTTTTTAATTCTTATGTTTGAGGTAAGTAAAATGGAATCTAATCAATTATTAGTAATTGACTTAAAAGGATCTGCTGGTGTTGTTTTAGAAGATGGCACAATTAAGCCACTTGAAGTTGGCGATACTATTACTGTGGGCGATTTAGTGGTTACCGCCGATAATTCATCGCTAACAATTGATGTGCAAGGAGAAACACTGTCGATTCCTGCTAATCAAAACGTAAAGATCACCCCTGATTTATTAGCACAAGAAACCCGCGATAGCAGCGAAACCACCGTGTTTGACGAAAGCCTAGATGCGGCCATTGCAAGCTTAGAACAAACTGATAATAACGATGGCCAAACGGCGGCTAATTCTGATGTTACTGACTTTTTAGATGCCTTAGAGGGCGATGGTGATATTTTAGATAATTTAGAAGCAACAGCCGCAGGTGGTGCTGGTGGTGCGGGCTCTGGTGGAGGAAGCTCATTTGTTCAGCTTACACGTATTGCGGAGGGGGTTAACCCTAATAGCGTTGCATTTGATTCAAGCTTTGATCCTGATTCTACAGAAGCGCTAAATATTCGCGACACCTCTGATGGGGTAGTTCCTGATGATGGCACCGCGTCTATATCATTAAATGAGGTAGGTTTAACTAATTCATCTCAACCAACAATTAGTGGTACAAGTGAAAACTTAGTGGGTGAAACAGTAAATATTACTGTGACAGATGAAAATGGTAACTCTCAAGTAGTAAGCGCGGTTATTGGCCCAGATGGCACGTTTGAAATTACATTGCCTAACCCGATAGCCGATGGACCCGTGAGCGTAGTTGTAGAAGCCACCGATCCAGATGGTAATGCGTTTAACGATGCTATTTCTATTGAAATAGATACCACCGCGCCAGTAATTAATATTGACCCTGTTGCAGACTCTGCATCTCAAACAGTAACGGTTACGGGTTCGGTAGCGGGTTTGAATACTGGCGACAACGTCTCTGTAACTCTTACCGATAGCACAGGCACACAACAAACAATTGTTACACAAGTTGATGCACAAGGTAATTGGAGTATTACCACTACATCGCCTTTAGCAGAAGGGGAGTTTAATGTTAACGCAGTAGCAGTTGATGCCGCTGGTAACCAAGCAATTGACCAAGCAGTTGCGAGTATTGATTTAACCGCTCCAGAAATTACAGTTACAGTAGCGGGTGAAACTAATAATGCTACGCCACCATTAACTGGTACTACAACCGGTGTGCCACAAGGTACTGAAGTAACAATCACAGTAACCGACAGTGCAGGCGAAGTGCAGCTTTTAACAGCCATTACCGGTGAAGATGGTAGTTGGGCTGTTGATGTGGGTGTGGCACTACCAGAAGGTGATTTTACTGTTGATGCGCAGGTGAGTGATAGCGTAGGCAACCAAGCACTTGCAAGTGATGCTGGAGTTATTGACTTAACGGCGCCAATTGTAGAAATTAATGCGATTGCCGATACGCAAGATACAACCCCAATTATTACTGGCTCTGCGCAAGATGTGCCAGCAGGCTCGGTAATTACCGTGGTTATTACCGATATTAATGGGCAAGTTCAAACGCTGTTAACGCAAACAGATGATGATGGCAGCTGGTCTGTAAGTGTTTCTACCCCTTTAGCACAAGGTGAGTTTGAAGTTAATGCAACTGTGACCGACACTGCAGGTAATGAAGCACAAGCTGTAGAGCAAGGGTTAGTTGATTTAACTAGCCCTGAGATAACGGTTACGGCCATTGCAGACACTAATGACACAACCCCTACTTTTGTAGGCCGTGTTGAAGGGGCACCAGAGGGCTCTG
Organism: Pseudoalteromonas sp. Angola-30; assembly: GCF_028599215.1. Taxonomy (NCBI): domain Bacteria; kingdom Pseudomonadati; phylum Pseudomonadota; class Gammaproteobacteria; order Alteromonadales; family Pseudoalteromonadaceae; genus Pseudoalteromonas; species Pseudoalteromonas sp. Angola-30. The sequence goes on from NZ_JAQREI010000029.1 coordinate 17,781, forward strand.
TAATTACTGTTTTAGTAACCGATAGCGACGGTAATATACAAACCTTAACAACGACACTTGAGGCTGATGGCACGTGGAGTGTTGAATCGCCCAACGCTATTCCTGGCGGAGAGTTTAGTGTTACCGCGACAGTGAGTGACCCTGCGGGTAACGAAGCGTCCGCGCAAACAAGTGGTGAAGTTACATTTGCCCCTATTTCTATTCAAATTGACTCTATTGCAGATACAAACGATACCACGCCATTTTTAAGTGGTAATACCGGTAACGTGCCTGCTGGTACCACTATAACCTTAACTATTACCGCAAGTGATGGCAGTACTTTTAATCTTTTAGCGGTCACTCAAGAAGATGGTTCTTGGAGCGCTCAAGTTACAGAGCCTCTGCCTGAAGGTGATTTTACCGTAGTTGCAGCCGTTATAGACGATGCGGGTAATGAGGCACAAGCAAGTACGGTCGGTAATGTAGATTTAACCGTAAGTATTAATTTTATTATTGATACTAATGATACCACTCCAACAATTAGTGGTACTACGCAAGATGTTGACGCAGGTGCGGTTGTTATTGTTACCTTTACAGGCAGCGATGGCGCCACAGAAACTGTGCAAGTAACCACAAATGCTGATGGTTCGTGGTCAATCGAAGCAACCGATGAGTTGGTAGAGGGTCAATTTACGGTGGTTGCAACCGTAACCGATGCTGCTGGCAATACAGCCTCTGCTACTGAAGTAGGGGAAATTGATTTAACTGATCCTGCAATTATTATTAACCCAATTACAGATACAAACGATACAACACCGAGTGTGACAGGTAGCGTAGTAGATGTACCTCAAGGTACTGAGGTTACCTTATTAATAACCGATAGTGACGGTAATCAACAAACTATTACAGCGATTACTAATGCCGATGGAAGCTATAGCGCCGATATACTTAATGAGCTTAGCGAAGGTGACTTTACAGTTACTGCAAGTGTAAGTGACGAAGCAGGCAATAGCAGTACAGCTACGGTTACTGGCACCATAGATTTAACCGCACCTAGCGTAACTATAGATAATATTGGTGATACAAACGATACAACGCCTACTATAAGCGGCTCTACTCAAGGTTTAGCAGCGGGTAGTGTGGTTACAGTGATTGTGACTGATAATGCTGGCGCTGAGCAACAATTTGTCACTGCTATAAATGGTGATGGCACATGGAGTATAGATGTCCCACAAGCATTAGCTGAGGGTGAGTTTAGTGTGGTGGCAAATGTAAGTGATAGTGCTGGCAATAGCGCGCAAGACTCACAAACTGGCACTATAGATTTAACCGCACCAACTATTAGTGTAAATGACTTTACTGACTCTAACGATTCAACACCTGTATTTAGTGGTACCACAACTGATGTAGAGCCAGGTAGCTTGATCACTGTATCAGTAACAGACTCTAATGGTGATTCGCAAACCTTAACGGCAGTTGTTGCAGAAGATGGTTCTTGGCAAGTAGGTGCAACGACTGCAATTGCTGAGGGGGAGTTTACAATAACGGCCACAGCCACTGATGCAGCTGGAAATGAAGCCTCAGCCACAACTACAGGCGTTATAGATACCGCAGCGCCTACAGTAATAATAGATCCGGTGGGTGATACAAACGACACCACACCCACTATTTCAGGGTCTGCCACGGGCGAGCCAGAGGGCACAGTTGTTACGATCACCGTGACGGATCAAGCGGGTAACCCACAAACCATTACTACCGAAGTGCAAGCCGATGGCACCTTTAGTGTGGATGTACCGAATGAGCTAAGTGAAGGTGAATTTACCGTTGAGGTATCGGTAACCGACAACGCGGGTAATGAAACTACAGCCACCACCACAGGTGAGGTTGATACCGCAGCGCCTACAGTAATAATAGATCCCGTGGGTGATACTAACGACACCACACCCACTATTTCGGGTACGGCAACGGGTGAGCCTGAGGGCACCGTTGTTACGATTACCGTGACGGATGAAGCGGGTAACCCACAAATCATTACTACCGAAGTGCAAGCCGATGGCACCTTTAGTGTAGATGTACCAAATGAGCTGAGTGAAGGTGAATTTACCGTTGAGGTATCGGTAACCGATAACGCAGGTAATGAAACTACAGCCACCACCACAGGTGAAATTGATACTACAGCGCCTACAGTAATAATTGACCCGGTGGGTGATACTAACGACACCACACCCACAATTTCGGGTACGGCAACGGGTGAGCCTGAGGGCACCGTTGTTACGATTACTGTGACGGATGAAGCGGGTAATCTGCAAACAATTACTACCGAAGTGCAAGCCGATGGCACCTTTAATGTGGATGTACCGAATGAGCTAAGTGAAGGTGAGTTTACCGTTGAGGTATCGGTAACCGATAACGCGGGTAATGAAACTACAGCCACCACCACAGGTGAGGTTGATACCGCAGCGCCTACAGTGTTAATTGACCCGGTGGGTGATACTAACGACACCACACCGACTATTTCGGGGTCTGCAACGGGCGAGCCAGAGGGCACAGTTGTTACTATTACTGTGACGGATGAAGCGGGTAACCCACAAACCATTACTACCGAAGTGCAAGCCGATGGCACCTTTAGTGTGGATGTACCTAATGAGCTAAGTGAAGGTGAATTTACCGTTGAAGTATCGGTAACCGATAACGCAGGTAATGAAACTACAGCAACGACCACAGGTGAGGTTGATACCGCAGCGCCCACAGTAATAATAGATCCCGTGGGTGATACAAACGACACCACACCCACTATTTCAGGGTCTGCAACGGGCGAGCCAGAAGGCACCGTTGTTACGATTACTGTGACGGATGAAGCGGGTAACCCACAAACCATTACTACCGAAGTGCAAGCCGATGGCACCTTTAGTGTGGATGTACCCAATGAGCTAAGTGAAGGTGAATTTACCGTTGAGGTATCGGTAACCGATAACGCTGGTAATGAAACCACGGCCACTACCACAGGTGAGGTTGATACAACAGCGCCGGTTGTGACAATAAATGCGCTAGGTGATACAAGTGATACTACACCAACTCTATCAGGTACGGTAAGCGGGGAACCTACAGGCTCAACTGTTACTTTAACTGTAACGGACGCAAATGGTGCAGTGCAAACGATCACTGCACAAGTCATTGCAGATGGAAGTTGGACAGTTGAAGTACCCGTAGCTTTAGCTGAAGGTAGCTATACTGTTGATGCTATTGTTAGCGATAACGCTGGCAATGAAGGTACTGCAAGCGCCTCTGGTACTATTGATACAAGTGCGTTAACTATCACTATTGATGTGATTGGTGAAACCAACGATCAAACTCCACAAATAAGCGGTGATACATTTAATGCAGAAGTAGGTTCGTCTGTTGAAGTTCAGATCACAGACTCTACAGGTGCGACTATTACCTTAACTACGGTTGTTGATGCAAACGGACAGTGGAGTGTTACTCCGCCAGCCGATTTACCTGAGGGAAGTGTATCAATCAGTGCAACAGTAACTGATTTAGGCGGTGGTTCAGCCATAGCAGAACTTGATGCTGTAATTGATATTACGCCGCCAACCATACAAATTAACGATCTAGAAACTAGTAATGATACAACACCAATTATTGCTGGTAATACTACAGGCGTTGTATCTGGGACTGTAATAAGCTTGACTGTTACAGATTCGCAAGGAGTTGTTCGCTCGTTTAATACGACAACGGATGCACAAGGGAATTGGAGTGTAGAGCTTTCTCAAGAGTTGGCTTCAGGGGATTATACTGTACAGGCAGAGGTTTCTGATGCTGCAGGCAATAGTGCTTTAGATACAGCAACCGGTAATATTGATACTGCGGGGCCAAGTTTAACCGTTGATTTTGATTCTGTAACCAATGATACAACACCGACTATTTCAGGCACGAGTGATGCCGATGTAGGTACAACGATTACTGTAGTGATCACTGATGAAAACGGTGTTGAACAAACACTAACAACCACAGTAGATGCCAATGGAAATTGGCAAGTAACCCCTCAAACAGACTTGAATGAAGGTGATAACACCATCGAAGTGAGCGTGTCTGATGAAGCAGGAAACACAACAACAGTAACCGATACAATTACTTTAGATACACAAGCACCCACATTAACCATGCAAACCGTGGGTGATGTAAATGATTTAACACCGACATTACAAGGCACCAGTAATGAAATTGGCGGCACGGTAACACTCACCGTGACCGACAGTGATGGCGCTATGCAAATCATTACCACCACCGTTGGTACGGATGGGCATTGGGATATTGAAGTGCCCAGTGCGCTGGCACAAGGTGACTTTACTGTCAGCGCGAGTATTACTGATGCCGCAGGCAATGAGAGCACCGCCAACAGTAGTGGCAATGTAGATACCATTACCCCGGTTGTAACTGTGGATGCACTGGGGCTTGGTAACGACAGTACTCCACTTATTAGTGGTACTTCAACTGAGCCAGAAGGCACAGTTGTAAACATTGTAATCACCGACAGTAATGGCGATGAAACACCGCTCACCGCCACCGTGGATGTCAACGGCAACTGGCAAGCAATCAGTCCAGAATTACCTGATGGCAGCTACAGTGTACAAGCCAGCATTACGGATGCGGCGGGCAATACAGGAGGCGCTACGCAATCGGGCACCCTTGATAGCCTTGCACCGACTCTGACACTCGATACTGTGGGTGCCACCAACGACAGCACGCCAACCATTAGTGGTACCACGAATGCACCAGCCGGCACGGTAATTAGCATCAGTGTTAGCGATGGCATTACCACCGAAACTTTCACCGCCACAGTGCAAGCGAATGGCAGCTGGTCAGCGGATGTACCAAATGCACTGGTTGATGGTGAGCTGACCATTGAAGCCAGCGTGAGCGACAACGCCGGTAACACCACCACAGTTAGTGAAACAGCCACCCTGAACACCACCGCGCCAAGCATTAGCATTAATGCCTTGGTTGATACCAACGACACCACACCAACCATTAATGGGACAAGCGATGCAGCAGATGGCACCACCATTAGCCTAACGTTTGAAGATAGCGCGGGTAATATTACGACTGTTGATACCACCGTCACCGGTGGCGTATGGAGCGTTGATGCACCAACTGAATTAGCTGAAGGCGAATACACAGTGACCGCCGAGGTAGACGATGGTCTGGGTAATATCGGCAGCGCCACAGAAACCGGTATTATTGACACCACTATGCCAGCGATTGAAGTGAATGAGCTAGTTGTTACCAATGATACAACCCCAACGATCACCGGCACCGCGAATGCACCGCAAGGCAGCACCGTAACGGTTGAAATCACCGATAGTAATAATGTGACCCATACGGTTACAACGACCCTAGGAGCTAATGGCACGTGGAGTGTGGCTGCCTCACAAGTAGTTGCTGAAGGCAGTTATACCGTAAGTGCAAGCGTAAGCGATGCAGCGGGTAACACAGCGACCGCCACCGGTGCAGGGGAGGTTGATACCATTGCGCCAACGCTTGATTTAACCAGCCCAGGTTCAAGTAACGATGTTACACCGACCCTAAGCGGCACCAGTGATGCGGTTGAAGGCACCGTGATCACCTTTACGGTTATCGATGATTTAGGGGCCCAGCAAACCTTCACCACTACCGTGGATGCGAGCGGCAACTTCTCAGTAGAAGTACCGACGGCACTTGCAGAAGGGCCGTACAGCATTGAGGCCAGCATTAGCGATGATGCAGGTAACAGCACTGATATCTCTGGCAGCGGTAACATCGATACCACCGCGCCAAGTGTGAGTGTGGATGCACCAGCGCTCACCAACGACAGCACGCCAACGGTTACGGGCACCAGTGATGCTCCTAACAGCACTGTTACGGTGACCTTTACCGATGCAGCCAATGCCGTACAAACGATTGATGTACAAACCGATGCGAATGGTAATTGGAGTGCCACCCCAGCGACTGATTTAGCCGAAGGGAGTTACAGTGTGAGTGCCAGCATTACCGATGCAGCAGGCAACACCGGCACAGGCAGTGATACGGGCGAAGTGGATGTTACTCCACCAATCCTTGCCTTTACGCCGACCTTCGAGCTTGGTTTATTGGTTACCCTCAGTGGTACATCTGACCTGCCAGCAGGCAGTGAAATCACCATCACCGAGCAACTTATTGGCGGGGGTGTGGGTGTAACTTACACCACCACAACCGATGCCAACGGTAATTGGTCTTTGGTGGGGCTTGATGTATCACTACTGGATGTAGGCTCTGTGATTGCCACAGCCACAGATGCAGCAGGGAACACACGCA
>NZ_JAQREI010000003.1:0-396330 GCF_028599215.1 Pseudoalteromonas sp. Angola-30
GGCTAAATGTGTCGCTATCTGCGTTAAAAAATTCTCATTTAGAACAACTAAATAGCGAATTTTTTGCCTTGCTATCAACACGTTTATCCATCCTCAAAATAGATCACTTAATTATGCGGATTGGTATTAGAATTACTTGAATTATTTTAACAACGCAAATTAGCTAGTCAGCTAAAAACTCTTTAAATACAGTTTCAAACTTGTGTAATTTAGGTGCTATTAAAATACTACAGTAACCCTGCTGTGGGTTTTCGTTGTAGTAATCTTGATGATAATGCTCCGCTGGGTAATATGTGGTAGCAGGGCTAACCTCTGTCACTATTGGCTCGCTAATATGGTTTTGTAACTGGGCTATCATCTCATTGGTTTTATTTAATTGCGCATCGTTGTGGTAATAAACAACACTTCTATACTGTGTGCCAATATCGTTACCTTGGCGATTTAATTGCGTGGCATCGTGTAACGTAAAAAACATGCTAAGCAGTGTTTCAAAACTCACTACAGCGCTGTCAAATTCCAGTTGCACAACCTCAGCATGGCCTGTTGTACCAGAGCAGACCGATTTATACGTGGGGTTGTCGGTATGGCCGCCGGTGTAACCTGAGCTTACGTTTAGTACACCTTTTACTCGTCTGAATGCAGCGTCTATACACCAAAAACAGCCTCCACCAAATGTTGCTAGTTGTGTTGATGTGCTCATAAGTTGTCCTAATTATGTATGTTACAGTATTAAGGCGAGCATAAATTGAATACGCCGTAACAGCAAGTTACGGCGCAGTGTAAGCTCAGTTAAATTTCTTCGCTGTCTTTTAACGGGTGAGAGTCGGCTTGCTTATTTAATTTTTGCTGTAAGAACTCTGGCGACTGTGTGTTGCGGGCTAGGGCATAATACGCTGCAGGCACAACATAAAGTGTTAGCAATGTTGATACAATAACCCCTGTAAATACCACCACACCAATTACCATGCGGCTCTCTGCGCCTGGGCCTGATGCCAATACTAAAGGCACTGCGCTCATTACCGTAGTCAGAGAGGTCATTATTATTGGGCGCAGGCGCTGAGTGGCCGCTTGCAAAATAGCCTCGCTAAATTCTACGCCTTTATCACGCAGTTGGTTGGTAAATTCGACTATTAAAATACCATTTTTAGCGCTTAAACCTATCAGCATTACAATACCAATTTGGCTATAAATATTAAGCGTTAAGCCCGTTGCCCATAGGCCAAACATGGCACCCATTAGGCCAAGTGGTACTGTTAGCATAATGACAAATGGGTGCATAAAGCTTTCAAATTGCGCAGCTAAAACTAAAAAGGTTACAGTTAGGGCAAGCACAAATACATAGGTCATGGCCGATGCGCCTTCGTAATATAATTGTGATTCACCTTTATAATCTACAGCGCCGTCAATGTCGTTTTCTTCTGCGGCTACTTTGTTTAAAAAGTTAAGTGCTTGTTCAAGTGTATAGCCGTCCGCAAGATTAGCGCTTAGTGTAATGGCGCGCATTCGGTTATAACGGTTTAAGCGCGATGCTGTGGCCTCTTCTTTTAAGCTTATAAGGCTATCTAGTGGGACCAGTTCACCACTGCGTGATTTAAGGTAAATATTTGAAATGTCAGTAGGGTTTGTAAAGTCTTGTTTAGTGCCTTTTAAAATTACATCGTATTCTTCACCACGGTCAATAAAGGTGGTAACACGGCGCTGCCCTAACATGGTTTCAAGCGTGGTGCCTACATCTGATACTGACACACCTAAATCGGCGGCTTTGTTTTTATCTATGCTGACTAAAAATTGTGGAAAGGTTTCTTTATAGTCGTGATCGATTCTTACCAAGCCTGGATTTTTTTCTGCGCGCTCTATAATGCGGTCGCGCCAATCAGCAAGTTGCTCGTAATCGTTACCTTGTAGTACAAACTCTATGGGGCGAGAGGAGCCGCCACCGCCAATACCACGGCGCATAATAGCAAAGGCACGTACATCTGTTACTTCGGTCATTTTGGCGCTTATTTCGTCCATAACTTCCCAGGTAGAGCGCTTGCGCTTATCCCAATCGGCCATACCAACGATAGCAACACCGCCACTGCCGCCCCAGCCCGGTACGCGTACTAAAACACGGCTTAATTCGCCAGCTTCTGAGTAAGGAAGCAGGCGCTCTTCTATTTTGGCCATGTTGGCTGCGTTATTTTCATAACTTGCGCCTTCAGGGCCGCTCATCATAATAAAAAAGGTACCGCGGTCTTCTTTTGGCGTAAGCTCAGAGGGCACTTGCAAAAACAACGAGTAGCTAACAAAACCAGCAAGTACTAGGCTTATCATTAAGCCCCATTTTTTGGTCATATTTGAGGTAAGCGATTGGCGGTAACTGTTTTCAACTTTGCTAAAAACACGGTCCATCCATTGGCTAAATTTACTTTCTTTTTCTGACGCTTTTAAAACTTTAGAGCACAGCGCCGGCGAGAGCGTAAGGGCAGTAATACTAGAGAAAAACACCGCGGCACTTACAGCCATTGCAAACTCTGTAAACAAAGCGCCAATTCGGCCATCCATAAATACTAAAGGTACAAACACCGAAATAAGCACAAGCGTTGTCGCAATAATTGCAAAACCTACTTCGCGGGCGCCTCTAAAGGCCGCTAATAAAGGTGGCTCGCCAAGCTCAATACGACGGTGAATATTTTCAAGCATTACAATGGCGTCATCTACGACCAGGCCAATTGCTAATACCAGCGCAAGTAAGGTTAATAAGTTGATTGAATAACCCATGGCAAGTAAAAACATAAAGCTGCCAACAAGTGCTACAGGCACTGTAACAGCAGGGATAAGCGTAGCGCGAATATTACCTAAAAAGATAAATATTATTAACACTACTAATCCCATAGAAATGGCAAGCGTGCTATATACTTCGTTGATTGACTCTTTAATGAAAATAGACGAATCGTAGCTGTCTTGAATAGTGGTGCCCTCTGGCAAATTACGTTTTATTTTTTCAAGTTCACTGCGGGCGTTGTCTACCACTGTTAAGGTGTTTGCTTTTGCTTGCTTTACTATGCCAAGGCCAATCATGTTACGGCCGTTACCACGGAACAGGCTTTCATCGTCGGCGGCTTCTAAATGTACATCGGCAACTTCACCTAAACGCACAAGGTAGCCGTCTTCACCGCGTTTAATAACTAAGTTTTGAAAATCACGTTGGTCTTTATAGCTACGCGCTGTACGTACGGTAAAGTCGCGGTCGATAGACTCAATTTCACCTGCTGGTAGCTCTACGTTTTCGCTGCGTAGGGTGTTTTCGATATCACTCGAAGTGATCCCACGAGCGGCCATGGCTTGGCGGTTTAGCCAAATTTTCATGGCGTATTGGCGCTCACCACCAATACGTACATTTGAAACGCCATCTACAACGGCTAATCGGTCGACAATAAAGCGCTGTGCATAATCGCTCAATTGCAGCGAGTTCATGGTTTCACTGTTAAGTACAAACCAGGCTATAGGGCTCTCGTCGCTGTTTGACTTAGATACCTCTGGTGGGCGTACTTGCTCTGGTAGGTTATCTAGTGCGCGGGCAACTCGCTCTCGTACATCGTTTGAGGCTGCGTCAATATCACGGCTTATATCAAACTCAATAACGATATTAGAGCGCCCATTTCTGCTTGAAGAATTAATACTTTTAATGCCTTCAATACCCGATATCCGGTTTTCTAATATTTGCGTTATTTTTGTCTCGACTATTTCTGCCGAAGCACCAGTGTAGTCAGTACTAATACTGACAATAGGGGTTTCAATATCTGGGTATTCTCTAAGTGGTAGCATCGAAAAAGCCACCAAGCCAAATGTTAGCAGTAGTAAGTTAATTACTATGGCAAAAACAGGGCGTTTAACACTCGTATCTGTAATTTTCACCGATTAACCCTCAACACTTACTTTGCTACCAGGGCGAATTTTAATAATGCCTTCGGTAATCACTTGCTCGCCATCGCTAAGGCCTTCATCAATCGCTACCCAGCCGTTATTTCTGCCAGCAACATGCACTTCTACCTTGTTGGCAATACCCTCTTTTACTTGGTATACAAAATGTTTATCTTGCAGTGGGATCACGGCTTTTTCTGGCACCATAAGCGCCTGATTACTACTAAGCTCCAGAGCGGTGTTTAAAAGCATCCCAGGGCGTAATAACCCGGATTTATTAGCAAAGCTTGCGGTTACTTCTACACTGCGAGTAATCGAGTCGATACGAGAACTAATATGGGTCACTTTGCCGGTAAAGGTGCGCCCCGGGTAGGCATCGTTTTGAGTATGTACTTTCATGCCTAGGTTAAGTTGAGATAAATATTTTTCAGGGACTTTAAAGTCAACTTTTATAATACTAATATCATCAAGTGTTGTAATAATTGTATCGCTACTTACATAAGCACCAACCGACACTTCTCGTTTGCCTAATAAGCCAGAAAACGGCGCGGTAATTAGCATTTCATCAAGTTTGGTTTTAGCACTTTCTAGTTGGGCTTGCGTGGCATCTACGCGAGAAAGCTGCTCTTCTAATAATGATTTAGCGGTAGATTGCGTACGAGAAAGCTCAGTAAGGCGGCTTAACTGACGTTTTTCTTCTTTTAAGTTAATGCCTAGCTCTTTTACAGCGTATTGTTCTTGCTGATTTTGCAGCTGCACAAGGCGTTGGCCTTTACTTACTAAGTCGCCATCTTCAAAATATATGTGTGTAACATAATCGCTTTGTGCGCTTTTTATATAAATTGCTTGGTTTGCGCGTGCACTGCCTATGGCTTCAATCATAACGGTGTTTTCTTGAGACGATACCGTATGAGCCATTACCTGTGTGGGTGTATCACTTGAATTAGATTGTTCGCCATGGCTAGATGGCAAATATAAGTACACACTTAAAATAACAAGAAGCGTAATTAAAAATGGAAAAAGAGCTTTACCTGACTGTTTTGAATACATCGTTTTCATACCTGAAAATAAATTGTAAGTATTGTACGAAATAAGACCGTGAAAAGGCGGTTATGTGTCTCATAAATTTGTGCGTTAGGCGTAAAAATTTATGAGACTAATTACTTGTTCCTATTTAACACTAAAATTATGATAAAACGATGAAGCAACTACCGCAGTGTAAAACCTGTTTAACAATGAGAAAAATAATACTTTGGGGTATTGTTATGTTTTTATTTTATATGGTTTTTTACCAATATGGGTAAGCCAAGTTCAATAATAAAATACAGGGCGCAAGGGGCGCGCAATGGCATTGAAGTACTTACTGTAGGCAGCGTAGGTTTAGTATTTATTATGCTGTTTAATTTACTGCGCCCGGGTGAAATTAGCTTAATAGAAATTTTTTTAGTAAGCATGTGCATAGCTGCTATTTTTATTGGTTTTTTAAAAACACAGGAACCTTATTACAGTTTAGTGCTTAGTGAGTCCTTACTTGTGTATCAGCATAAGTATGGCCAGTGGCAGTTACATGTTAGTAACTTACACCACAGCGGTATTCCTAAGGTGGCTGACGGCCTTGAACACCTTGAATTAAACGCAGTAGGTTTAAAACTCAATGATATGGACGAATTTTTAAGCGCTATACACCCACGCATTGCCGGAAAACTACTGATAGAGCAGCGTAATTTATTTATGCAAGCTGTTCAAAAACATTGCAAAAATGGCAATTGCCCATCAGAATGGTTAATAGAAGAGACACAATACACCTCACCTAAAGGATTTAGCTATACTGGACTTATAGCTATGTTTGCTAACAGAGCCAAGCACCTTGAGTTGTTAACGGGATATAATTTACTGTTACCCGCAAGTGTATTAGAGACAGACATTTGGTCGTTCAGTGCCGATTTAAATAAATGGAAACGCGCACCTGAACGGTTTATAGCATCGCAAGTTGGACACTAAATGCGATAGTAGGAAAAATAATGAGCCAAGAAAGATCTTTTATAAAGAGTGGTCGCAATACCATCATCCATAAAGATAAAAAGCTTGATCTAGTCATTGTAAATGCAGAGCAGCACCCACGTATAAAGGTAACTCAAAATGGTTTGGAGCCATTTAAAGAGGAGCTACCTAAAAACCGGCGTGATGCCAAAGAGCGTTACCTTGAAATTGTTAATGTAAGTAGCGCTGATATTTTTGGTGAAGAAAAACAGCTGTTGTTTATTCAGGCGCTTGATGGGCGTGAATACAAAGTAGATTACTCAAAAATAGGCACTAAGCTGTTTGTGCGTATTCATCAAGATACGTATATGTAATACCAATCCACAATAATGCTTAATCATTTTGCGACACGTTTTCCAGCCTCAAAATGGAGCACTTAATTAAGCGAATTGGAATAACTCTAAATGGCACCTTTATTGCTAGTGATTACACTATAGTAATTATTTGACATTATAGGTGCGTTTTATGAAAGCGTTTGCTTTTACTCCCCTTATATCTTGTTTTTTATTGGCTGCCTGTGGCGGTGGAGGCGGCGGTAGTGAAGACTCTGCTGTTGAAACCTCGGTTAATGCCGGAATCGATCTACAAGTTGTAGAAAAAACAGAGTTTACAATCACCGCACAAGGCTCACCAGATGACGGTACCTTTACTTGGCAGCGCGTTAGCGGCCCATCTGTGGACGGCTTCCCGCTTGAAGGTGCAGAGCAAACAATTACTGCGCCCGATGTTAAAGCCGATAGTGAACTTGTACTATCTGTAAGCTATCAAACAGATAACGGCAGCTTAGTTAGTGACAACGTGAGCATATTTATTACCTCAAGTAATCAATTACCGCTTGCTGTTGTTAGTCAAACAGCCCCAGAAACACTGCCTTCAACCTATAACGACACCGTAACGTTAAGTGCTGAAGAGTCGAGCGACCCTGATGAAAATGGCCAAATTAATAGCTATCAGTGGCAATTAATTTCAGGCCCAGATTTAGATGTAACCGACTTTGACAACTCTACGGTAAGTTTTAGCCACCCGCTGCTTGAATCAAATACTAATTTAATATGGCAATTAAGCGTTACCGACGACGAGGGCGGCGAGGCAAGTACTGAATACAGTATGACATTAAATAAAACAGACGAGCTGGTTGTGGCCAATGCCGGAGATGACCAAAACGTTGAAGAATTTGAGGAAGTGACCTTAGATGCAAGTGAAAGTGACACCCTAACAGATACGTTTTCATGTAGCTGGCAACAATTAACAGGCAATGCCGAAACGCTGGCAAATACTAGCCAATGTACCACGACATTTTTTGCCTCCGACGTTGATTTAGATACCACATTGAGCTTTGAAGTCACTGTTACTGATTATAAAGGGCGCACTGACACCGATACCGTATTTATTGATGTATCACCAAAAGCATTAGGGTTAATTAACGACAGTGGCCTAGGCGAGTGTTATAACAATACCCAGCGTATCAATTGCCAAAGTAGTGACTTTCCGGGTCAAGATGCAGAGCTTGGCCGAGACAGCTTTGCCAACCAACTCGATAAAGCAGGCCAAGGTAACCTTGCGTTTGACTACACTAAGCTAAATCAGTTTGCTGATGAAGTAGCGGATGATAGTGACGACTTTACTTGTATACGCGACAACGTAACGGGGCTTGTATGGGAAGTGAAAAGTGTAGAGTCAGGTACATTACCTAATACCACCTTACGCGATGGCCAAAATCATTACTTTTGGGATTTAGGCACGACAACCTTTACCGATACCAGTACTGCTAATACCACCTGTCCAGATGATACAAGCTGTGGTGTGCAAACCTATATAAATGAAGTGAACGACTTAGATTTTTGCGGCGGTACCAATTGGCGCTTACCAACTTACACTGAGCTGTTGAGCTTAATTGATTATGGCAAGCAGGGCGAAAACGTATTAATTGATGAAGCGTTTTTTCCAAATATGCCAGAAGCAGGCGCTATAGATGATGTGAATTTACCGTACTGGACATCGCAAACTGCAGCCGATGGTACCAGCTTATCGCAAGCGTACATTATCGATATGAGCAACGGGAATGACTTAGCCTACCCGAAAGAAAAATACGCGTATGTACGTTTAGTCAGAAGCCGATAGGAGAAAATCATGAAAACATGCTTACTATTTTCAATGGCTGTATTTAGCGTAAGCTTTCAACTAGCTGCAGCGCAAACGTGTTACGACGGGGCGGATACAACAACACCAACCACTCGCTTCACTCTTAATGACGATGGCACAGTGTTAGATACAGAAACAGGCCTAATGTGGCAACGTTGTAGCTACGGACAAGTTTACGATAGCGACACTGAAACATGTACAGGCTCTACCCCGTCACTTAATTGGCAAGAAGCACTCAGAGGTGCAGAAAACGACACCACTGCCGATTACGACGATTGGCAGGTGCCTAATATTAAAGAGCTTGCCAGTATTTTAGAGCACAGCTGCACCGAGCCAAGTATTAACGAAGAGGTGTTTTTAGGCACTAAATTGCAAAACTACTGGAGTAATACCTCAGGGGTAAGCACGATGAGCTCAGCATGGGTTTACCAGTTTGATAGCGGGCTTAATAGCTTACATGCTAAAACCAGTGACGTGTATTTACGTTTAGTGCGTTACGAAAACTAAGTAAAATAAAATAGCCAAGCACTTATCTTTAATACAAAAGCGCCGCTAAACTTAGCGGCGCTTTTTTGTTTTACATAAATTTACGTTATTTCAATAATAAAGCGCATACAACGTTGTTACTTTGTCGTTTTTTTTGCCATTATAGGCCGAGTTTTAATGACGAAGGAACATTGCGGTGTATTTAAGCTACTTTGGCTTGAGCGAAAAGCCATTTTCGATCTCGCCCAACCCCCATTATTTATTTTTAAGCGAACGCCACAAAGAGGCACTTGCCCACTTAACCTATGGTTTAGGCGAAGATGGCGGGTTTGTATTGCTAACCGGCGAAGTGGGAACAGGCAAAACCACCATTACCCGCAGTATGTTAGAGCAACTGCCAGAGAACACTCAAGTTGCAATGATCCATAATCCGGCGCTGTCGGAGCTTGAGCTTTTGGCCAGTATTTGTGATGAGCTAAACATTACTTACGATGCCCAAAATGCCACCCTTAAAAGTTTAACCGACATTATTAAGCAGCACCTAGAGGCTAATAACAAAGCGGGCGGGCACACAATTTTAATTATTGATGAAGCGCAGCTCCTTGCCCCCGATGTGCTTGAGCAATTACGACTATTAACTAACATAGAAACTGATCATAAAAAACTGCTACAAATAGTCTTAGTGGGTCAACCAGAGCTTCAGGCATTATTAAAACGTACTGAGCTTAGGCAGTTAGCGCAGCGAATTACAGCACGGTATCATTTATTACCGCTCACCCAAGGGCAAACAGTTGCGTATATAAAGCATCGTTTACATATTGCCGGGTGTGATAAAGGCGTTTTTTCGCTCGATGCGATGCAAGCTGTACATCAGTTAACTGGCGGCATTCCACGCTTAATGAATTTAGTCTGTGAGCGCGCGTTAGTCGGGGCTTTTTCTAAGCAGCAGCTTATTGTTGATAGTGATATTATAAAGCAATCAGCCCAAGAATCACTGCCTATAGACTTTGTGGCTGCGCAGAATAATGCGCCTAAATCCACTGGCCGTGTTTATTATTACTTAGCATTTGCTGCTTTGTTTGCAGTAGGTGTTGGCATGTCGTTTATTATATAGTTAGGTAATTTATGTCTTATTTATTAGATGCATTAAAGCAATCTCAACAAGCAGATATGAGCGCCGAGCAATATGATTTGCAGTCAGCGCAGTTAAAACAGCAGCAAGCACTTACGCGCTATAAAAAAATGGTGTGGCTACTTGGTGGCGCAATTGCAGCATTTATTGCCATAGCGGGTGGCTTTACAGCGGGTAAGTGGTTTCAAAGCAGCGCACTATTAAAAACAAGCCAGCCGGTTGACGTTGTTAGCACTGATAGCAAAAAACAAAAACAAGCAGTAACAGATGAGCCAGCTATAGCGCAAAATAAAGCCGTAAAGCCTGTAACATCACCTTCTTCAGAGGCTGAAAAAAATAGTAATAAAGCAACGATTGAAGGGCAGTTGGTGTATGTACAAACACCTACCGGGGTACAAAAAATGTTGCTTACCCCACAAGGGCAGTATATCCCTATTAATGATAATCCGGCGCAGCAGCAACCAGGTTACAATGTGCAAACCCCTATAAATGCTAACGGGTATAATCAAAATGCGTTTAATCAGCCGACTTACAATGCACAGCTACCTAATACGCAAAGCTATAATCCACTTGCTTATAATGCACACGGCCAAAACTCGCAATTTATGCAGCCACAAACACAAAATACAAGCTCAGCAGGTTTAGATATGAGCAAGTACAAAGTGCTTGGAAAACCACTGAATGGTGAAAATACGCCACACACGCAAGCGCCGCAAAGTAGTCCGGAGCTTGATGCTGTACCGAGTAGATTAAAAGATGCCTTTGCACAAGCGATAAAAGACTCGGAGCAAGAACAAGATTACGAAGTAACGCAGGCCTCTCGCAGTTCATCTCGAGTTAAACCGGTTGAGCTATTACCAGATGGCTTACAAGCCATGCTGCCAAGCATTAAATACCAAGCACATATATACTCTTCAAGTGCAGATAAACGCTGGATAAAGCTTAATGGCAGAGAGCTACACGAAGGGGAGAGCATTGGGGCACTAACAGTGCGCGAAATTACCCCAGAGCAAAGTGTACTTGATTTTGATGGTTATGAATTCAGTATTAAAGCTTTGCAGGATTGGCCGCAATAAAGCGCAGCCAATAAAGTAAAGCCGCAAAACTGCGGCTTTACTTTTTAACTCAGGGTAAAATAGCGTTTTTGTAAAAGCGCTCTAAATCAATGTTGTAGTCGGTCGGCTTAACAGTTGATTCGAGCTTGTCAGCTGTTTTTTTATTTGCCAAGTTTATATCTTGCATTTCCGTGTAGCGACCGTGTTTAGCACTATAAAATGTTTTAACCACCGGCTTTAAAGGTGTTTCAGGGTTACTCTGTGTAACCAAGCCTACTTTTTGGCTAGATAAGCGCACTAAGGTGCCTACTGGGTGAATGCCAATACATTGGATAAACTTAGTAAGTAGTTCACCATCAAAACTATCAGGGCAACCATCTTTTAAAATTTTAAACGCTTTTATAGGCTCCATACCGGCTTTATATACCCGCTCTGCCGTAAGTGCATCATATACATCTACAATTGACGCCATACGTACGTATTGGCTTATCTCATCACCTTTTTTGGCAAACGGGTAGCCTTTCCCATCTAAGCGCTCATGGTGTAGGCCGGCAATATCTACAGCAATCCCCGTTAATCCTGCTTCTTCCAAAATTTGCTTAGAATACAGAGCATGGTTTTGCATAATTTTAAATTCGTCTTCACTAAAGCGGCCCGGTTTATTGAGCACTTTGTCAGGAATTTTAATTTTTCCTATGTCATGCAACAAAGCACCTGTAGTGAGCTCTACAATAATGTCGCGTTCTATGCCTAAGTGCTTTGCAAAAATACCCATTAAAATAGAAACGTTGATAGAGTGCTCTAATAAGTAAGCATCTTTTTGACGCATTTGGGTTAAGCAGGCTAGGGCATCTTGGTTTCTAAAAATAGAGTCCATAAAGCCACTGGCAAGCTCTTTAAAAGGCGCTATGTCTATATCTCTACCCGCTTTTATATCGCCAAAGGCCTTTTGTTGAAGTGTTTTAGCTTCGTCGTAGAGCTTTTTAGCTTTGCCCATTTCTTGTTCGCTACTATGAACTTTAAGCCAAGGGTCGCGTTTTTTAATCTCAGCCTTAGGCGCTGGGGCTTGGGTGTCGGGCTCGGGTGTAGTTAATGTTTTATCTGGATCTATCTCTATTTCTAAAATGCCCGCTTTTTTGAGCTTATCGATACTCGTCTGAGTTTTAACCCAGCCTTGGTTTTTAATTTTAATGCGCCCAGTTTGTTTTGTAACACTTTGAACAAACATGCCAGGCTGTAATTGCGAAATAGAGATAACTTTCAATTTTTTTGCTTCTGTAATGGGTCTTTGTTTAAATTAGCATCATTATACGTTTCAATATAAAAAAAAAGGCACTTTTTAAGTGCCTTTTTTTACATTTTTAGTTAATTAGTATTGGATGGGCTATTCGTCATCTTCTACTAGGGTCATCAGTGAAGTATTACCACCAGATGCGGTAGTATCTATACTGATCGTTTTTTCAGTAATTAAGCGCTTAATTAACGTATCGTAATACTCTGAAGTAATTACTGGTAAAATAGCGCCTTTACGCTGTGCAAGTTGTTGGCTGAAGTAACCTAAACGAGACGAACGTGCAGCAACCACCGCACCCGCTAAGTGAGGGTGAGCCAAAATAGCTTGTAGCTGATTAGGTTTTGCAACCTGGAACACGCCCTCAGCAACGCCTGTGGCAATAAACTTATCTTTAAAGGCTACCGCTTCGTCGTAAAATAGCTCTGATGCTACCGTAATTACTGTATTACCTGCAGCAAGTGCTGTAATGATTGAAAGCGCCCAAAAGTTAAATGACGTGCTTTTATCTGCATAACATACTACACAACCACGTGCTTCAAGGTGCAAGGTGTTTGATTCACCAGTAGGCCCAGGCAAAGTAGTAAACTTACGCATATGTTTTTCTAAACGGTTAAGTTGTGCACGCGCTTCTGAAAGCGTTAATGCCAAATCGTCCGCTAGGTCATCAATAATTTCGACCGTTGCTACTTTAGCAAGCAACTGACGAACAGCCGATACACGGTCATTTAACGGTGTTGCACGCCAAATTTTCTCATCGCGCATTGAGTTAGCCATTAGCTTTTCAACTTGCTCGTTTGCACCGCTGTAATGGTGTAAATCAAGCTCATCTGGCGTTAGGTTAGTCATTTGCACGTTATCAGGTGATGCTTTCTCTTTTACTAAACGCTGCAGGTAGTTAGGGCCACCGGCTTTAGGGCCAGTACCAGATAAACCACGGCCACCAAATGGTTGCACACCTACAATGGCACCAATCATGTTGCGGTTTACATATACGTTACCCGCACGCGACATTTTAGCTAGGTACTCACAACGCTCTTCAATACGTGAGTGAACACCCATTGTTAAGCCATAACCTGTGTTGTTAATTTGGTCAATCACGTTGTCGATATCATTCGCTTTAAAGCGAACAATGTGCACACATGGACCAAATACTTCACGTTTAAGTACTGATAAATCTTCGATTTCGTATAAACGAGGGGCAAAAAAGTAGGCGCCATTTTCAGTGTTATCAGGGATCTTACACTCGTAATGAAGTGTTGCATTACCTTTTAAGTATTCAACATGATCATTTAGCGTTTTAAGGGCTTTTTCATCAATTACTGGGCCTACATCGGTAGAAAGTAATGACGGGTCGCCAATATGCAGCTCGGCGAGTGCGCCCTTAAGCATTTCAATAATGCCATCGGCTACATCTTCTTGTATAAACAATACACGCAGTGCTGAACAACGCTGACCTGCGCTTTGGAAACCTGAGCTTATTACATCATCAACAACTTGCTCTGGCAGCGCTGTTGAATCCACAATCATACAGTTTTGGCCACCGGTTTCTGCAATTAACGGTACTTGAATATCGTTACGCGCAGCCAGTGTTTGTGAAATCAGTGTGCCTGTTTCTGTAGAACCGGTAAACATAACTGCCTGAATACGCTCATCAGGTACAATTGTTTTACCTACCTCAGAACCACGGGCAATCACCGGCTGTACTACATGCTCTGGTAAGCCAACCGAAAGCATTAACTCAATAGCGCGAAGTGCGATTAAGCTTGTTTGCTCTGCAGGTTTTGCAATAACAGTATTACCAGTCACTATCGCAGCGGCCACCTGACCTAAGAAAATAGCAAGCGGGAAGTTCCACGGGCTAATACATAAAATTACACCGCGTGCTTCAAAGCGCTCATCGCTTGCAAGTTCTTCTGCACGTGCCGCGTAGTAGCGACAAAAATCAACGGCTTCACGTACTTCGTCAATACCATCTTGCGCAATTTTACCGGCTTCTTTAATACATATAGCTACGAGCTCATCGTGGTGACGCTCTAGAATATCTGCCACGCGGCGTAATAAATTAGCACGCTCTTTTACAGATGTTTGCGACCATGACTCAAACGCCGCTTCTGCATTGGCCAAAATGTCTTTCATCTCATCGCCAGATTGGAGTTTAACGTGGCCGATGATTTCGTTGTGATTAGCTGGGTTTTTAACTGCTAATGCGCCTTCAGGTACTTGGCTTTGATCAATTAAGTGATCGTTAAACCAGTTTTCAAGGTTTTCTTTGAATGGCGTAATTACATTAATATCGGTTAAGTCCATGCCTTTAGAGTTAGCACGCTCATCGCCGTATAAGTCGATTGGCATTTTAATTTGCGTATTGTACTTATTACGTAAACCTTGCAGTGTTTCTACTGGATCAGGTAATAGCGACTCAACAGGTTTAGTGGTATCTACAATGGCGTTTACAAACGATGAGTTAGCGCCATTTTCTAGTAAACGACGTACTAAGTAGGCAAGTAGGTCTTCGTGCTGGCCAACGGGTGCATAAACACGGCATTGAATTTTTTCTTCATTTACGATTTGGTCAAATAAAGATTCGCCCATACCGTGTAAACGCTGGAATTCAAATCCGGTGTTATCGCCTTTAGCAACTTCTAAAATAGTGGCTGCAGTGTAAGCGTTGTGTGTTGCAAATTGCGGGTACAGTACATCGCGTGCTTCTAGCATTCTAATAGCACAAGCTTTGTAAGATACATCGGTAGTTGCTTTACGCGTAAATACTGGGTAGTGCTCTAAACCATCTTGTTGCGTGGTTTTAATTTCTGTATCCCAGTAGGCACCTTTTACAAGGCGAACCATCATTTTACGGCCTACACGAGTAGCAAGTTCAGTTACCCATTCAATAACAAAAATAGCGCGCTTTTGGTATGCTTGTACGGCTAAACCAAAACCTTGCCAGTTACCTAAATCTTCATCGCTGAATACCGCTTCTATAACATCTAGAGAAATATCTAAGCGGTCAGCTTCTTCTGCATCAACTGTAAAGCCAATGTCGTACTTTTTAGCAGCAAGCGCGAGCTCTTTCAGTTTAGGTACAATTTCGGCCATTACGCGGTCTTTATGCGTAAACTCATAACGTGGATGAATAGCAGAAAGTTTAACTGAAATACCTGGGCTTTTAACTGGGCCACGGCCATTTGCCGCTTTACCAATTGCATGGATTGCGTTCATGTAGCTGTCGAAGTAACGCTTAGCATCTTTCATTGTGCGCGCGCCTTCGCCTAGCATGTCGTATGAGTAAACGTAGCCTTTTTGCTCTTTTTCAGCAGCGCGTTCAATGGCTTCGTCAATGGTGCGACCCATAACGAACTGCTTACCCATAATTTTCATGGCAAAGTTTACAGATTTGCGAATCACAGGCTCGCCTAAACGACCTATGGTCTTTTTAAGCATGCCAAATTGCTGTTCTTTGGTTTTATCTGTGTAGTTAACCATTTTACCGGTTACTAATAATCCCCACGAAGAAGCATTAACGAATAAAGAATCGCTGCTTCCTAAATGAGAACTCCAATCACCTTTAGCAAGCTTGTCACGAATTAACGTATCTTGCGTGGCTTTGTCTGGTACGCGAAGTAGGGCTTCGGCCAAACACATTAACACTACACCTTCCTCACTAGAGAGTGAGAATTCATTTAAAAGTGCGTCTACACCGCTTTGACCGTCTTGATCTTTTCGAATGTTTAAAACAATCTGGCGAGCTCTTTCCCATGCACGGCTTCGTGCTTTAACACCCACTTCTGCAAGTGGTAAAATATGATCAATAACAGCATTTTCATCAATGCGGTAAAAATCACGAATTTTCTGTCTTGTAGGACAGGTTGTTGTCAAATCGCCATTGAATAACATAAGCAACCCTTAGGAATGTTAATATGTAAATAGTAGAACAAAATTTATGTGCTTGGGCTGTTGAGCTAAAGCAACTTTGCTACCAATAAATTACCAGTGATGTAATGCGTGCATTCTAATTAAATTTCAGCAGAATATGCTGGTTAAATTTCACGATTTACGATAATTTACAGGGCATATTTTCAACTTATCCGTATAAAATTCTGTATGACAAGTCCAAATAGATTACGCCTGCTTGATCGTATCGATTTAGCAATATTAGACGTTCTTCAAAAGAACGGCAGAATTTCTAATGTTAACCTAGCAAAACAGGTTAATTTAAGTCCTAGTCCATGCCTTGACCGTGTAAAACGTTTAGAGCAAGAAGGCTATATAGAAGGGTACTTCGCAAAGCTTAGCGAACAAAAGCTGAATCAGAGCTTAGTAGCACATGTGCAAGTATCGCTGGTGACATCTAACACGGCTGTTTTTAAAGTATTTAAAGAGCATATACTTAAAATTGAGCAAGTTGTAGAGTGCGATATGGTAGCGGGAGGGTACGACTACCTGCTAAAAATTAGGGTCTCGGATATGGATGAGTATCGACAGGTGCTAGGAGACTTAGTCGATATTCCGGGAGTAGGTACTCACCATACTTACATGGTAATAGAAAAAATTAAGCAGGATCCTGGTTTACGTTTGGATATTTAAAAACCAAATGCTTATTGCAATACATTACACACACATTAAAAAAGCACCTAAGGGTGCTTTTTTAATGATTAGCCAGCGGCTATTAAACTTAGTTAACCAAGGTTTTGGTTAATTAAGCCCACCCTTCGTAGCGCTTACGGCGCGAAAGTACAACGGTAAGTATAATACCTAAAAACAAACCTATAAAAGCAATAGCGCCACCATAAGTAAGTAGTTGGCGTTTTTCTTTTGCAGTGGCTGCTTGTTTTTGAGCGCGTTCTTGCTCAAGCGTTGTTTGCAGCTCAGTAATTTGTTGATTAAGCAATTTGTTTTGATTAGTTAAGCTTTGATTATGTTCTTGTAACTGGGGTAGTTCAACTTGTGCTTGGCGTAGTTTGTTTTGCACTGTGCTCATTTCGCTACTGAGTGTTTGATACTGCTGATGAAGCCCTGGCGTTTGCGATATAAATTTAGACTCAACCCAACCTTCACGGTCTTTATCGTCTTTTATTTTTATAAAGCCGTTTTCTTCTTTTGATAGCACGGTTAATTTAGTACCCGCATCTACAGAGCCAAGTAAGCGGTAGTTTTTACCTGCGCCAGAGCGCATAAAGGTATATAGATTATCGATTATATAAGCTGAATTTGCATCTGATGAATTGGCTGTTTGAGCTTCTTGTGCTTGGCTTATAAACGAGGTGGCTGTTAAAAGTAGCCCTAGTAAACAGTGTTTTAGCATTTATCTACCTTGTTAGTCTATCCGTGTCCGTTGTGGTTGTGATTGAGATTTTCACATAAGTAGTGAGATAGTATGGATTAAACGCGTTAATAGCAAGGTTGATATTGTAACCCAGTGCGGGCGTTGCTCAGCCAAAAAGGTTAAAAAATTTGCAAAATGAGGTGGCTTTGTTTATTTTGAGCACTTATTAATTTTAAAGGTAATCCTCAACCCTAATGGATACTGAGATAGAACTGAAGTTTTTGGTATCAGATGCCGTTGTTCCACTGATCCCCTCGCTAATCACACAATTTGCTAAAACGGTTATTAATAAACCTTCACGTAGTTTGCAAAATGCCTATTACGATACCCCAAGTAGAGAGCTTAGAGCCCTTGATATAGGTTTTAGAACCCGCTGTGCCGACAGTAAATGCGAACAAACAATAAAGCTTGCTGGCGAAGTTGTGGGTGGGCTACACCAACGTCCTGAATACAACTTACCAATTGAATCAAGCCGTCCTGATTTATTAGCATTTAATAATGCTATTTGGCCTCATGGTATGCAAGTAAATGCTATTAGCAATAATTTATATCCTATTTTTAGCACTAACTTTATTCGTCGTACTTGGTTAATAGAAACCCCCAATGGCGCAAAAATTGAAGTCGTGCTAGATAAGGGCGAAATAGCAGCATCGGGTAAGGTTGATATTATTAGCGAGCTAGAAATAGAGCTTGTTGAGGGCAACAGAGACGAGCTATTTGCTTTGGCAGATAAACTTGTTAGCCAAAACTGTATTCGTTTAGGGCTTTATTCAAAAGCAGCTAGAGGATACCGACTAGCCGATGAAACACCGCTTAAACCAAGTAAGTCTATTGGGTTTGTAAAATTAAAAAAACAAGCAACTCAAGAGCAAGCACTAATAGAAGCCATGAACTTTGGTATTCGTTTTGTGCAAAAACATGAGCAGTGTTATTTTGACAAACCAAGTTTAAAAACGCTCAAACGTGTGACTGATGGCATTAGCTTAATTAGGCATAATTTTTGGTTGTTTGACGATATTGTAAGTAAAGACAGTACTGAGCAATTAAGAACAGAGTTAAAGTGGCTGTTAAGTGAATTAGCCTGGGTTGAAAATGCAATTCAGCTAAAAACTTATACATCTAAACGCCATGCATTTTATAAAAAAATAAATGCAGCGCCTGCATTAGCGCAAGTTATTAATGATTTAAAAGAGCTACAGCCAAGCATTGATGATATTAATGCTTTGTTTCAAAGCGCGCGATACAACCGTTTATTGCTGTCGTTGACTACTTGGTTGGTAGATAAACAATGGCGTAAGTTTTGGGGGCAAACTCAACTACAGGCGGCAGAGCAGCCAGTAGCTAAAATTGCTAAACGTTTATTTAATAAAGATTGGCAAAATTTAGATAAGCTACTTCCCAAAGAGCAAACGCTTACAGCACAAGATTATTTAAGCTTACGCACCCAACTAGAAAACAGCTTATTAAGCGGTAATTGCTTAGGGTCATTGTTTGACAAAGAAGATCGCTTAGAATTTAGACTGCCGTGGCTGGATATTTCTCATGGTATGTACGAGCTCAGCACGCTGGAATATTTAAAGCAGCTTTGCGGCGGGCAAGAAGACGAGCAATTGGCTAAAATTCAACAGTGGCTAGATCAAAAGTCAGATTACTTAGTCAGTGCAATGGAGCAAAGCCGTTTAGCGTCTTTTGATATAGAGCCGTACTGGCAGTAGTATATTTAAGCAGGTGTGTGTATGGGCACCTGCTTTTATCTTTTTGTTGAAACTTTCTTAAACCTCCTAAATTAAATAACCTCTTAATTTCTACGTAATAAAAATGGTGCGTTAGTCACTCGTTAACTATGCTTATAGTCATAAACCTACAACGGTAAGACTAATATGAAGTGTAGTGTTGTTTTGCTTTTTTTATTCAATAGTATGGGTGTCTATGCTCAAACCTTTACTTTTGGTGTAGTTCCGCAATATGAGCCTCAAAAACTCACTGCAATATGGCAGCCCTTTCTTAATAAAGTAACCGAAAAAACAGGCGTGCAACTAAAGCTTGTTACCGTGGAATCAATCCCGGTTTTTGAGCAAGGGTTTGCAGATGGCGATTACGATTTTGCTTATATGAACCCATGGCATAGTGTGATTGCTTTCGACAAGCAAGGCTATTTACCTATAGTGAAAGATGCTGCGCGCCATTTGCAAGGCGTATTAGTGGTCAATAAAAACAGTAATATTGAATCCGTTGAGCAGCTTGAAGGCGCCGAAATTGCTTTTCCTGCGCCTAATGCATTAGGCGCTTCTTTATTAATGCGGGCGGAGCTTGCCCTATTGTATGGCTTAACAATAAAGCCTGTGTATGTACAAACGCACTCATCTGTTTATTTAAATGTGGCACTTAACGCAACGCCTGCCGGCGGCGGGGTAATGGGCACATTAAAGCAACAGCCTCAAAATTTGCAGCAAAAGCTGAAGGTTATTTACAAAACGCGGAAGGTTAGCCGCCACCCCATTGTGGTTCACCCTAGAGTAAATAATCAGGTACAAGCGCAAGTTCAACAAGCAATTATAGAAATAGGGAGCGACCCTAAACAAAAACACTTATTAGCGGGTATTCCTATAATTAACCCAAGTAAAGCAAGCATTGACGATTACAACCAATTAACGCAATGGGGTTTACGCTCGTTTTATGTTGAAAATTAACTGGTGGCGCAGCCTAAGGGTTCAAAGCTTTATTGCGGTAATGGCATTTGGCTTTTTATTAATATGCTTATTTATTTTTTACGCTTTGCCAGAGCAAGCTAGGTGGGTAAACGATGGCCTTTCTAGCGCAGCGCAGCGCTCTTTACAGCAACTATCTACATCAATAAAAACCCCTTTATTAACTCGCCAATACGCACAGCTTTATGAGCAAATAGACGCGCAACTTAATACAAACCCTAATTGGAAAGCAATTAGAGTAGTAGAGCCTTCTACAGGTAATCAGTTATATCCTTTAGATGAGTGGCAGCTGTTAGCGCAGCAGGGCAATGTTACGTTAAATGAGCACATTACTTTTTTAGATAAACCTTTGGCTGAAATAACGTTAGTCGTTAATTTTGAAGACAAAATAAACGAAGCGGCCAAGCTACATTACACGTTAATTTATATTCAGTTTTTTATACTTGTGGTGTTTTTTATTGGCTTAGCTTGGTTGGTCGATTATAGAATTACCAGCCCTTTACGGGCGCTCGAAGTCGCCTTTTCTAAACTGGCTAAAGGGAACTTTGATTGCCACGTTAGCGTTCAGCAAAAAAATGAGATTGGCAGCGTCATAAATGCATTTAATAAAATGGCCGGTGAGGTTGCTACTAATCATCAAAAAGTAAACGCGCTGAGAATTCAAGCCGAGTCGGCCAGTAAGGCTAAGTCTGACTTTATGGCGAGTATGAGCCATGAGCTTAGAACGCCGTTAAATGCGATTTTAGGGTTAGCGCAGCTTTATCAATATGACAGTAAAGCAACCGAGGTACACAAAGACAATGCGCAAAGTATTTACCAAGCTGGGGAGCATTTACTTTTACTAATAAACGACGTGCTAGATTTAACTTCTATTGAGTCGGGGAATATGCAGTTTAATTTTGAATATGCCTCCGTGAAAGACATGCTACAGCATAGTATTGAAATGGTGAGCGAACTTGCCAGAGTTGAGCTTGTTACTATAGATACTCACAATATTGACTCCCTAGAAGGTATTTACTTATATGTAGATAAGCGCCGTTTTAAACAGGTACTGCTTAATTTACTTTCCAACGCAATAAAATATAACAAAGTGCGAGGTAAAATAGATATACGTTGCGAGATTGCTGATTCAAGCCGCTGTAATATTGATATTGAAGATACAGGGTGCGGTTTTTCAGAAGATGATATTTTAAGGCTTTTTAAACCCTTTGATAGACTAGGGGCAGAGACCAGTAAAACACATGGTACGGGCATAGGTTTAGTTATTACTAAAGAGCTTGTAGAGCGTATGCAAGGGCAGCTACAAGTAAATAGCCAAATAAATAAAGGCGCGTGCTTTACCATTCGCTTTAATAGTTTTAAAGAAAGCGCTTTAACCACTATACAAGCTGATGAACCGATAAATCACCCCAGCAGTGAGCCCGCAGACTCCGCCACAGGTAAACTCCCAGTATTAAATGTGCTGGTGGCAGAAGATCAACTGACTAATCAGCAGGTTTTAAAGCAGCAACTGACCATGCTTGGTGTTAACTCAACGTTTGCAAATAATGGTGAACAGGCCTGGCAAATGCTCCAAGATAATTGTTTTGATATGCTACTTACCGATATTCAAATGCCGTTGTTAAATGGCCTTGAGTTGGCTAAAAAAATCCGAAAAAACACACAGTTCAATGAGCTAATAATTATTGCTGTTACGGCCAACATAATGGAAAAAAATATACAAGATTGTTACAGCGCTGGGATGAACGGTTTTTTAACTAAACCGATAGAGCTTGAAAGCCTAAAAGCACTGTTGATGAAACACTCGCAAGGCATTGTTCCTTCGCATACACAGCCGCTGCAAATCACAGCGCAAGCAAGCTCTATGTACAGTCAATTAGATATGCCTTTATTGTTTTCGATGTTAGGAAAAGATACGCATGTACATTGTTTAGTCTTTCAGGCGTTTTTACAGACCGCTTATGAGCAAGTTAAATTAATTGAAGCATATACACATAGTTTAAATTATGCCGATTTATCTTTTCAGGCGCATGGTTTAAAGTCATCTGCTAAATCGGTTGCAGCGTTAAAGTTAAGTGATACCTGCCAGCAGATAGAAAGCTTAGCCGCGCAAAATAAGGTCGATGAAGCGTTATTATTTGCACTACAAACAGGGTTTAATGAAGTGGTTACACAGTTAAAAGTGTACTGTAATAAACATGAGGCATCTTCGTAATGCCTCATGTAATGGCCCTTTTAATTAATATTTAGCGGCCTGCCCTTTAGCGGGTAGGGAGCTTAAAATGAAGTCGCGTAAGTCGTTATTAGAAAGCTTAAGATCTTCATGTCGTAGGTACATCATATGGCCGCTGCGGTACCCTTTAAAGCTTAACCTGTCTTTCATTTTTCCACTTGGGTCAAGCTGCCATAACGTGTATTTAGCATCAAAGTAATTTGTTGCGCCATCGTAGTAACCCGCTTGAATCATGACGTTTAAATACGGGTTTTGCGCCATCGCTAAACGTAAGTTTTCGCCGGTATTATTTTTACTGCGATCCCATGGGTGAACATTGCCAAATAAGTTGTATTTTACATCCGTTTTATAGTTGAGCTCTTCACGCAGGTAATAGTTAATTGCAGGCGTAAATGAGTGCAGCCAAGAGGTAAGCTCAGCCCAGTAATCAGGTGATTCGCCAGCATCGCGTTTATCAATACCTAAATAGCGCGAATCTAGACGTCCGACAGTTTGTCCACGCTCACGTAAAAGTTCTTTCCAAAAAAACCGAGTGGGAATATCTAAGTTGTTTTGCGCTACAAACTGCTCTGAAAGGCCTGCATATTCGGCCATTTTCTTTATTATTTGGCGTTTTTTATCGGCATCGATAAAGCCACCTTTAGCGAGGGCAGGAATAAGCTCATTAATAGTGAACTGTTCTACTTCGGGTAAAAGTTCATTGAGATCTTTTTCTTGCCAGTTTTTATTCAGTGCTTTGTGATACCACGCAGTTGCAGCAAAATAAGGTAAGCGATTAGCCGCTTTTATAGGACCGTCGCGCTTTATACCAATATCGGTCGGCGATACTAATACCACACCATTAATGTACATCCATTGACTGTTTTGTAGTTCATGGGCAAGGCCTGATACACGAGTAGTGCCGTAGCTTTCTCCAATTAAAAACTTAGGTGAGCGCCAGCGCTCGTTTCGGTTAACAAAGGTATTTAGCCATTCAGCTAAGTATTTTATGTCGGCATTGACACCAAAAAAGTGCTCTTTTTGTTGCTCTTTCGAAAGCATTTCACCTTTGGCGTTTTCTACTACGCGTGAATAACCTGTATTTACCGGATTTACATAAACAATATCTGCTACATCTAATACTGAGTAGGGGTTATCTTTTACGCCATAAGGCTGAATGGGGTAGCCTTCGTCATCAATTTTTAATACGCGTGGGCCAGTATAGGCTAAGTGCATCCATACAGATGCAGAGCCAGGACCGCCATTAAACGATATCAGTAATGGGCGAGCTGCGGTGTCATCGACTTTATCTCGTGTGTAATAGGTATATTGTAATGTGGCAATGGTATCGCCATTATCACTCCACACCGGCTGAGTGCCTGTTTTAACGGTGTAGCTAAAGCGTTCACCATTAATTTTTGCTTTATGCTTAGTGACTACGTGGCTATCAATGTCTATTTTTCGTTGGTTTTCTGCTGTTGCAGTACTGCTAAGCAATACGATGGCAAGCGCTAAGGTGTAACGAGTTAATTGGACAAGCTTCATTGTCGTTCCTTATTTTTGTTTAGATGCTATTTAAAATAAAAAACACACAAATAACAAAAGTATTGAGATTAATGGTCGATAATACTGGTTAAGTCTAAACTTATACACAGCGTGTTTGTTTATTTAGGGTTAATTTATCCTAGCGTGTTTAGCTTAGCTAAAAAATCAAGTATATTTGGTCGGCTTTGTATTTGAATTAAATACAAGCCTTGCGCTTACATTAATGGACCTAGCCTACTTACTGGCTACATAAACAGAACTTTACTGGATGTTTTTCATAGCTTGTCGCTTCAGTGCAAGTTTAAGTACGTAAAATAACAAGATTAAAGAGAAGTTTATGCAAAGAGTATTAGTGGTTGAAGACAGTAAAGTAGTGCAGCAGGTGCTACGCCACTTAACGGCTCAATATTTAGATGTCGCTGTCGATTTCGCATGGTCATTAAATGAATGCCAAGACTATATTGAGAAACATAAATACTCGCTGGCTTTAGTTGATTTAACTTTGCCTGATGCACCTAATGGCGAGGTCGCTAAATTTACACTTTCACACGCTATTCCTACTGTGGTACTTACCTCAAAAATTGATGAATATAAGCGCCAACAAATGCTAGAGCTTGGTGTTATTGATTACGTAATTAAAGACAATCGCGATTCATACCATTACGCTATCAAGTTAGTGGCTCAGCTTCTGAGAAATCAAGGCTGTAAGGCCTTGGTTGCTGATGATTCGGTGTTAAGCCGCTCCTTAATGAAGCAAATGCTAGAAAAGCAATTATTTGATGTAACCGATGCGCAAGATGGTCAGCAAGCACTCGAAATAATAAAAAGTAACCCTAATATAAAATTGCTCATGACCGATTATGCGATGCCATTAATGGATGGCTTTGAACTGGTTAAAGCGGTGCGTAATTTTAGAGGGCGAGATGATTTGGCCATTATCGGGCTTTCGGGTGCAGGTAAACATGGGTTATCGGCTCGGTTTATTAAATACGGTGCCAACGACTTTTTAACAAAGCCATTTATGAATGAAGAGTTTCATTGTCGTGTTATGCAAACAATGGAGCAGTTGTCACTGATTGCGGATATTAAAGAAAGTGCTTACAGAGACTATTTAACGGGTATGTATAACCGCCGTTATTTTTACCAATATGCAGAGCAACTATTAAAAAAACAACAGCAAAATACGCTTGCATTACTCGATATAGATTTTTTTAAAAATATTAATGACACCTTAGGCCACGAAGCGGGCGATCAGGCACTAAAGCAGGTAGCCACGTTAATTAAAACTACGTTTTCTAAGTTTACCGTTGCGCGGGTGGGCGGCGAAGAGTTTGCCATTATATTAGATGATATAGACACGGCGCGTGGGCGAGAGTACTTAGAAGGCTTTAGAAAAAAACTCGCTAAACATGAATTTTTAATCGATGAAAAACCGTTTTCTATCACCATTAGTATTGGTGTGGCTGATTTTCAAAACACTGATTTAACTCAGGCCATGCGCATCGCTGATGCAGCCCTTTACGAAGCCAAAAACAATGGCCGAAACTGTGTTGTGTAAATATAAAAAAGTAACACTAATTACAAGCTAGTAGGGCATCACTTTTGATGATGCACCAATGTAGCTAAGTTGTTAAAAAAGCGCACCTTGATGGTGCGTTTTTTTTGTTTTAAATTTACTATTTATGCTTATCTTATTGATATTAAGTGTTTTTTAATAGTGGCACAAAGGTTGGATTATGTAAGCCAACAGGATAACAATAAAGCGTCCGAGGGGGCCACTATGAAAATGATTAGTGCAATCATAAAACCATTTAAATTAGACGATGTGCGTGAAGCGCTCGCTGATTTAGGTATTGAAGGGATGACCGTAGTTGATGTTAAAGGTTTTGGACGTCAACGAGGCCATACAGAGCTGTATCGTGGAGCAGAGTATCAGGTAGATTTTATTCCTAAGATCAAACTTGAAATTGCTACTCGTACTGAAAATTGCCAACGCGTAGTTGAAGCAATTACCAAAATTGCATCAACAGGCAAAATTGGTGACGGTAAAATTTTCGTGTACGACTTAGATCAAATTGTGCGTATTCGTACGGGCGAACTTGATGAAGAAGCAATTTAAGGGGGCTGATTAATGGAAAACACAATTGTAGAACTCAAATTTTCACTCGACACCTTTTATTTTCTGGTGTCGGGTATACTAGTAATGTGGATGGCAGCAGGTTTTGCCATGTTAGAAGCGGGTTTAGTTCGCTCTAAAAATACCACTGAAATTTTAACTAAAAACGTGGCGCTGTATTCTATCGCATGTACCATGTTTTTATTGGTTGGCTACAACATTATGTATGTAGACAACGCTGAAGGCGGCATCATCCCTTCAATTGGCGCATTAATTGGCACGCAAGCGGCCGATGCTGACCACTCTTTAGAATCTGACTTTTTCTTCCAAGTAGTATTTGTTGCAACGGCTATGTCGATTGTATCGGGTGCCGTGGCTGAACGTATGAAGTTATTTGCTTTCTTAGCATTTGCAGTTGTTTTAACTGGCTTTATTTACCCAATGGAAGGTTACTGGACATGGGGCGGCGGTTTCTTATCAGAAATGGGCTTTGTTGACTTTGCAGGCTCTGCAATTGTTCATGGTGCCGGTGCTGCAGCTGCTTTAGCGGGTGTAATTTTACTTGGCGCTCGTAAAGGTAAATACGGTAAAAACGGTGAAATTTACCCAATTCCAGGTTCTAACCTACCACTTGCTACATTAGGTACGTTTATTTTATGGATGGGTTGGTTTGGTTTTAACGGTGGTTCGCAATTACTTCTTTCAGATAAAGAAAATGCAACAGCTGTAGGTCAAATTTTACTTAACACCAATGCCGCAGCGGCAATGGGTGCAATTGCTGCACTGTTTGTATGTAAAGTGTTGTGGGGTAAAGCTGATTTAACTATGGTACTAAACGGCGCATTAGCAGGTTTAGTTGTTATTACAGCAGACCCACTTTCACCATCTCCATTAATGGCCTGTTTACTAGGTATTTTAGGTGGCTCACTGGTTGTATTTAGCATTGTAGCTCTAGATAAAGCGAAGATTGATGACCCAGTAGGTGCTATCTCTGTTCACGGTGTATGTGGCGCGTTAGGTATTATGTTAGTCCCTGTATCTAACGGCGATGCAAACTTTGTAACACAGCTTATTGGTTTAGTGACTATTTTAGCCTTTGTTTTTGTAGCTTCATTTATTGTGTGGGCTATTTTAAAGCAAACTATGGGTATTCGCGTAACCGAAGAAGAAGAGCTAAGCGGTATGGACCAACACGATTGTGGTGTTGATGCTTACCCTGAGTTTGTATCTGTTCGCAGTAACTAATATTAAATAGATTAATCATTGTGTTCACAAAGCCCTACCTTGGTAGGGCTTTTTTCGTTTCAGGGAAGGTTAACTTTTCAGGTGTTAGGCTATACCCAATATGCTAAGCTCACACTCGTGAATAAACCTTGGAATAAATTACACTTAAATGGCTGACAACAAAAAAACACCCAGTAGTAAAACCACTCCTAAGCGTGCACCTAAAGCAACTAGCTCGCCACGTAAAGCTAAATCAAAAACGACTAAAAAAACGTCAAACACTGTTGTTAAACGCACATTTATGCGAAAAACATGGTCTGTTTTTTGGAAATTGAGCTTAGCTGTTTTTATTGCTATGGCCATGTATCTTATTTATTTAGATTCAAAAACAACACGTATATTTGAAGGTAATAAATGGCAGTTACCTGCCCAAGTATACGCACGCTCAATGGAGTTTTACCCAGGGCAGTTTTTATCTAGTCAAGAGGTTGTGTGGGAGCTTGAGCGCCTCAATTATTCATCAGTTAATAGGCTAAGCCGCACGGGGCAGTTTGTAAAAACAGCCGATAGCATAAAAATTTACCGACGCGACTTTGAGTTTTATGATGGCCTTGAAGAATCGCACATTATTGAGCTGCGTTTTGCGGGGCAGAAGGTAGCAACCATTAAAGATAAATTTGGCAGGCGCCTAAACAGTGCTCGCCTAGAGCCTGTGCAAATAGCCCGTATTGGAAATGATTCAAAGCAAGATAGAGAGTTTGTACCGCTTGATAAGTTTCCGCCTATGTTGAAAGACACGTTATTAGTGGTAGAAGATCGGGATTTTTATCAGCACCATGGTGTGTCGGTATTTTCTATTTTGCGCGCGCTTTATTCAAACATTAAAGCAGGGCGTACCGTGCAAGGTGGCAGCACCTTAACGCAGCAGCTTGCAAAAAATATATACCTAACGCGTGAGCGTTCTTTAGTGCGTAAAATAAATGAGGCATTTATTGCGCTTATTCTAGATTACCGTTATTCAAAAGATCAGATTTTAGAAGCTTATTTAAATGAAGTTTACCTAGGTCAGTCTTATAACCAAGGCGTGCATGGCATGGGCTTGGCCTCTGAGTTTTATTTTTCAAAGCCTGTTGATGAGCTGGAATATGACCAAATAGCGCTGCTGGTGGCGATGGTCAAAGGGCCTTCGTATTACAATCCTCGTCGCTATAAAGAACGCACTATGGAGCGTCGCGACCTAGTACTGCGCTTAATGGTTGAAAACAAGCTACTAACTACAAAAGAATACCGTGCATCACTTAAACGCCCAATTGATATAGCGCCTATGAAAGCAAGTTTACAAAAGTCATACCCTGGCTTTTTAGAACTTGTAAACCGTGAGCTTAAGCAGTTATTACCTGATCAAAAAACACTAGATGCTGGGGTTCGTGTATTTACTTACTTTGATTTGCAAAAACAAACGGCGATGGAAGAGTCCATTCAAAAAAGTTTACCGTATTTAGAAAAACGCCCTAACACCGATAAACTCGAAGCAGCCATGATCTCAGTAAATGTAGAAAAAGGCGGTGTGTCGGCATTAGTGTCGGGACGCGATGTTCGCTACTCAGGTTTTAACCGAGTGCTCGATACTAAACGAAATATTGGCTCTTTAGTTAAACCCGCGGTGTACTTAACAGCCCTGCAGTTACCACACTATAACTTAGCCACATTACTTGATGACTCCCCTGTGCAGGTAACAAATGAGCAAGGTAAAGTGTGGCAACCTGAGAACTTTGATCACCAATACCGAGGTGCATTACCACTTTATAAAGCCTTTAGTAACAGTATTAATATTCCTGCGGTAAATTTAGGCCTAGATGTAGGTGTTGATAAAGTAGCAAATACGCTCAAAGGGTTAGGAGCAAAAGGTAATATAGATGAATACCCCTCGCTGCTACTTGGTGCTGTAGAAATGTCGAGCTTTGAGGTTGCTCAGCTTTATACCACTATCGCAGCAGATGGCGAGTATAGAGAGCTTACCTCTGTATCTGCGCTAACAGACTCGGTAGGTAACGTATTGTATAAGCATAAAGTTAAGTCTGAGCCGCGCTTTGCAAAAGACGCTGTATATATGACTAAATATGCCATGAAGCGAGTGACAAAAGACGGCACCGCTAAGCGTTTAAATTTACACTTTCCATCAATTCAGCTTGCCGGTAAAACAGGCACTAGTAATGATTTACGTGATAGCTGGTTTGCAGGGTTTGATCAAAACACAGTGACCGTTGCATGGCTTGGTAGAGACGATAATAGAAGCACCGGTTTAACAGGGAGTGTGGGCGCGTTAGAAGCTTATATTCGTTACTTAAAACCGCTCAA
Source organism: Pseudoalteromonas sp. Angola-30 (assembly GCF_028599215.1). Classification (NCBI taxonomy): domain Bacteria; kingdom Pseudomonadati; phylum Pseudomonadota; class Gammaproteobacteria; order Alteromonadales; family Pseudoalteromonadaceae; genus Pseudoalteromonas; species Pseudoalteromonas sp. Angola-30. Next base: position 29,539 of record NZ_JAQREI010000003.1, read on the forward strand.
CCCTGAAGCAATAGCTGATACACGCCCGCCATCAATAAGATGGGCTTTCGTCAATGAAAGAACGGGTTTACAAGCACCGCCCGGATGCGGAAAAGTCATTCAGTTACCACTAAGAGCCAGTGAGTTTGAACCTAGGCCGCAGTGTATACGCTAATAAAATAAAACCTTAATAATAAAACCGCTAACTCAGCGGTTTTATTATATTTAGCTTCCTATCAAGATTTAAAAAACTGCATTGATTTAGTTAAGTCATCAGAGAGCTGACTAAGTTGCTGTGCGTCTTGCAGTGTAGATTGTGCAGAGAGAAGAGTTTGATCTGCTAAGTTACTGACTTCTTGTGCATCACTTAATGCTTGGGTGGTTGCGTTAGATTGCTCTTTAACCCGAAGTGCTATTTCCTCGCCTTGGTGTTTTATATCGCCCATGCTTTGCTCTGCACTTTGTAAAATATCGTTTGTTTCGGTGGCGGCGTTTACCGATTGTTCCATCTTCTGGACACTTGAGCGCATTTTTTGTTGTGTATCGTCAGAGGCCTGCTGAAGTGAGCTAATAATTTGGTGAATTTCTTGTGTTTGAGTTTGTGTACGCTGGGCAAGGGTTCTTACTTCATCAGCTACCACTGCAAAACCACGGCCATGTTCACCGGCTCGTGCGGCTTCTATTGCAGCGTTTAGGGCTAATAAATTAGTTTGATCGGCTATTTCGCTAATGCCTTTACTTACTTTACTAATTTCTTGGCTATCTTGAGCTAGTCTATCTAAGGCTTGTTGGCTTTCGGCAAATTCAACCTGAAGGTCTTGCATGTATTTGGCAAGTTCCATGGTGTTGTTAGAGCCTTGCTTTACATGCTGCGCGGCATCTTGCGCTGTTAACATCGCTTGATTAGCAGACTCTTCTACACTCAATGCACTTTGCTCCATATTACTTAGTGCATCATGAATAGCGTTTACCCGTATTTGCTGTTTTTCAACATCGTTACTCGTTTGGCTGCTTGCCTGTGAAAGCGATTTAGTGGCGCCGCATAGCTCCACAGTACTTGCTTTTACATTATCTAAAAGTTTTGAAAAGGCATTAAGAAGTGCGTTATATCGCGCTGCAATAATATCCATTTCATCATTAGTACTTGAGTTGATAACCGCATTTAAGTCGCCATTTGCTGCTCTTTGCGCAGCTTCGGCAAAGCGATTAATGGTATCGACCACAGCAAAGTAAAAACCTATCATCAAGTAAAACGCAAAGAGTAAACTTATTACAGATGCTGCTAATACTGTGTTTCTGATCCACTGCTGTGTTTGAAGTTTATTTTCAATAAGGGTTTCAAGGGTAGGGATGCTTTTATCAATTAGTTGGCTAATACGACTTAGCACTTGGCTGGTAAGCCCTGCAAATTCGTTTTGTGTAAGCTGTATATCATCTGGTTCAAGCAGCTTTTTATCAATGGCTGTTTTAAAAGCGGCTATGGCGTTATGTAAATTAGTGAGAGAGGGCGTGAGTGCTTTATTTACAGATGCATCGGCCGTGGTGGCAATTGTAAGTATTTTATCGAGTTGCTGCTGGTACAAAGGGAGCGACTTACTTAAGTTTGAAAGCACAATAAAAGTCTCTGGTGTAAAACGCTGGTTAGTAAGAACAGTATTAGCGCTTTGCGCTGTCGCATTTATCTGCATGATAAGCGCAGGTATAGGTGTAACTAATGCGCGATTAACATAAGCACTCGCAAGTTGGTTATCTAAGGCCAAATTAGACTGTATTGAAACCAGCTCAAGTACGTCATTCATTTGCTCATCTTTTACATTAAAACCACGTGCTTTAGCTACTTTTACATTTTTATAGGTTTCACCCTGCATTTGATTTGCAAGAATGTCTCTGTAGCTCAGTAAACCTTGTTTTTGCATTTGAGAGACGCTGATACTCTCGCTTAATAAAGAGACTAAAAAAAACAAACTAAGCGCAAGGGGTAATAATAAAATACCAAAAACTAAACCAATTTTCGTTTTATATTTTAAGTTGCCCATTAATGATATAGCAGGTGCTGCTAAGTGCCTTAAGCTCGTCATACGTTTCTCTTGTGGGGTAAAAGTGAGTCTAAAAAGTGAGACCGTATAAAGGCTAAAAACCATTCAATTATAAATACGCACAAATAAAAAAAGCCCGTAAGGGCTTTTTTTAACTACAGAGTTAATAACGCACATTATTAACACATGTGTTGGATGCTTATAGCTTAGCGAAGGCGCGCTCTGCAGCTTCTATAGTCGCTTGTACTTCTTGCTCTGTGTGCGCAGCACACACAAAGCCTGCTTCAAATGCAGAAGGTGCTAGGTATACACCTTCTTCAAGCATTAAGTGGAAAAAGCGTTTAAAGCGTTCTAAATCACATTCTGTAGCTTGTTTATAAGTGGTTACTTTTTCTGCTTCAGTGAAGAAAAAGCCATACATACCGCCAGCGTAGTTAGTGGTTAAAGGAATGCCTGCTTTTTTAGCGCCTGCTTCAAAACCTTCACAAATAGCTTTAGAAATAGCTTCTAACTTATCGTGCAAACCTGGTTCACTTAATAGCTCAAGCGATTTTAAACCCGCAGCCATTGCAATAGGGTTACCAGAAAGTGTACCGGCTTGGTAAACCGGCCCTACTGGCGCAATGTAATCCATAATTTCGGTTTTGCCGCCAAAGGCACCAACAGGCATGCCGCCACCAATGACTTTACCTAAACATGTTAAGTCAGGTTTTATGTTGTAATACGCCTGAGCGCCACCTAAAGCAACACGAAAGCCGGTCATTACTTCGTCAAAAATAAGCACCGATTTGTACTCATCACATACTGCACGCAAGCCTTCTAAAAAACCTTCTACAGGAGGAATACAGTTCATGTTACCCGCTACTGGCTCAACGATGATACAGGCAATGTCGTCTGCGTATTTTTCAAATACAGCTTTTACTTCATCAAGGTTATTAAACGATACGGTAAGTGTGTGCTTTGCAAAATCCTCAGGGATACCAGGTGAATTTGGCACACCCATGGTTAATGCGCCAGAGCCTGCTTTTACTAATAATGAGTCGGCATGGCCGTGGTAACAACCTTCAAACTTAAGGATTTTATCTCGCCCTGTATAGCCACGGGCTAAGCGAATGGCGCTCATTGTTGCTTCGGTACCCGAGCTTACCATACGTACTTTTTCGATTGAGGGTACAAGCGCTTTTACTTTTTCGGCCATTAAAATTTCGGCTTCAGTGGGCGCCCCATAACTTAAACCGTTTTCTACCGCTTCGTGAACAGCTTGCTTTATAGCTGGGTGGTTATGGCCCATGATCATCGGACCCCACGAACCTACGTAATCAATATAACGGTTGCCATCAGCGTCAAAGGTAAAGGCACCCTCGGCTTTGGTAATAAATAGTGGCGTACCACCTACACCGTTAAATGCACGTACAGGTGAATTTACGCCACCAGGAATTGAAGTTTGTGCACGATTAAATAAATCTTGGCTAATTGTCATGAAAAATCCTATTAGTTGTCGCTTGGTAAAAGTGTTTAGCTGTCGCGTTTGCGGCTAAACCAAGGTACGTCTACTTCATATTGCTCGACTTTGTTTTCTACGCCGAGGGTTAAAGCAAACAGTGCCATACGAATTAACACGCCATTTTGTACTTGGCGGAATATAGCTAAATTGTCGTTACTGTTTAAGTCGTTATCAAGCTCATTAGCTTCTAAACGGCTATCGCGTGGTAGCGGGTGCATAAGCACGGAGTTTGGCTTACAGTGCGCGTTATAAATTGATTGGCTAATTCTAAAGCCGCCACGGTATTTATTGGCTTCTTCTTGTGAAGGGAAGCGCTCTTCTTGAATACGTGTTTGGTACACAATATCGGCTGCTAAGTTCCCTTCCATTTTGTTTACTAATTGTATTTTATGGCCTGCATTTTCTACCGCATCTAAAATACTCGTTGGCATTTGTAGGCCATCGGGCGCTACCATCGAAAATTTTACGTTTTTGTAATGGCACAATAATTTAGATAATGAATGTACTGTGCGGCCATATTTTAAATCGCCAACTAAGGCGATATGCATGCCATCAATGTTTTGATCAAATCGGTTGAGTTCACGTTCAATAGTAAGCAAGTCAAGTAGTGCTTGAGTAGGGTGCTCGTTTGGGCCATCACCGCCGTTAATTACCGGTACGGTACAACCGTCTGCAAATTCGCTTACCGAGCCTGCATCAGGATGGCGCATAGCGACAGCATCAGCGTACGCTGAAATAACGCGCGCAGTGTCGTAAAGCGATTCGCCTTTAGCAAGGGCTGAGCTTTGCATGCCGGTTGTTTCGCGCACGCCACCGCCTAATAAATTAAAGGCAGTACCAAAGCTTACACGCGTACGCGTGCTTGGTTCAAAAAACAAATTAGCTAAAATAGCGCCTTCTAGCACTGTTGTTTGCTTTTGTTTTTTAGCATAAGGCTCCATTTTTTTCGCTACTGCAAAAATACGCTCAATGCAGTCTCTGTCGAGTTGATTTACCGACAGTATATGTTCACCTTGGAAACTTAACATGGGGTTATTCCTAATCAATCAAAGGGGCGCGATAATCCATAAGAATGGGGCACGCAATCGCGCGTGTTATAGCAAGTATTGTAAATTGCAGCGCAGTTTAACATGCGCTACACAGCTTATAAATTAGGTTTTATTACCGCAAGCGCAACAATAATTAGCAGCGCAATAACTGGGAGCTCATTAAAAATACGATAAAAACGGTCCGTTTTGGTATTTCTGTCGTGTTTAAAGTCGCTCAGTAATTTAAAGCAGTAGCCGTGGTATAGATATAAAATAATGACCAGTACCAGTTTGTAGTGCAGCCACATGCTGTATCTAAACCACTCACGGCCATATTCTACAATAGTGAGTACACCAAAAACGGCCGTTAAAATAGCAAACGGGGTAACAAAAAAGAGTAGCCGGCGTTCCATTACTTTAAGCATAGAGTTACAGGCTTTTTCTTCGCTCATTGCGTGGTATACAAATAACCGAGGTAAATAAAAAATACCGGCAAACCAAGCAATCATAAAAAAAATGTGCAGTGTTTTATAAATTAGTAAAGCGCTCATAAGAATCCTAAAGTAGGCTGTTACGAATAGTTAAAATATTATTTATTTGATCCCAGCGTAATAGCCCCATTATTTGCTGATCATCTAGCAAGTTGTATACATACAGGGCGCCGCTGCGTTTATCTTTTAAAATATCAAAGGCATCAGCTAAGGTCGACTGGCTGCTAATGCCTTGTAAACTAATGTAGTTTATATTTATGTTTTCGCCCGACATCAGGGTAAGGTCATACTCTGCTAGGCGATAGCCGTTTTCTTCATCGTAAACTATTAAAGGGGTTTGGCTGTCCATGGCGTCTAAGGTGTTTTTAATTTGCTCTTTATCGTCTGAATAAAGCAGTTTAAAGTCCTCATCCATATCATCCATTATGCCCACTTTTTGTAGCGCCTCCGTTGCGGGCGATACATGATAGGGTAGCCCCTGAAAATCAAGCTGTTGCAAAAATATAGACCGATTGCCAAATACTTGCAGCGCCGTTACATAGGCGGTTGTTATCACTAACATGGCCGGTACAATAATCTCTGGCGAGGACGTAAGCTCCATCACAGTTGTTAATGCTGCTAACGGCGCATGTAATGTAGCCGCGAGTAACCCTGCCATTCCTAATACGCCGTAAGTGCCTGCAATGTCAGCACCTGGGCTTATAAATTGGGCAAAAAAGGCCATTAAAGTACCTGTTAATACACCTAGCCCAATAACGGGGCCTATTAAGCCGCCCGGTATTCCTAGGCCAATGGCAAACAAGGTCGCCAGCAGTTTAGCTATTAAAATAGTGGTAAGTAGCTGCGCGTTTTCAGGCGATTCAACCGCAATAGTAATCGCACTCATACCCGAACCCATCGCTTGGGGCACTGCATAGGCAATAATACTCGCGATACAACCAGCAATGAGTAAACGAGGAAACATGCTTAAAGGTTTAAATGTTTTTATGATCAGCATTAAATTTTGATTAAAGCTATAGGCAATTGCCCCTAAGGCCATGCCACATAAAATTAAATATGGGTAATGCCAACCACTCAATGGCGTAATGCTAATAAGTGCAAGCTCTGAGCCTTCACCAAACACAAATTGGGTTGCTAATGCACCAGTTAGTGCGGCAAGCATAATTGGTACAAAAATATGCACTTTGTACTCACGTAGCACCACTTCCATTACAAAAATAACCGCAGCCAGAGGGGTATTAAACGAGGCCGCAATACCCGCGGCGACACCACAGCCACTTAATGTACGCATGGCGTTATGCGGTAAATGAAGCTTATCGGCTAATATACTTGCGCCAGTGGCGCCCATATGAACAGATGGCCCTTCGCGGCCAACCGAAAAACCACTAATAAGTGCCAGTGCACCACCAACAAATTGATTTACAGTGTTGTAAAGCGGCATTTGCCCGTAGTGGCGTTTAATGCGATGAATAACAAAAGGAATGCCTAATCGGTAGTGCTTAAAGCCAGTAAATGCAGCAAATGTCGCAATCAGTAGGGCAGCAATTAACGGCATTAAAACCCGTTCAAGAGTGGGGATAGTAGTAAAATTATCGGGAGTGTCTAAAAATAAGCTTTGAAAAAACAGAATCGTTAAGCGAAATAAAATAATAAAAAATGCAGCAATTAAACCAGCACTTACGCCTAATAAGCATAATTGCACAGAGGTTTTTGGTTTTGCTAATCGACGCCTGAGTTGCTCAAGCCACATGCTGTATTCTCCGCCACATTTTTTCAGCGAGCAGTTTAACAAAAGTGTGCAGGTAAGTCCTTGTGATTTTGCAATTTTAAACACTTATATTAACAAATATTACAGCAATCACTGAAAACACATTTTGCTATCGTATCGGCTAAAGCAATAGTTAAAAGCCTAAGATAGCACAAGAGATGTTTGACTATACTTGATTAAAACACTCGGGTATTAGATAATCACGGCATTGCGATATTGAGGGTTTTAAAATGTCTGAAGAATTACCAATAAAGTTCAGCGATGCAGCTGCTGTTCGTGTTAAACAGTTAATCGACGAAGAAGAAAATCCAGATTTAAAACTGCGTGTTTACGTAACAGGTGGTGGTTGTTCTGGTTTTCAATATGGTTTTACTTTTGATGAAAAAGCAAATCCTGGCGATTTAGAAATAGTTAAAAATGGTGTAACCCTGGTTATTGACCCAATGAGTATTCAGTACTTAGTTGATGGCGAAGTGGATTACACAGAAGGGTTAGAAGGCGCACGCTTTTTTGTATCTAATCCTAATGCAACGACTACCTGTGGGTGTGGTGCAAGTTTTAGCGTTTAAGCAATTTACGCTTAGCTATTAAAGCCGCGTTAGCGGCTTTTTTAATGCCTAAAATTCAATTGGGCTGTAATGGGTAAACTGCATTATTAATACAAAAAAGCCTAATACAAAAGCAGAAAAGGCAAGTATGTATAAAAAGCCTTTTTTACCTTGTTTAATGGGTACTCCGTAGTGACGTAAAAACAAAAACCATAAAAAGCATAGTAAAATAGGCAACAAAAATAAGACTCTAAACATACTTCCTCTTTAGTCCCTCAGTTAGGGAAAAACGTTATTTATGGGAACTTTTTTACCCTTACTGTTGTTTAAACATCAATACAGCAAGGTTATTTGCACGTTAATTTGTAACAAAGTGCTTTTATCTTACAATTAATTTTTTAGGAAAAAACTTAATATTTTTGGTACGTTAACTTAAATATTCAGCATAAGTAAAGGTTAGTGGTTGGGTAAATTTATGCAAACTATGTAATTAATTATTTAACCGAACTGTTAATAGTATATAATGTATCCAAGAGTGAGACGGGCAAAATTTCACTCTTAATAAAAATAAACCTATATCCTATTTTTGCGGGTTAGCACTGAATAGATTGGTAGGTTGAATAAGTAGCAATACCTTTGCTTATTTAAGCAATAGCTTGCTATTGAATAATGTAGTGGGTATCTGCTTATATGCCTCCAATCATTGTGTGACTACTGCTTTGACGGGTATGTCATATCATCTAGTAGGAGATGTAAAATGATGGGCAAGACTGTTTCTTCTGAAGAAAACGAAAAGCTAACTAAATGGCTTAAAACAAAACGCCATGAAAAGGGTCATACAATGCGTAGCCTGGCACAAGTGCTAGGAACACCTCACTCATTTATCGGTAAGATTGAAAATCAAGAACGCCGCTTAGATGTTATTGAGTTTGTACGTTACTGTAATGCACTTGAAGTTGATCCGCATGAAGCGCTAGGCTTAATTAAAGCGGATTAATATTGTTTTGCTTAGGGTGTTATAAGGGGCACTTGAACGGCCTAAGCAAATCACGTTAATGCAGGGATGCATTACATATTTTTATGGTAATTTTGCTCTAACTGATAGAGCTTATGCCTAATCCAATATAAAAACACCAGCGAAGGTATTACCATTAATGCCGTTAACACAAAAAATAATGCCCAATTTCCCATTAGCCAATCATCAATAACCACACCACTGTAACTTGAAAGCAATGTACGCCCTAAATTCCCAAGCGAAGCCAGTAATGCATAATGTGTTGCACTAAATGCCCGGTCACATAACATCGATATAAATGCCACCATAGCCACTAACGACCAAGCCTGAGTAAAGCCATCAATTACAATAGCAAAAGCGTATAAGCCTAAATTAGGGCCAACCAGCGCAATAGCCGAAAATGCTAAATTAGACCCCGCCATAGCAACGCCACTTATAAATAGCCCTTTTACAATGCCGTACTTTTGATTGAACAAGCTGCCCACAAAGGTAAAAGCAATGGTGAGTACTGCAGTGCCTACTTTTGAAAAAGTAGCTATGTCGCTGTTGCTAAAGCCTATTTCTTTATAAAAAACAATCGACATACGCCCTAAAAAAGCTTCGCCTATTTTAAATAAGAAAATAAATGCTAATAAGGCAAGGGCTGTTTTAACCCCATTTTTAGCAAAAAAGGTTTTAAAGGGATCAACCACTGTAACGCCAAGCCAAGCAATCACTTTAGTAAAGGGCGTTTGCTTAATGCTGGCTAGTTTTTCAAGGTATACGCGCTCAAGCTCTGCGTGAACAGCTTCTCGGTTTGATTTAGGCTCTTTGGCAAATAACACGCCGCTCATTAGTATCAACATAACAGCGGCTAAAAAGTAATACACTTGTGGCCAATCTAAAGAGGGGATATCGGCCAAGTAAAAAGGAATAGCACCCAGTAATGCGTAACCTGTCCACCAACCCGATGTGGCCATAGCAGCAGCTGCAGTGGCTTTATGAGATTCGTTTTCGCTTAACGTGTCTATTCTAAAAGCATCAATTGCTATGTCTTGTGTGGCAGAGGCGACTGCGATGAGTAAACACAAGCCAGCGGCAATCGCTAAGTTTGCTTTTAAATCAAGCCCCGCTAAAAGCAGGGTGCCAATAAACATAAAGCTTTGGCAAAATAAAATCCAGCTGCGACGTTGCCCGAACCATTTGTACAATAACGGCAGTTTGGTTCTATCAATAAGCGGCGACCACATAAAATTAATGCTGTATGCGCCAAATACAATACCAAATAAGCCAATCATACTGCGGCTTAGGCCTTCGTCTTTTAGCCAAGCCGACATCACAGAGCCAATCAGTACCCATGGAAAACCACTGCTCATACCAAATATAAAAATATTGATTAAACGTTTATCTTTAAAATACGAGAAATATTCGCTTACTGAGAGGGTTTTGCTCATAGGGCCTTCATTGGCGTTGGGTGCAACTTAGTTGCACCTCAGTGATTTATAATGGGGTTTGCTCAAGTACTTTAATATTTAAAATAACAACGGGCGTTTTTGGTACAAAGTCGTAGCCAATTTTTTCATTAAAGCCGGTTTCAACAGCCATAATTTTATCTAGCGTGTCGTAACCATCCATTACATTGCCAAACACGGCAAAGCCCCAATCTCTACCTGGGTTTAAATGATCGTTATCATCCATATTAAAAAAGAACTGGCGAGTTCCTGAATGCGGTTCACGGTCTTGATACGCCATAGCGATGCTGTACATATCATTTTTTAAACCGTTGCCACTTTCGTTAAATATAGGGTCGTTTTCGTGTAAGCCATCAAGGTCTTTATCGTAGCCACCGCCTTGTATTACAAAGTCACGGTCGTTTTCAACATCACGTTCTACACGGTGGAATATACTGCCTTGGTAACTTTTATCCATTACGTAGGTTAAAAAGTTATTTACCGTAATAGGGGCTTTTGAGCGGTCTAGCTCAACCACAATGCTACCCAATGACGTGACTATTTCTACACGCGGGAAAATATTGTCTTTTTGAACAAAACGGCCTTCTTGCGCGGCAAAGGTGCTTACACTAAATAGTAGGCTTAAGCAGATTAAAAATCGTTTCATTGTTAACCTTCTAAAAATTCAATTAATTCTGGGTCCGATACAATGCGGGTTATAATTTGTTCCGTCAACTTATTGAGTTGACCTTCAATTTTGGCGCGATCATGGCTCAGCGGCCCTTCTAAATTAGCACTGCCACGATACACTTTACTAAAATTGCTGGTAGAGCGAATAACACGTACGCCTAGCTCAATGTGCGCTTCGCTGGTATGGCTCATGAGCTTTTCAGTCACCTTTGCTTGCAAGGCATGAATGTCCAGTTCAAAGCGGGTTGTTGCTAGGTTAGAAATACTTGCTCCGTTACGGTTTAGCGCGCTATCTAATACGCTTTTAACAGAGGTTACAATATCTTGGCTGGCAAAGGTTTTGGTTTTACCCGACTCAACAAGCTTAAGGGTGGCGCTATCACCACGTAAATCAATAACGCTGGTACTTAAACTGGCTGAAATAACGCTAATTTGGCCACTTTTATAAACCGGGTTTAATATCACTTGGTTTGGCTGGTTACTGCATGCGCTAAACACCAGCATGGAGCAACAGGCTAAAATAAATTTAGTTAATTTCATTTTATAGCATCCCACTATTTTTAGTTGCGCTGAGCACTACAAACTTTTTGTTTGAACCTAATAGCTTACAGTTACCAAACATACGATTTAATTTATCGTGATAATCTAAATGACGATTACCTATAATACGCAGCTCGCCACCTTCTTTTAATGTATCTTTTGCTTGTTTAAACATTTGCCACGCAATGTGGTCGGTAACAGCTTGGGCTTGGTGAAATGGAGGGTTACACAACACCATATCCACACTGTCTCTTGCAAAGCCGGTTAAACAATCGTTTTCTATAAATTGGCAATCATCAAATTTATTTGCTTGGTTAAGTTCTACATTTAAACGTGCAGATTCGACCGCCATGTACGACTCATCAACAAAGGTTACCGACGCATTTGGACAGCGTGATAACGTCATTAAACCCACCACACCATTACCACAACCTAAGTCGATAATACTTTTTGCTTTTGAGGTTTGCGGCAAGTAATTAAAAAAGAACCGTGCACCTATATCTAACGAATCGCGCGAAAACACATTGGCATGGTTCGTTATATTAAAATCAGTGCCTTCAAGCTGCCAACTTACCGGGAAGTTAGCTTCTTTATAACCGCCTTTAGCTGTACTTAATATTAAACGCGACTTTTTAACGGCCAAACTTGTTTTGGTCTCGCCAATAAATTGCTCAAACGCTTTTATAGTTGAGTTATGAATTTCCTTTGTTTTACCCGCGGCAATAACCGGTGTGCCAGGGGCAAGTACTTCACTCAACTCGCTTAATTGAAACTGTAAAAACCCGACGTTACGCGGTATTTTTATAAGTACTAAATCAACCTCTTCAGGCAGCGCAGATAAGCTATCTAACTGTGTAAATTGGGCTGTTGATAGTTTATTTTCTTTTAAATTATAGGCTGCAGCTTGGTGGCTAATATAAGAATCGTTAACTGAACAAACCGTTAATTCACTAAAATAACAGGCAAGGGCACCAAACGCGTCGTTTAAAATTAGTAATGAGCGACAATCAGGGTGATGTTCGTTAACATAATTGATAAGGTACTCGTCGGCCGAATCCCACGCTTGTAAACTGCGGTTTTTTTGATCCAAAGGGAAACGTTCAAGAGTAAATGTTTTATCGCCTAGCTGGGCTTGCGTCGTCATAATGGTTTGTTGATCAGTAATCTAATGTAGGTAAATTCTAACATGCAACGGCAAAACGCCAACCCCCAACAGTTACCAAACGGCTTTTCTTATCAAAGTAAGGCGCTTAGTGCGCAAAAAAGCCTCGATTTATTTTATTATTTACAAAAAAATCTTAATTGGCAGCAGCCTAATGTTACTGTGTATGGCAGAACAGGGCCCATTCCACGTTTGCAATGTTTTATGAGCGACTTAAATATTGAATATGGTTACTCACACAGTAAACAAATAGTAGAGCCGTGGGATGAGGTGCTTTTAGCAATGCGAAAACGTTTAGAGCGACATTTAAATAAGCCGCTTAATTCGTTATTAGTCAATTATTACCGTGATGGTAACGACACCATGGGCTGGCACAGTGATGATGAAATAGAGCTAGGCCCTGAGCCTACCATTGTATGTATATCACTTGGTGCTGAGCGCGTACTTAAATTAAAGCAAAAAGCCACGAATAAAGTCACCGACTTAAAATTACAAAGCGGTAGTTGTTTAGTGATGAGTGGGCATAGTCAGCGCGACTACCAGCACGCAATCCCCAAACAAACAACGCTTGCTCACCCACGGATCAGCTTAACGTACCGCTTTATTGAGCACATTAAACAAAAGCAATTTAGTTAGTTAAATTAACTTGTTATAGTAGCTGCACAAATCAGTGACTAAATATGGTGTTTTAATGTCAATGCAACAACAAATTCAAGACAAGCTTAGTAGCGCGATTGCCTGTAAGCATTTAAACGTAATTAACGAAAGCCATATGCACAGCGCCGGTACTGAGTCGCATTTTAAAGTAATTGTGGTAAGCGAAGAATTTGCGGGTAAACGATTATTACAGCGCCACCGCCAAATTAACGAAGTACTAAAAGATGAGCTAGCAAATCATATTCATGCCTTAGCGATTCATACGTACACGCCAGATGAATTTTCAGAGCAAGGTGGCGAAGCACCTGACTCTCCAAATTGTATGGGCGGCTCAAAGCTAAATTAACCACAATGTACGTTAGCCAATATAAATAGGGGTATTTGATCAGGTTTAACTGATCAGATCAGTGTTTTTAGTATTAGCCTTTAAACTAGCGCTAATTTTTATTGTAAAAGATATAGGATGATCAATGGTCATTAAGCCTAAAATTCGTGGATTTATTTGTACTAACGCACACCCTGTAGGATGTGCAGAGCATGTTCAAGAGCAAATTAACTATGTAAAACAACAAGGCGAATTAAAAGATGCGCCTAAAAATGTACTCGTAATTGGTGCATCTACTGGCTACGGCTTAGCGTCTCGTATTACGGCTGCATTTGGCGGTGGGGCTAAAACACTGGGTATTTTCTTTGAAAAAGAAGGTACAGAGCGTAAAACAGGTTCTGCTGGTTGGTACAATACAGCAGCATTTCAAGACGCTGCAGATGAAGCTGGGCTTTGGTCAAAAAATATTAATGGCGATGCGTTTTCTAACGAAATTAAGCAAAAAGCAATCGAGACAATCAAAGCAGATTTAGGCAAAGTAGACTGTATTATTTACAGCTTAGCATCGCCTCGTCGTACCGATCCAAATACAGGTGAGGTGTATTCATCTACACTTAAACCTATTGGCAGTGCTGTAACTACAAAAAATTTAAATACGTCAAAGCGCGAAATTGACGAAGTAACAGTAGAAGCCGCAAGCCAAGATGACATCGACAACACCATTAAAGTGATGGGCGGTGAAGATTGGGAAATGTGGATTGATGCATTAAAAGAAGCAGACGTACTAGCCGATAACTTTAAAACCACGGCTTATACTTATATAGGTAAAGAGTTAACGTGGCCAATCTACGGGCACGCAACGATAGGTAAAGCAAAAGAAGATTTAGACCGAGCAACTGCCGCAATTAAAGAATCGACAAAAGATTTAAATGGTCAAGCCTATGTGTCGTCGTTAAATGCTGTTGTTACGCAGGCAAGCTCTGCTATTCCTATTATGCCGCTATATATCTCTGCTTTATTTAAAGTAATGAAAGCCGATGGCACTTATGAAGGCACTATTGAGCAAATTCATGCTTTATTTAGCGAAAACCTATACGGTGAAAACCCACGCTTTGACGAGGGCGGTCACTTATTCCAAAACTACAAAGAGCTAGAGGACGATGTACAAGCACGTGTGCAAGCTGTTTGGGATAAAGTAGATACGAGCTCAATTGATGAGCTAACCGATTATGTAGGCTACCATAACGAATTTTTACGTTTATTTGGTTTTGGCATTGACGCTGTTGACTATGAGCAAGATGTAGATGCAGTGAAGCCAATTGCAAACATGATTGACTAATCATACTTTGTAATTATAAAAAGTCGCTTATTGCGGCTTTTTTGCTTTTAGTGTTTTAGATATTTTGTGGCAGTTAGGTGCTTAGGCTACCACTTTGGTCTACCTTGATTTTTATTTAAAACACTTAACAAAACTAAATAAGCGTTTCTGTCGTATAATTTTCATAAATACACTCGCATAGTCGTACATAATGATGTTAAAATCGAAGCAATATGTGAGGAGTTTTACTGCGTTGCTTGTTTGATATTCCTAGCAAGTTGTTCTTTTGTACCTTGATATATCTTGGATAACTCAAGTGGCGACGTGGTTGATACGATTTTTCAGTTTCTTTCCGTTAATTAATGCAAGTGCGTATGATCAACATAAAAAAAGGTCTGGATTTACCCATAGAGGGCGCGCCTCAGCAAGTTATTCATGATGGTTCTGCCATCAAACGTGTAGCTGTGCTAGGTGAAGAGTTTATCGGTATGCGTCCAACCATGCATGTTCGTGTGGATGACCAAGTCAAAAAAGGCCAGGTACTTTTTGAAGACAAAAAGAACCCAGGCGTCCTATTTACTGCACCAGCTTCTGGTACAGTAAAAGAAATTAATCGTGGTGCTAAACGTGTGCTGCAATCTGTTGTTATTGAAGTAAACGGCAGTGAGCAAATCACCTTTGACTCTTTCAATGCAGATGAGCTTGCAAGCTTATCGCGTGAAAAAGCCAAAGAAGTACTTGTTCAGTCAGGTCAATGGACAGCACTTCGTGCTCGCCCATTTAGCAAAATAGCTGCGCTGGATGCAAATCCTAGCTCTATATTTGTAACCGCTATCGACACAAACCCTCTTGCTGCAGATCCTGCAGTAATTATTGCCGAAAATGCAGCTGCATTTGAAGCGGGTCTTGCTGTTGTTTCGCGTTTGACCGATGGCAAAGTATTTGTATGTAAGCAAGCTGGCAGTCAAGTTCCTAGCTCGTCTATCGCTCAAGTAGAAGTACATGAGTTCGGTGGCGTGCATCCAGCAGGCTTAGTTGGTACTCATATTCATCACCTTGATGCAGTATCTGTTAATAAACAAGTTTGGCATATTGGTTACCAAGACGTTATCGCGTATGGTCACTTATTCCTTACTGGTGAAATCAACACAGACCGTGTTATTTCGCTTGCAGGTCCTCGCGTTAAAAACCCTCGTTTAGTGAAAACACAACTAGGTGCTTCATTAGATGATTTAGTGGCAGGCGAATTAGAAGACGGTGATAACCGTGTTATTTCTGGTTCTGTTTTATCTGGCGCTATTTCTTCAGGTCCTCATGCATTCTTAGGTCGCTACCACGTTCAAGTATCTGTTTTACTTGAAGGTCGCGAAAAAGAGCTGTTTGGTTGGATTGCACCAGGTAGTGATAAATTCTCTGTAACGCGTACATTCCTTTCTCACCTTGCACCGAGTCGTTTATTTAAAATGACAACGTCTACAGGTGGTTCAAAACGTGCCATGGTACCAATTGGTAGCTACGAGCGCGTAATGCCGTTAGATATTTTGCCAACTCTATTATTACGTGACTTAATTTCACGTGACTTAGACAGTGCAATTTCATTAGGCGCGCTTGAACTTGATGAAGAAGATTTAGCGTTATGTACCTTCGTTTGTCCGGGCAAATACGAGTATGGTTCTATCCTACGCGATTGCTTAACAACGATCGAGAAGGAAGGCTAAGAGATGGGTTTAAAGAAATTTTTAGAAGACATTGAGCCGCATTTTGAACCAGGTGGTAAACACGAAAAATGGTACGCCCTGTATGAAGCAGCCGCGACTATTTTTTACACGCCAGGTTATGTAAATAAAGGCGCAACTCACGTTCGCGATAATATCGACCTAAAACGCATGATGATTTTAGTGTGGATGGCGACGTTCCCAGCTATGTTTTTTGGTATGTTCAACATCGGTCATCAGGCCGCAGGTGCTTTAGCACAAGGTTTTGAACTAGCAAACTCTTGGCAGGTTGGCTTGTTCCAGTTAGTTGGTGGTGAATTAACCGCTGAGTCGGGCTGGGGCGCTAAAATGTTCTACGGGGCATGTTTCTTCTTACCAATATACGCCGTTACTTTTGCAGTAGGTGGTTTTTGGGAAGTACTATTTGCTTCTGTGCGTAAGCATGAAGTTAACGAAGGTTTCTTCGTAACCTCTGTATTATTTGCACTTATTTTGCCTGCGACTATTCCTTTATGGCAAGTGGCGCTAGGTATTACGTTTGGTGTTGTTATTGCTAAAGAAATCTTTGGTGGTACAGGCCGTAACTTCTTAAACCCTGCATTAGCGGGCCGTGCGTTCTTATTCTTCGCATACCCTGCACAAATTTCAGGTGACACAGTATGGACTGCAGTAGACTCGTTCTCTGGTGCAACTATGCTAGGTCAAGCGTTTGTAGGCACTCTTGATTACAGCAACATGGAGCTATGGTGGAATGCGTTTTACGGTTTCATTCAAGGTTCTGTAGGTGAGACATCTACTCTTGCTGTGCTTATTGGTGGCTTATTCTTAATTTACGTTCGCATCGCTTCTTGGCGCATTGTACTAGGTGTATTCCTAGGTATGGTGGCAACTGCATTCTTATTAAATGCGGTTGGCTCTGAGAGCAACCCTGTATTTGCAATGCCTTGGCATTGGCATTTAGTACTGGGTGGTTTTGCGTTTGGTATGTTCTTTATGGCTACTGACCCTGTATCAGCTGCATTTACCGATAAAGGTAAGTTCGCATACGGCGCGCTTATTGGCTTTATGGTAGTTATGATCCGTGTAGTAAACCCTGCTTTCCCAGAAGGCATGATGCTAGCAATCTTATTTGCTAACTTATTTGCTCCACTGTTCGATCACTTTGTAGTGCAAGCTAATATCAAGCGGAGGTTGGCACGTAATGTCTAGTAATAACGAATCAATCGGCAAAACGTTAACGGTTGTTGTGGCACTATGTTTAGTGTGTGCAATTATTGTATCGTTTGCTTCTGTACAGCTTCGTCCTTTACAGCAAGCTAATAAAACTCAAGATATTCAACGTAATATCTTAGCAGCAGCTGATATTGAAATTGCAAACTCTGTATCTGACACATTCGATGGCAAAATCGAAGCACGTGTTGTTGATATGGACACTGGCGAATTTGTTGAAGATGCTGATCCAAACTCATTTGATTTCGAAAAATCGAAATTCGACCAACAAAGAAGTTTTGCACTTAAAGCAGAAGGGATTAAGGACATCGCTGGTATTCAGCGTATGACTAAAAACTCACCTGTTTACATCTCTAAAAAAGAAGATGGTTCTACAGATGCAATCATTTTACCTATCCAAGGTTACGGCCTTTGGGGTGTAATGTATGGTTTCTTAGCGCTTGAAAGCGATGGCGAAACAGTTAAAAACATCAACTTTTACAAGCATAGCGAAACACCAGGCCTGGGTGGCGAAATTCAAAACCCACAATGGACAGCTAAATGGCAAGGTAAAGAGTTACCTATTAACATTATGAAAAGCGGTGCTAGCAACGAACATCAAATTGATGGTTTATCAGGTGCTACACTAACTTCTAATGGTGTTGATCACACAGTTGACTTTTGGACTGGTGAAAACGGCTTTGGTCCTTTCCTTGCGAAGGTACGTGAAGGAGCGTTGAAATAATGGCTGATACTAAAGAAATGAAGTCGGTCCTATTTGGTCCGGTTTTAGCTAACAACCCAATCGCATTACAAGTACTAGGTATTTGTTCTGCTCTGGCGGTAACGTCTAGCTTAAAAAATGCCTTAATCATGTCAATTGCTTTGACATTAGTAACGGCGTTTTCTAGCTTGTTCATTTCAAGCATTCGTAACCACATACCTTCATCAGTACGTATTATCGTACAGATGACGATAATTGCTTCACTAGTAATTGTTGTAGACCAAGTATTACAAGCATTCTCTTACGCTACGGCGAAAGAGCTTTCTGTATTCGTTGGCCTAATCATTACTAACTGTATTGTAATGGGTCGTGCTGAAGCGTACGCAATGAAGTCGCCGCCACTTATGTCATTTTTAGATGGTATTGGTAATGGCTTAGGCTACTCAGTGGTATTACTTACTGTTGGTTTCATTCGTGAGCTATTTGGTAAGGGAACACTATTCGGTGTTGATATTATCCCATTAGTACAAGATGGTGGTTGGTATCAACCTATGGGTCTATTGATTTTACCACCGAGTGCATTCTTCATCATTGGTTTATTCATATGGGTACTTCGTACTTATAAGAAAGACCAAGTAGAAGCTAAAGCGTAAGGGGCAAGCAGTGGAACATTATATTAGTTTATTTGTAAAAGCGGTTTTTATTGAAAACTTAGCTTTAGCTTTCTTCCTAGGTATGTGTACTTTCTTAGCAGTATCTAAAAAAGTAACTACATCAATTGGCCTAGGTGTAGCCGTTATTGTGGTACTGGGCATTTCTGTACCAGTAAATAACTTGGTTTACCATGCCGTACTTGCACCGGGTGCATTAGAGTGGCTTGGTTACCCTGAAGCAGACCTTAGCTTTTTACGTTTCTTAACGTTCATTGGTGTTATTGCAGCACTCGTGCAAATTTTGGAAATGGCATTAGATAAGTTTTTCCCTGCACTTTACAACGCATTAGGTATCTTCTTACCATTAATCACAGTTAACTGTGCGATTTTTGGTGCGGTATCATTCATGGTTGAGCGTAACTATAACTTCGGCGAGTCTGTTGTTTATGGTGTTGGCGCTGGTGTTGGTTGGGCGCTTGCAATTACATTACTTGCAGGTATCCGTGAGAAAATGAAATATTCAGACGTGCCAGATGGCCTACGTGGTTTAGGGATTACCTTCATCACTGTTGGTTTAATGGGTCTTGGCTTTATGTCATTCTCTGGTATTTCACTGTAAAGGTAGCGAGGATAAATCATGAGTTATGAGATTTTCTTAGGCGTTGGTGTTTTCATCGCTATCGTTGTACTACTAGTTTTAGTTATCATTGGTGCTAAATCTAAGTTAGTTGCAAGCGGTGACATCATCATCGGTATTAATGGCGATCCAGACAAAGCCATTAAAACATCAGCAGGTAGCAAGCTTTTAGGCGCGCTATCTGAATCAGGTATTTTCGTATCATCTGCGTGTGGTGGCGGTGGCTCTTGTGGTCAGTGTCGTGTACACATTAAAGAAGGTGGTGGCGATATCTTACCAACAGAACTTGATCACATTTCTAAAGGTGAAGCCCGTGAAGGCTGTCGTTTAGCGTGTCAGGTAAATGTTAAAAACGACATGGAAATTGAACTTGAAGAGTCAATTTTCGGTGTTAAAAAATGGGATTGTGAAGTTATCTCTAACGATAACAAAGCAACGTTCATTAAAGAGCTTAAGCTACAAATTCCAGATGGCGAATCAGTGCCTTTCCGTGCGGGTGGTTACATCCAAATCGAAGCGCCTGCTCACCATGTTAAATACGCAGATTTCGATATTCCTGAAGAGTATCGTGGCGACTGGAATCACTTTGGTTTCTTCGACCTGGAGTCAAAAGTAGACGACGAAACAATTCGTGCATACTCAATGGCTAACTACCCAGAAGAAGAAGGCATTATTATGCTTAACGTGCGTATTGCTACGCCGCCGCCAAGAAACCTAAGCCTACCATGTGGTAAAATGTCATCGTACATTTGGTCACTTAAAGCAGGCGACAAGGTAACTATTTCAGGTCCATTTGGTGAGTTCTTCGCTAAAGACACCGACGCTGAAATGGTATTCGTAGGTGGTGGTGCAGGTATGGCACCAATGCGTTCACATATCTTTGACCAACTTAAGCGTTTAAACTCTAAGCGTAAGATTAGTTTCTGGTATGGTGCGCGTTCTGAGCGTGAAATGTTCTATGTTGAAGATTTCGACGGCTTAGCAGCTGAAAACGATAACTTTGTATGGCATACCGCATTGTCTGACCCACAACCAGAAGATAACTGGGAAGGTTACACAGGCTTTATCCATAACGTACTTTATGAAAACTACTTGAAAGATCATGAAGCGCCAGAAGATTGTGAGTTCTACATGTGTGGTCCTCCAATGATGAACGCGGCTGTTATCGGCATGCTTAAAGACCTAGGTGTAGAAGACGAAAACATCTTACTAGATGACTTCGGTGGCTAACACCCATATCAAAACAGCTTAGTTTTGGTTAAAATACGGGCCTCGTCGCACTTTGTGCTACGGGGCTTTTTTTATTTTATTTTACATGGGCTAAATTAATGAACAGAGTAAGCAGTTCTCAAGGCGCTATCAGTATTTTTTTATTAACTATAATGCTATTTATCTCTGGCTGTGGGGCTGATAAAACACCTCAGGAGGTATTTTTAGAAGGCAAAACGATGGGCACCACCTATCATATTAAATACTTTGCCGACGATAAAAGCGTTGATGCCACTAAATTACAGCAGCAAATAGATACGCAATTGAAAGCGGTTAATCAGTCTATGTCTACGTATATCCCCGATTCCGAAATTAACACATTTAATAAATTACCCGCCAACCAAGTTATGCCAATTAGTGAAGACTTTAGGGCTGTGGTGAGTGAATCGATTCGTTTAGGTAAGTCGACCAAAACGCTCGATGTTACGATGGGCCCGTTAATAGATTTATGGGGCTTTGGACCTGATAAAAAACCAACTAAGCGCCCAAGTGATGAAGCACTTGCTGCAATGATTGAAAAAATTGGTGTAGATAAACTAAATCTTACTGAGCAGGGCCTTGCTAAAACAGTTGATGGTTTAGAGCTGTCGTTTTCGGCCACAGCGAAAGGGTATGGCATTGATAAAGTAGCGCAATTACTTGAAAGCCAAAACATTAGTAACTACATGGTAGAAATAGGCGGGGAGCTGCGCATTGGCGGTGAAAAGCCAAATAACCAAGATTGGAAAATCGCGATAGAGCAGCCAGATGCGCCACCAGGCGAGCGAAAAGTTCACCGTGTATTAGCGCCCGGTACGAATGGCATTGCAACATCAGGTGACTACCGTATTTTTTATAAAATGGATGGCGAAACTTACACTCATTTAATTGACCCAGTAACAGGCATGCCAATCAAACATGACTTAGTGTCGGTTACTGTATTACATCCTAGTGCAATGACCGCAGATGGCTTAGCAACCGCATTAACGGTTATGGGAATGGACGATGCTAAAGCATACGCTGAAAAGCACGATATACCTGTGTACTTAATGGCTAAATCAGACAAAGGCATTGTGACTTACGCGAGCACTGCATTTAAACCTTATTTGTAATATAATGGCGTTTAGCTAAAGCTTTATTCGTGCTAAACGCATATTACAACCGATTTTTTGAAATAGACTTCTCTCGCATCTATGTGGGTTTTGGGTGTATAATTTAGCGGTCGCTCAACAATGTTTGAGCATAATTTATTGCTGATCAATAGGGGCTAAGCAATGTCACTTTTTCTTCTTACATTTGGTTTATTAATTTTAATCGTGATAGCTATGGCTGTTGGTATGATCGTGCAAAGAAAATCTATGGCAAGTAGTTGCGGTGGATTAGGCTCGGTAGGTATTGATAAAGCCTGTGATTGTGACGATCCATGTGATAAGCGTAAAAAGCGTATGGCTAAAGAGCAAGCCTGGAAAGAAAACCAAATTATTTAAGCAGTAGCTTAATGATAAAAAGCGCCTTATGGCGCTTTTTTTGTACCTGTATATTTAGTGCTCATATCTTCTTTTAATTAAACACAACCTTAATGTATTAGACCAAGGTCTATAGTTTAGTTTTTTTCACTTATTAGGTTTATTTTTCTCGTTTGTCAAATTGGAGCTAACACTCTAAAGTTTAACCATAGACACAGAGCAAGGCTCTAGTCATAAGCTTGAGGCATAAAAGTTAGCCTCGCTTAAAAGAATCTTTATATTGTGTGTGAAGATGTTGTCAGTGTGAAAGGCAGCTCAAGTTCGGTGGTGACTTAGCTTGAGTTGTTTTTATTCTCTACAATTGCCACGCAGTGTAAACCAAGAATCTTTATATTGTGTGTGAAGATGTTGTCAGTGTGAAAGGCAACTCAAGTTCGGTGGTGACTTAGCTTGAGTTGTTTTTATTCCCCTACAATTGCCACGCAGTGTAAACCAAAAATCTTTATATTGTGTGTGAAGATGTTGTCAGTGTGAAAGGCAACTCAAGGTCGGTGGTGACTGGTTTTGAGTTGTTTTTATCTCCTACAATTGCCACGCAGTGTAAACCAAAAATCTTTATATTGTGTGTGAAGATGTTGTCAGTGTGAAAGGCAACTCAAGGTCGGTGGTGACTGGTTTTGAGTTGTTTTTATTCCCTACAATTGCCACGCAGTGTAAACCAAGAATCTTTATATGTGTGTGAAGATGTTGTCAGTGTGAAAGGCGGCTCAAGTTCGGTGGTGACTGAATTTGGGCTGTTTTTGTTTGTGCGGCTTTATTTTTAACTTCATTAATCCCCCTTATCTCTACTCCTCACGCTTCCTAAATATAAAATATTTATAAACTAAGTCTTTATTTTTATTATGTTATTTTTTATTAACAAAATAGCTGCGAAAGCTTAACGCAAAACTTTATATTTTTTGTTGAACCGAAAACTGTCTTTGTTATACTCAGCATCGAACTTTCAGTAAGTTTTGAAAGTTTATTTGATACGGATCAATTCTCACTAGGTAAATGTGTGCTAGCCGGTTTGATTGTATTTAGCACCTCGTTTTAGGGCTTACAGCAGCAATGTTTTTTAATTTTTCCATTGCGCGCTTTATTACTCTAATTTTGTTATTAGTCATTTAGTAGGTTAATGTCTTTGAACACACTTTCTTTGCATCATACAAATACGGCTGTTGCTTCTGGCAAACCGCAAACGTGTGAACGCTTGAATAAAGCGGGCAAGGGCATGTGTGTTGCTATAACATTATTAGTGTTTAATACGGTAATGCTGCTAAGTGGTGCATTAGAGGATGCCTTTCAGCTTGAAGCGTTATTTAGCAATGGCTCTATTGTTGAGCCTGTTTTGCTGCACATTACGCAATTTTTAGCTCATCCGATCATATCTAGTCAGTTACTCATTGGCCTTTGCTGGTTATTGTTCCATATTTTTCCAGCGCGTCGTGCTGGAATAATCCTTCGTAAAGCCGCTTTCGCTTTTCGCGAGGCAAAAGTACACCAACCTGTGTCCGCTGCACATGGTTGTCGTGCTCCACCTAGCTTTACAGGTTGTCTGTAAGGCTTCACTTGTTGCTGGTTTTAATTATTTTTTCTTGCTGTAAATAATTAAAGTTTGCATTAGCAATGTAGCCGCGTGTTTTAATCACGTCAGCCAACCAACACTCACCCAAGTTAACTTTTATTACGTTATATAAATGCGTTTAGAAGCTGGGTTTGTTGCTAGGTATTTTTTTGCATCCACTTGCAGCGGGTTCAGTCCCCTTTATTTTTATAATTTAGTTCTAGTTAACTTGGGTTTTTATTGAAAAATCGTTGCTTAATTTTTATTCAAAGCAGCAAATTAAAACTCTAGGTTTGTAGGATACTCCCTTGTTAATTCGTAACCTTTGTAATATTGCTTTAGCTAGTACGGTGCTGGCGTTGTCAGGCTGTAAAGGCGGGATACTCGATCCAAAAGGCCAAATAGGTATTGATGAGAAAAACTTAATCATCATTGCTACTGTCCTTATGCTGCTCGTAGTAATCCCCGTTATTGTGATGACTTTGTATTTCGCATGGAAATACCGAGACACACAAGATCATGAAATTTATGCACCAAAATGGGCTCATTCAAATAAGATTGAAGCCGTTGTTTGGGCTGTTCCTATTGTTATCGTTATTATTTTAGGTGTTATTACCTGGCAGTCTACCCAAGACTTAGACCCCTATAAACCTATTGAAGGTAAAGGCGAGCACCTCACTGTAGAGGTGGTTTCATTAAACTGGAAGTGGCTATTTATTTACCCAGAGCAAGGTATTGCAACGGTAAATGAATTGGTATTTCCGGCAAATGTGCCGGTGGAATACAAAATCACTTCAGAAAGCACAATGAACTCGTTTTTTATTCCTCAGCTAGGTAGTCAAATTTATTCTATGGCAGGCATGGAAACCAAGCTTCATTTAATCGCAAATGAGCCGGGCACATTTAAAGGCTTTTCTGCTAATTACAGTGGCGCAGGTTTTACCGGTATGAAGTTCAATGCCATTGCCACCTCAACACAAGCTGATTTTGACAAGTGGGTAACAAGCGTTAAAGCCAATGCTAATAACCTCACGCATGCCAATTATGTTGAACTTGCAAAAGCCAGTGAAAACAATCCTGTTGCCTATTATGGCAAGGTCGACGACGGCCTATTTCATACCATTGTTATGAAGTATATGCAGGCACATGGCGATATGAACAAAAAACATCAAGCGATGAGCGATCATGGGCAAATGAGCAAAAAGCACCATGAAATGAATGAACACGCAATGCCTTCATCTCACAGCCAGGGCGAGGAATAATAATGTCGTTTTTAGGTAAACTTTCACTCGACGCAATTCCGTTTCATGAGCCAATTATAATGGTTACCATGACGGTGATAGCGATTGCCGGGCTTATTATTGCCGGGCTTATTACTAAATATAAAAAGTGGGGCGTGCTTTGGCACGACTGGATCACCTCTGTTGATCATAAACGCTTAGGCGTAATGTACATCTTTTTAGCATTAATAATGCTGTTTCGTGGTTTTTCTGATGCCATTATGATGCGTGCGCAGTTAGCACTTGCTACTAGCGGTGCACCAGGTTATTTGCCTCCTGAGCATTACGACCAAATATTTACAGCGCACGGCGTTATCATGATCATATTTATGGCTATGCCATTTATGATTGGCCTAATGAACATTGTATTGCCACTACAAATTGGCGCACGCGATGTCGCTTTTCCATTTTTAAATAACCTAAGTTTTTGGTTTACTGCCAGCGGTGCCATTTTAATTAACTTGTCGCTTGTATTTGGTGAGTTTGCAAAAACAGGTTGGGTGGCGTATCCGCCGCTTTCAGAGCTGACCTTTAGCCCTGGGGTGGGGGTTGATTATTATATTTGGGCCTTGCAAATTTCCGGACTCGGTACGCTTTTAACTGCAGTAAACTTTTTAGCGACTGTGTTTAAAATGCGTGCCCCAGGTATGACCCTAATGAAAATGCCAATTTTTACATGGGCATGTACATGGGCAAATATTTTAATTGCAGCATCTTTCCCTATTTTAACTGCTGTGCTGGGCATGCTAACGCTTGACCGTTACCTTGATTTTCACTTTTTTACCAATGCAGCGGGCGGCAACGCCATGATGTACATCAACCTGTTTTGGGCGTGGGGTCACCCTGAGGTTTATATTTTGGTACTGCCTGCTTTTGGTATTTTTTCTGAAATTATCTCAACCTTTGCCGGTAAACGTTTATTTGGTTACAAATCGATGGTGTATGCCAGCGGTGCAATCTCTATTTTAGGTTTTATTGTTTGGCTACACCACTTTTTCACCATGGGGTCGAGCGCCAACGTTAATGCGTTCTTTGGGGTAATGACCATGGTTATTGCCGTCCCAACTGGCGTTAAGCTATTCAACTGGTTGTTTACCATTTACCGCGGCCGTTTACGTATCAGCGTTCCTGTACTTTGGACATTAGGCTTTATGGTTACCTTTACAGTAGGCGGTATGACCGGCGTACTACTGGCTATTCCGGGTGCCGATTACGTGTTGCATAACAGTTTATTCTTAATTGCGCATTTCCATAACACAATCATTGGTGGCGCTGTATTTGGCTACCTTGCAGGTTTTGTATTTTGGTTTCCTAAAGCAATGGGCTTTAAGCTTAGCGAAAAATGGGGTAAAGCGTCTTTCTGGTGTTGGATAGTTGGTTTCTTCGTGGCGTTTATGCCGTTGTATGTACTTGGTTTCTTAGGTATGACACGTCGCTTAAACCACACTAATAACCCAGATTGGAACATGTGGTTATACATTGCAGCAGGCGGTGCTGTCATTATTATGTTTGGTATTATTTTCCAAGTCGTGCAGCTATTTGTCAGCTTTAGAGACCGTGAAGCACTTGATGATACAACCGGCGATCCGTGGAACGGCCATACACTAGAATGGGCAACTAGCTCACCTCCACAAGTGTATAACTTTGCCACTATTCCTCACGTTGATGACATTGATGCATGGACCGAAGCGAAAGAAAAAGGCCAAGCGTATCAAACAAAAGCAAGCTACAGCCCAATTCATATGCCTAAAAACACAGCATCTGGGGTGTTAATTGCAGCAAGCTTAACTGTATTTAGCTTTGCCATGATCTGGCATATCTGGTGGTTAGCTGCCGTTGGTTTTGTTGGCGCAATTGCCTTATTTATCAAGCGTTGTTACACCAGCGATGTTGATTACTATATACAACCTGATGAAATCGCACGTATTGAAGCTGCGTATAATTCTAGTGGAAATAAGGAGCTAAGCGCGTGAGTACACTATCTGCGAATGTAGAAACTGCCCATTTAGACTCAGTTTCGCACGATGCTCATGCACATGAGCATCACGATACCTCTGGCGATACAATCTTTGGCTTTTGGTTATACCTAATGACCGATTGCCTATTATTTGCCTCGTTTTTTGCCACTTACGCCGTGCTGTTTATGAACACAGCCGGTGGTGTATCAGGTAAAGACATTTTTGAACTCGACTTTGTTGCTGTAGAAACAGCGGCGCTACTCATTAGTAGTATTACTTTTGGCTTTGCCATGATTGCCGCACAAGGGCAAAAAAAGGCACTAACACTCACCTGGTTGTTTATTACCTTTTGTTTAGGTGCTGTGTTTATAGGTATGGAAATTTACGAGTTTCACCACCTAATTGTACATGGCAATGGTCCACAACAAAGTGCCTTTTTAACCTCATTCTTCTCGTTAGTAGGCTTACATGGTTTGCACGTAACTGCGGGTTTAATTTGGATGAGTATTATGATGATAGAAGTGGCTAAACGTGGCTTAGGTAAACAAACAGTGACACGCTTAAGCTGCCTAAGCCTATTTTGGCACTTCTTAGACATTGTTTGGATTTGTGTATTTACCGTTGTTTATTTAATGGGAGCAATGTAATGAGCCACAGCGAAGCGCACGCGTTAAAGCAAATGCAAAACGAGCACCATGATGAGTCTCATGGCAGTGTTAAAACGTACTTAATAGGCTTTGTGCTATCAATAATTTTAACCGCGATACCGTTTTACATGGTAATGGAAGGCGACTTTTCAAAAGTAACTACGCTTTGGAGCATTGTTACTTTAGCTATTGTACAAATTTGGGTGCACTTAAAATACTTTCTACACCTTAATTTTACGACAGAAGATGGCCGTGCAAGTACCTTCTCATTTTTATTCAGTGCCCTAATTATCGTCATGGTTGTTGGGTTATCGGTTTGGATAATTTACGAATCTAACGCAATGATGATGTACTAGGAGTTGAAGATGTTTCGTCGTTATTTATCAGTGACTAAGCCAGGCATTATTATGGGCAACCTTATCAGCGTTGCAGGCGGTTTTTTACTTGCCTCGCGCGGGGATATAGACCCATGGCTAATGGTTGTTACGCTTATTGGTTTGTCACTTGTGGTTGCATCGGGCTGTGCTATCAACAATGTAATTGATAGAGACATAGATGTAGCCATGGCACGTACTCGTACGCGGGTTACAGTAACAGGCGAAATGTCGGCCTTTGCTGCACTGAATCACGGGCTTTTATTGGGGGTTGTAGGGTTTGGTTTACTCATTGCTTACACCACACAAGCCGCGGTATTTTTTGCAGCGTTTGGCTATGTCATTTATGTTGGGGTTTATAGCCTTTACATGAAGCGCAACTCAGTTTATGGCACGTTTGTAGGTAGCCTTTCTGGCGCAGTGCCCCCTGTTGTAGGTTACTGCGCTGTAACCGGGCAGTTCGATATAGGTGCATTAATACTATTAGTTATGTTTAGTCTGTGGCAAATGCCGCATTCATATGCCATTGCTATTTTTCGCTTTAAAGATTACCAAGCCGCAGGTATCCCCGTATTACCCGTAGCGCAAGGGATTGATAAAGCGAAGCGCCATATTGTACTTTATATTGCAGTGTACGCTTTAGTCGTCATGCTATTACCAATAAGTGGCTACACTGGCACCGCCTTTATGGCAGTGGCGTGTATTACCAGTTTTTGGTGGTTACTTATGGCCCTGCGTGGCTATCGCCGTAATGTTAATTTAACGAGCTGGGCACGCCAAGTGTTTGCTTTTTCTATTATAAATATTACAGCACTCAGTATAGCTATGGCCGTTGACTACCACAGCGCAGCGCCACAACTGCTTACACTGATATAATTTTTAAAACTTTATATTTCCAAAGTTAATCCAAAGGCTCGAAAGGGCCTTTTTTCATGTTTGAAACTATTTATTTAAACTTTCTGCTTCGTAAAATAAAGGTTTTAGGGTGCCGCAGTTTATAAATTTATACGTTAACTCATTCTGGCTAGGAAGGAGGGTTGAGGTTCTAAATTTTTGCATACAGGCATTTACTAAATCTACAAAAATTAAGTGGCTGAAACTAGGTGCTTGGCTAATTTTATGAATGTAAATTCGCTCTGTGCTACCCAGGTCTATCATGTCGTATTCTTGCCACTGGCTAGGTTTAGCTAAATCTTTTAATTGGCGAGCATATAGCTGTTTACTCATTTCTATTGTTCTGTTTGTGTAAATTAGGCTGCCTGCTTTTTTGTAATTGCCTTCGTACACATCTGCGGTAATGGTTATTTCTTCACCGCGCATTAAGCGTTGAATATTAAATGGTTTGGACTTTAGCGTTATAAGCTCTGCGTTGCGCACAATATCTAAAAAAGCCACATCGGGGTTTTTAATCCTATACACCACTTGTACATCGTGCGGTAATTTATAGCCGGGTAAGTTAAACGCATAAATTCCTGAACCTTTATTCACCAGTGCTATTGCATGCTCAGCATTGTATTTAGGGTTGAGTGGTGGCAATTCTGCTGCCTCTTCCTCAGCAAAAGCGTATCCGCTTATAGTAATGAGCAACAATGTAAGAAGTAAACGCATAATAATCTCAATTAATTTATGAGCTTAAAGTGTAGTATATAGCTTTAATAACTCTAAATTTACTAGGTTTATTTTAAATACACATAGTAAAAAGGCTCGTAAGAGCCTTATTACGTTTAAATATGGTAGGTTTTTACTTAATCGCTTTTTTTACTTCACGCCAGTCAATAATTTTAAAATTTTGTGGTTGTAGTGGCATACGGTTGTAGCCGTCTTGCACTATAAGCATGCCTTCAGGATAGCCTGGTAAAGCTTTAGCTGTAACGGTTAAGCCGTCTGTTTCACCTGCGCCGTCAATGCCTTTATCTAGGTTAGCAATCACATTAAATTTACCTGCAAAGCTTAGGCTAGGCTGTGTATTATCTGATATTTTATAAAGCACATAGCTATTATCGCCTTGGCTTGATACCACTAAATAACGAGCATCATCAGCGTGATAAATTTCCATGCCTTCAACATCTGCCACAAGTTGCTCATTTACACTTTGTAGCATGACCGCTTTGTTGCCAGAAGTTGGCTCTGCACCGATATACCAAATGCCTTGATCTTCTTCGCCGGCAAATAATTGGCCTAGTTTATCATCGGCACTACAGCCTTCTGGTTGGCTTGGTAGGGTAAACTCTCTAACCAGTTCACCGCTTAAGTTACCTTGCTCACCGGTGAGTTTATATTGTTGGAACAAACCTGATTTATCATTAACAAATACGTATTGACCAGATTCAGACGAATACATACACATACCGTAAATCTCGGCTAGGTTTGTGGCTACTTCTGTTACATGGTTTACTTTGTTCTCGCTATCGACAGTAAACACGCTAATACTGTTAAGCGTGCGGTTGCTGGCTGTGATCCAAGTCTGGGTTTCGTTGTTTATATCCTGATGCTGGCGTACATCAACATTATTTAAACGCCCAACATTAAGCGATTGCACTTTGTTGCCAGCAAGATCATAAACCATCAAGCCGCGGCGTTTATCTGTGCCTAAAATTAAGCTGCTTTTAGCGTCTTGTTCATTTATCCAAATTGCCGGATCATCTGCAGCATCACCAAATGCTGCAACTGGCGTTGTTTGTGCGCTGGCATGAAGGTGAGTCATCGCGACTTGGTTTTGTGAAGTAACTGTTTGCGCAGTGTAGTTAACATTTGCTTGAATGTAGGCACCTGTTTCATCATCAATTAAAACTAGCTGCGCTTGATTGTTATTGATCAAACTCGCTGTAACAGATTCAATGGTGTGATCGCCAGAAAGTGACCACTGACTTAGTTTTTCAGTATTTTCGTGGTAAGCATAGATCATATTGCCATCAGTGGCAGTAAGCCATAAAGTACCATCTTGTGATACTGATAATACCCCAATTTCACTGTTTAATTCACCATATGGTTGTACTAAAGCCACAGGTTGTTTGTTGGCATCTGATTCCGCATCAGCATTAATGGCCCACACACCTAGCTCTGCTTCGCCCACATACAAGGTTTTTGTTTCATCATTAACAGCACAGCCTGAAGCTTCAGTGACTGCAGAGAACTCACGTACTGCAATATTTTTAGCTTGTTTAGTGGCTAAATCATAAATAATGGTTTCGCTGATCAAGCCTCGAACATCCGGCACAAATGCTGAAACAGTCTCGTTATCAGTGTTTTTAAATAAACACACGGCATCAGGCTGAGCTTGGGGCGGGGTAATACGAGAGAGTTCATTTATCTGCCAAGTTTGACCATTTTTTTCAAGTTCAAAGATGACTACGTTATCTTGGCTTTTATCAATGCTTGCCAATAAAAATTGTTGCTCTGTGATTTTCTTTAGTGAGATAGATTCAAAGTTACCCGCTAATAACACACTGCTTTGGTCTTTATCTGCCACTAATAAGCCCTGGCTTTCGCTGGCAATCAACCATTGGTTATTACCCAGCGTTGCTGCCTGTGAGCCTTGCATATTTTGTTGAGGGCCAAATTTTTCCACAGCTATTGCTGCTTTTACCATAGCTGCGTTGCTTTGGCTGCTAGGTTCCTCATTACTTGTACAACCGCTTATTGCAGTTATTAGGAGTGCACTGCCAAGCACCGCTGAAATTGTATTTAGTTTAAAGTTCATTATTTTATCCTTTACTTATCTATGTGCTTTTCAGTGCTAAAACGTACTTCACCAAGGTGATTAATCGCACTTACACTGAATGTTTCGCCATTGATAGATACACTTAAAAAACCAGGTGTTGCTTCTGCGTAGCGGGTAAATTCACGTTGTTTTACAAACCGTGCTTCACTGCCTCCACCAGAGACAAAGTGAGCCACTTTGCTATTTTTTGGTTGGTTGTATTGCAAGTCGTGCTCGTGTCCAGCGATATAAGCATGCACGTTATGACGCTCCAAAATAGGCTCTAAAATGTCGCGAAGCCCTTGGTTACGGCCAAAGCGTTTACCACTTGAATAAAGCGGGTGATGACCGACCACAATCTTCCACTTTGCTTTACTGCCGGCAAGTTGGGTTTCAAGCCAAGTAAGCTGGGTTTTATAGCCTTGCCCTTGGGTAGAACGGTATTTATCACGGTCTTTATATTCAGGCTGAATCGGGTTGGTATCTAAAAAAACCATTAACACTTGCTCGTTGTTTTCAAGCGCAAATGTTTTACTGTAGTACCTAGCGGGTAACTGCCAGCGCTGGCTTTTTTCTGTGTAGTCAATTTGTGCTTGAGCATTACCCAAGTAATCGTGATTACCTAACACAACATACCAATCTTCAAATGTATGTGGGCCATGATAGATATCTTCGTAAGCGGATTGCCATAAAGGGTCGTTGACGCTTGCTACCCCATTCGGGTAAAAGTTATCACCAGTTGAGACGATAAAGTCAGCATCAGTTTGGTACATGGCTATTTCTAATTGGTGAGCCACTTCTTTTTGATAAAAGTGGCCGTTGTGTCCCCAATCACCAATTACCATAAAGTTAAGGCTATCAGGTAGCGTATTTAACTTAGCTATTTTTTGCTGTTGATAAAGCTCATCTTTATAAATAACAGGCTCGACAGCACTGAGCGCTGATGAGCTCAGTAGGGCGGCCATTATGAAAGACAATTTAAACATGTTTTAACTCCAAAAAAGCACGTAATGGCTTGCCAATACGTGCCTAAAATGATGATGCCTGCTATTAAAATGCGTAACGCAACATTAGTTGAACCACAGGACCTGCTTCTTCAGATTCAAGCTCGTACTCATCAAAGTCACGGCTGTTTTGATCATCAAGTGAGTCAAATTTGTTGAAAACTTCATCTTTACTGGCATCAAGTAGGTTTGAACCAACTAGGCGAAGGGTTACGTCATCCCAGCGCTTTTCAACGAAAAGCTCTAAATCAGCACCGTAAGAGGTGGTAACTTCTTCCCCTACAAAGCGTCCGTATGCATCACCTTGGTTACGGTAAGTTGCACCAAATGATGCACGCAGTATTGGTAAATCTTGGATAAAGCCA
Organism: Pseudoalteromonas sp. Angola-30; assembly: GCF_028599215.1. Classification (NCBI taxonomy): domain Bacteria; kingdom Pseudomonadati; phylum Pseudomonadota; class Gammaproteobacteria; order Alteromonadales; family Pseudoalteromonadaceae; genus Pseudoalteromonas; species Pseudoalteromonas sp. Angola-30. The sequence continues at coordinate 62,616 of NZ_JAQREI010000003.1, forward strand.
ATGTTATAAACATAATCTGATTGGTCATTAAACTTACGTTTACCAAAGCTGTCTTCAACTTCACTATCAAGCCAAGAGTAATTTAAGAAGATACCTGTATTAGGCATGTTCAAGGCGCTAAGCGGGGTTGATAAATCAAACTCAATACCTTGAACTGACCCATCGCCAGTATTTTGTGGTTGCAATACAAATGTACCTTCACCTTCTGAGCCTTCAACACCTGTGCTGGCAATTTCGATTAAATCGCTTACGTCACGGTAAAATACGTTTACACCGACAACGCCACTTTTACCTAAACGGTATTCGTAACCTAAATCAATACCCCAAGAAGATTCTGGCTTTAGATTTGGGTTACCTAAAAAGTCATTATCAGCGAGCTCTTCTTCAAGTAGGGCGGGTGTTATGTAGTCAAAGTCAGGGCGGCGTAAGCTACGAGCAACAGAGGCGCTGACTCGGCCGTTATCGCTGACACTGTAACGAAAGTGAGCTGAAGGTAAGAAAAAGTCATAGTCATTTTTTGCAGTAACGCCTTCATTGGTATCGGTAATGTTTGAGTCAGTTGACTCCCAACGTACACCCATCTCCCATGAGAACACATCAGCTTCGTGTTTGATTAATGCAAATAAGTCAAAACGGTCTTCTTCAAGCGTATTAACGCCTCCGTCTACTGCTTCAAATTCGTTATTAAATACAGCTAAAGACATAGGTGTTTGGCTAAATTGATCCCAGCCAGTAAGTGTTTGCTCACTTTCATCTTCAGCTTCAAAAATTGCTGTGTCGCGCTCTTTTCCTTGAACAAAAGCACCAAACTGGACTTCTTTTGAGTCACCTAGCAGTAAGCTATGTTGCCATTGTAATGACCATTCTTTATCGTCAATCTCAACAGTTTCTTCAGCTTCTTCAAAAACCATTGGGAGCTCAGATGTATCAAGCTCAACTTCTTGCTCGTAAACTGACTCTTCAAAGCTGGCATAGCCTACTTTAAACTTGCTGGTACCGCCTAATAACGGTAATTCATAACCTGAGTTTATGTTGTAGTTGGTTTGGTCAATGTAGGAAACATTTGCGTTGTCTGAAAGCAAGTTACCGCCTTCAACCACAGAGTTAGACGTGGCCGTCGCGTCGTCATATTCAAAAGAACGCTCGTCTTCGGTACGGTCTGTATCAACCCACATTGCGCTAATATCAAATTTACCGCCGTTATCAAATACCTTTTCAAAGCTGGCATTTAATGATGTGTCATCGCCATCACGAGTATCAGATTGATCTTCACGGTTATCAAAATCATCAGTTGCATAATTAGGGTTATTTTCAGGGCTATCACCATAACGTATGCTTGATTTTTGTTTTGGGTTATAACGACCTTGAAAATTAGCGCCTAGTAGTAAACGTCCACCTGCAAACTCAGTACCGTAAACGCCCGCAAAGCTTTCTTTTAGTTCACCATCATCATAGCGTAATCCTCCTGCGCGAATATAACCGCCGTCTAAGCTGTAGCCATCTCGAAGTACAATGTTAAGGGTGCCCGCAATTGCATCGGCAGAGCGGTTGGCACTTGATGAACGAATTATTTCTACACGCTCGATTAATTCGGCAGGAATACGGTCAACAAAAAATGAGCGATCAGCACCAGCGCCTGGAACTTCTTCGCCATTGATCAGTACTTTTGTGTAAGCAGGGCTCAAACCGCGCATACGTGCGCCGTCAGACTCAAGCACATCTGATAAAAACGTCACACTCGGTACACGCTTTAGTGCATCACCTGCGGTGAGTGGTTCAAAACGCTGAAAGTATTCTTGAGAGTATTCAAGCGTTGGGGCTAGTTCTTGTGAGCGGTTGCGATAACCTATTTCGCCATAAACTACTAACTCTTCAGATATTTTTACATCAGTTGTGTGTTCTTCTTGTGCTGCATGTACTGCTAAATTGCAAAGTGATAGCGCTGTTACCAGTGCTTTAAGTTTAAAGTGTGCCATGTAATTTGCTCCTGTTGCTGCTTGGTTTGAAAGCAAACTAATTAAATTAAATGACGCAAATGTGACAACACCCTATTTAGATCAGCAGGTTATTAAGGTTTTAAAAGCTTTACCTTGGCGTGTGAGCTAATCGCACTCCCAAGCAATATAGCGTTAATGGGCTATGTGCAGGTTATAAGTAAGTGCATATCATTTAGCTGTCACATCATTGAGCTAATATGACCCTGCTACAAAAAATGCACTTCGGGTAGCATAAATACATACGCAATTTAAATAAGACAAACTATGCGATTTAATCCCTTTATTAGCCATCGGCTTTTAACAAACAGTATTATAGCTATGGCGTTATTAGCCATATTTTTATGTGCCTATTTAGGGGAGCTCAAAGAGCTACAACACATACAATGGCTCGATATTATTGGTGAGGGCGGCATAGTGATTATGACCCTAACTTGGATTGTTGCCTTACTTATTTCGCGCCCGCCGGGCAAAGTTACTCGTTATTTGGTGCTTGGGCTTGGTTTATTTATGTTCTCGGCCACGCTCGATTTGCTCGATGAGTGGTTAATGCAACCTGCGCAGCAGTGGCTAAGCTGGATAGAGTCACTGCCAGCCCCCGTTGGGATGCTACTAACCAGTTTAGGTTTATACCATTGGCACCAAGAACAATATGTTTTAAATAAACAGCTAAGGCGCCGTGAAGCACATTTACGTGAACACGACAAAGTATGCCCCGTTACCGGCGTTTATACAGCCGAATACTTACAAAGCGTTTTAAACACGCAGCTTAAGGCGCCGCAGCCAGTTTTATTAGCCGCTATTGATATACGCGACTTCGCTAGTTTTAATAATGAGTTTGGTTTTAGCGAAGGGGATCGACTGCTACGCGAAATAAGCGAGCTTATACTAATGAACTGTCGGTTAAGCGATGTGGTATGTCGTTATGCGGGAGACTGTTTTATGGTGCTAATGCCAGCCACATCAAAGCAGCAAGGCCAAGAGCTTCTTAGGCAAATAACAGCCGCATTAAAACATTGTGCTTTTAAAGTAGAAGGCTCTGGGCTTGCTAAGTTTCAGTGTGTAACTACCCACATCATACAAGCGCAAAAAAGTGATACAGCTCACGTGCTAATGCAACAATTGCACAGCGGCCTACAACTACAAAAACAACAAAGAGCCACCAGCAGTGAACAGTTATGTTAGCTTAACTGACAAGTATTTAACCGCACAGGGGCTTATAACTGCCGTTGTAGAGCTTGCGCAAAGTAGGGGGGTTGCCCTACATAAGTTGTTACGCGGCACCGGGATTTTTGAGCAAGATTTACTCAGCGTTGAGCATTGCTTTAGTTTAGAGCAGCAAGTTAAATTACTAAGTCAATTTAAACGCCTAATGAATACCCCCGACAGTGGTTTTTTACTGGGGAGTCAATTAGTTAACGATTCAAGTAGCTCAGCACAAAGTGTATTGTACAGCGCTAAAGTAGGGGCGGCACTGTTACAAATACAGCGAGCGCGTTTACAGCTTTGCCCTTTGTTTTTTAGTCAGCACTATGTAAGTAATCAGCAATTTTATATTTTTTTAAATGCTGCTACAGGGCTTGATGACGATCTACATAACTACATTTTAGAAATTTACAGTGCTGCGTTTTATAGTTTCTTAAAGCGTTTAAGCCCGCACTATCCGCAGTGTGAGTTCGACTTTAGTTTTAAGCGACCGCGTCATATTCATCAGTACGAGCAACATTTAGGTTTAAAGCTGCGTTTTGAGCAGCCAACGACTCGTTGGGTAATTAGCAAAACATTGCTTCGCCAAGCTAACCCGTACGCCAGCGAATTACGCTTTATGCAAGCACGCGCTCAATTGGCTGTAAAATCACACGAAAAATACACCTTTATAGAGGCTGTTTGGCGCTATCTACACACTTATAACGAGGCAAGTTTAGAGCAAACCGCCCAGTATTTTGCCATGAGCCCAGCCACGTTTAAACGAAAACTAAAATGCCATAATATGCGCTTTTCGAGCTTAGTTGATGAGCAAAATAAACATAAAGCCATTTATTTACTTACCTTGCGCGCTAAGTGCAATGAGCATGTTGCTGAGCGTTTGGCATTTTACGATATTCCTAACTTTAGGCGGGCATTTAAACGTTGGACAGGGCTAACCCCAAGCCAGTTAAAAGTATAAAGCGCACAGGTTAATACTTATTTTAAAAACCAGCAGCCTGCTCAATTACTATTGCATGGCGCTGCGCTAAACGCGTATGGTCTCTGTCGTAGCCGCCACCAATAACACTAGCAATAGCGGTGTTATGTTCAAGGCAGCGCTTAAACACTAAATGGTCACGCTGTTTAATGCCGTCCCAGCTTATATCTAGTTTGCCTAAGCCATCGTCTTGCCAAATATCTACACCCGCATCGTATAGGACTAAATCGGGGTTGAGTTCTTTTAGTAAAAACTGCAGCGTATCATCCACAACGCCTAAGTATTCTGCGTCTTGCATATTGTTAGCAAGGCCTATGTCTAAATCGCTGGGGGATTTTCTAAACGGGAAGTTTTTTTCGCAGTGTATAGAGCATGTATACGCATACGGTTGATGCGCAAGCATTGCAGCTGTGCCATCGCCTTGGTGTACGTCTAAATCAAAAATGAGCACGTTGGTCACTTCACCGCTTTGTATTAATGTTTGCGCGGTAAAGGCTAAGTCGTTCACCATACAAAAACCTGAGCCAAAATCAGTGTGTGCATGGTGCGTACCGCCTGCTAAATGACAGGCTAAGCCATGCTTTAATGCTAAGCGTGCAGTTTGTAACGTGCCTTGTGGGGCGGTGAATGTGCGGTCCATTAGCGGTTGCGACCAAGGTAAGCCAATGCGGCGCATGGCTTTTTCGTCTAGACGGTTATGCCATAAATCGTGAATGTAGTTTTCGCAGTGTACCAGTTCAAGTGGTTCAGGGGAGCCCCAAATAGGCTCTACTAAATTATTACCTGCAATGCCTAAACCTTTAACCTGCTCATATAAATGAGCAAATTTACTCATTACAAATCGGTGCTTAGGGTCAAAGCTAAACGAATAATTACTGTGATAGACCAAAGGTAAGTGAGGGTTTAGGCGCATAACCGTATCAATAATAAAGTTTGCGCTATGGTAATAAACTTAACTAACGGAGTCTATTGCCGCTATTCAATCAATGAGGCAAGCTCGCGATGAAGTAATTGTTCATCGGCTAAATTAAGTTCAACTAACCGTTTTAAATAGGTAATGCTGTTTATATCTATATGGTGGCAATTAAGGCCGATGTGTTTATCTTCTATGTGGCAAATAAACACCTCCATTTTTATTTCTATATCGCTTTGTGGCAAGGTAAAGCGCAAGGTGGCTTCGCTATTTTTTGTGCCACTAAACGCCGCGCATTTAGTAATGAGTGCGCCATGTAAAGATACATCGAGTAATTTGCATGGGTAGCTCTCTCCTGCAAATTCTAATTGAGCCGCGGTTGAAAAAAGAATACGCGAGAACTGACGTCGATTTTCCATAAAACGAGTGCCTTTATTGTAATATTTAAATCAAGCATAGCGGGAAATAGCCCATAGCGATAAAAAATGGCATAAAAAACCCCGCATAAATGCAGGGTTTGTTATATCAGTTAACAATTAACCAATTTTTTTATACTTAATACGCTTAGGTTGTGCAGCTTCTGCGCCTAAGGTCTTTTTAAGCCACTCTTCGTATTCAGTGTAGTTACCATCGAAGAAGTTAATTTGGCCTTCGTCGCGGTAATCTAAAATGTGTGTTGCAATACGGTCAAGGAACCAACGGTCATGCGATATACACATTACACAGCCTGGGAACTCTAAAATAGCGTTCTCAAGGGCGCGTAGTGTTTCAACATCAAGGTCATTGGTTGGCTCATCCAGTAGTACTACGTTACCACCCGCTTTTAAAAGCTTAGCAAGGTGTAAACGGTTACGCTCACCACCTGATAAGTCTTTTACAAACTTTTGCTGATCGTTACCTTTAAAGTTAAAGCGGCTAACGTATGCACGGCTTGGGAACTCAAAGTTACCAATTTTTAGCACGTCTTGTCCGTCAGATATTTCTTGGAATACGGTTTTGCTTTCGTCCATGTTGCCACGGAACTGATCAACCGTTGCAAGCTCTACAGTTTCACCTACGCTAATGCTGCCGCTATCTGGTTGCTCTTCGCCGCTTAGCATTTTAAATAGGGTTGATTTACCCGCGCCATTGGCACCAATAATGCCCACAATCGCGCCTTTTGGCATACTAAAGCTTAAATCGTCGATTAAAACGCGGTCGCCAAAACTCTTACGTAAGTTATTAACTTCAAGCACTTGGTCGCCCAAACGCGGGCCAGGTGGAATAAATAGCTCGTTAGTTTCGTTACGCTTTTGGTAATCAGATTGCTGTAGCTCGCTAAACTGCGCCATACGGGCTTTAGACTTAGCTTGTCGACCTTTAGGGTTTGAACGTACCCACTCAAGCTCTTGAGCAATTGATTTTTGACGTGCTTTTTCAGATTTTTGCTCTTGTTGTAAGCGCGCATCTTTTTGCTCAAGCCAAGAAGAGTAGTTACCTTCCCACGGAATACCTTCACCGCGGTCAAGCTCTAGTATCCAGCCAGCTACATTATCAAGGAAGTAACGGTCATGCGTTACCGCCACAACAGTGCCTTCGTAATCATGTAAGAAGCGCTCAAGCCAAGCAACCGACTCAGCATCTAAGTGGTTAGTAGGCTCATCGAGAATAAGCATATCTGGCTTTTCGAGTAATAAACGACAAATAGCAACACGGCGGCGCTCACCACCTGAAAGGTGCTCAATTTTAGCATCCCATTCAGGTAAGCGAAGTGCATCGGCTGCGCGTTCTAAAACGTTATCGATGTTGTGACCATCGTGCGCTTGAATAATCGCTTCAAGCTCACCTTGCTCTTTTGCTAGGGCGTCAAAGTCAGCGTCTTCCATTGCGTACTCGTTGTACACTTCGTCAAGGCGATTAAGGGCATGTTTTACTTCGCCAACAGCTTCTTCAACTATTTCGCGTACTGTTTTGCTTTCATCCAGTACTGGCTCTTGCGGTAAGTAACCAATTTTAGTACCAGGTTGAGGGCGAGCTTCACCTTCAAAGTCTTGATCAACACCGGCCATAATGCGAAGTAATGTAGATTTACCAGCACCATTTAAACCTAGCACACCAATTTTAGCGCCAGGGAAAAAGTGCAACGAAATATCTTTTAAAATTGTGCGCTTAGGTGGCACAACTTTAGATACTCGACTCATCGAGAATATAAACTTATCAGGTAAAACCATGGAGGAAAGCCTTCAAATAATAAAAATTTCAATGTTGTATTGTAGTGGCTCACGGGTGAAACAGTCAACGAATGGCGGGTTTTAAAGCGCTAATGGCTGCAGGTTGATAAAGTATAAAATCATGAATAAATTTCATTTAGACATCTATACATCTAGAGGTTGATATTTTTAGCATACTGTTCATAATGAGAGCGTATAAATTCTCGGTTTTTATGAGTAGGAGTAAAAAATATGCCAATTACAGTGAAAGACGAGCTACCGGCTATTGCCCGTTTACGTGAAGAAAACGTGTTTGTAATGCCAAAAAGTCGCGCAAAAACGCAAGAAATTCGTCCTATGCGTTTGGCTATTTTAAATTTAATGCCTAATAAAGTAGAAACCGAAGTGCAGTTTATTCGTTTGCTTGCCAATTCTCCTTTGCAAGTAAATGTAGAGCTATTACGCCTAGATACACACCGTAGCAGTAGCAACTCAGAAGAGCACCTAGATACCTTTTATCGTTATTTTTCAGAAGTGAAAGACAATAACTACGATGCGTTAATTGTTACCGGCGCGCCACTCGCACACCTTGAATACGACGATGTTGCGTACTGGGATGAGCTAAAAGTGATTATTGATTGGGCAGAGCAGCACGTTACCTCTACGCTGTTTTCATGCTGGGCGGCGCATGCCGCGTTGTATCATCGTTACAATTTAAAACGCGATTTAAAAGAAGATAAACTTTGTGGTGTGTTTACTCACCAGTGTTACTTTGATCACGGAGCACTTACTCGTGGCTTTGACGATACCTTTTTAGTGCCTCACTCACGTTATGGCCACATAGATATAAATAAAATTAATGCCTGCGACGATATAGTCGTGCTAGCTGGCTCTGAAAAAGTAGGCGCTTACTTAATGAAAAATAAGTCGGGCAGCCAAGTGTTTATAACCGGCCACCCAGAATATGATGCCGACACATTAAAAGCAGAGTACGAGCGCGATTTACAAAAAAGTCCTGATGCGCCAAAACCCGAAAACTATTTTCCAGATAACGATGCAAGTAAAAAGCCGTCAAAAACGTGGCAAAGCCATGCTTTTTTGCTGTTTTCGAACTGGTTAAATTACTACGTGTACCAAACGACCCCTTATGATATTAATTTAGTTAGCCAAGATGTGAGGACTAACAACTATGCCGAATAACGTGCAAAACAATAATAAACACAGCGAATTAAGCGCTGCATTAAAAGAGCGTATTTTAATTTTAGATGGCGCCATGGGCACCATGATCCAAACTCACAAGCTTGAAGAAGAAGACTACCGAGGCGAGCGCTTTAAAGACTGGCACGTACTAATTAAAGGCAATAACGATTTATTAAGCCTTACAAAACCTGAGTTAATTGCCAATATACACCGCAGTTTTTTAGCCGCCGGTGCAGACATTATTGAAACCAATACCTTTAACTCAACCACCATTTCGATGGAAGATTACGACATGGCAAGCATAAGCCGTGAAGTAAACCTAGAGTCGGCCAAACTCGCACGCGCAATATGTGACGAGTTCACCGCTAAAACTCCAGAAAAACCCCGCTACGTAGCCGGTGTGTTAGGGCCAACATCTAAAACCTGCTCAATTTCGCCAGATGTAAACGACCCAGGTTATCGCAATATTACCTTTGATAAGCTGGTTACTGCCTATGTTGAGTCTACCCTTGCATTAATGGAAGGCGGCGCTGATTTAATACTTATCGAAACCATATTCGACACGCTAAATGCAAAAGCTGCCTCATTCGCAGTAGAAGAAGCGTTTGAGCAAGCAGGGCGCACATTACCAGTAATGATCTCAGGCACAATTACCGATGCCTCTGGGCGTACGCTTTCGGGGCAAACAACTGAAGCATTTTATAATTCTATTCGCCATATTAAGCCGCTTTCTATAGGCCTTAACTGCGCCCTAGGCCCCGATTTACTTCGCCAATACGTAGAAGAGCTTTCGCGCGTGTGCGAAACCTTTACCTCAGTACACCCAAATGCCGGTTTACCAAATGAGTTTGGTGAGTACGACCTAGAAGCAGAGGACATGGCGAAAGAGATTATAGACTGGGGAAAATCGGGCTTTATAAATATTGTTGGTGGTTGCTGCGGCACAACGCCTACGCATATTCGTGCGTTTGCTAAAGGGCTTGAAGGGGTAAAACCTCGTGCATTACCTGAGCTTGATGTTCGCATGCGTTTATCAGGCCTTGAAGCCTGTAACTTAAACTAGGAGCCAACATGACCCAGCAAATTGCAGTATTTACCAATGTTGGCGAGCGTACCAACGTAACCGGCTCTGCCATGTTTAAACGCTTAATCATGGAAGAAGATTACGAGACCGCCCTGAATGTTGCCCGCGAGCAAGTAGAAAACGGCGCCCAAGTTATTGATATAAACATGGACGAAGCCATGTTGGACTCAAAAGCGGCCATGGTTAAGTTTTTAAACTTAATTGCCTCAGAGCCCGATATTTCTAAAGTGCCCATTATGGTCGACTCCTCTAAATGGGAAGTAATAGAAGCAGGCCTTAAATGTATTCAAGGCAAGGCTATTGTTAACTCAATATCGCTTAAAGAAGGGGAGGAGCCGTTTAAACGCCAAGCTAAAATTATTAAACGCTTTGGCGCAGCTGCTGTTGTAATGGCGTTTGATACCGACGGCCAAGCCGACACCGCAGACCGCAAATACGAAATCTGTGAACGCAGCTACAAAATATTAGTCGAAGAGATTGGTTTTCCGCCGGAAGATATAATATTCGATCCTAATATATTTGCCGTAGCCACCGGTATAGAAGAGCACGACAATTACGCAGTAGAATTTATTGAAGGTACACGCCGCATTAAACAAAACTTACCACACTGTAAAGTGTCGGGCGGGGTGTCTAATGTCTCGTTTTCGTTTAGGGGCAATAACCCCGTACGTGAAGCCATTCACTCGGTGTTTTTATACCACGCGATAAAAGCGGGTATGGATATGGGTATTGTAAACGCAGGGCAACTTGCGGTTTACGACGACATCCCCGAGGAACTTCGCAAAGCCGTAGAAGATGTAATTCTTAACACCGACCCAGGTGCGGGTGAGCGCTTAGTAGAAATAGCCCCCAAGTTTTCGGGTATGGCACAAGCCGAACGCGTAGAAGATTTAGAGTGGCGCACATGGCCTGTTGAAAAACGCCTAGAGCACGCCCTTGTAAAAGGCATAACTACCTTTATAGATGAAGACACCGAAGAATGCCGAGCTGCCGCCGATAAACCTATTCACGTAATTGAAGGGCCATTAATGGATGGCATGAACGTGGTAGGGGATTTATTTGGCGCAGGTAAAATGTTTTTACCGCAAGTTGTTAAATCGGCCCGCGTAATGAAGCGAGCAGTGGCTTACCTAGACCCATACATAGAAGCTGAAAAAGAAGAAGGCGCCACTAACGGTAAAGTGGTTATGGCCACCGTAAAAGGCGACGTGCACGACATAGGTAAAAACATTGTAGGCGTAGTACTGCAATGTAATAACTACGAAGTAATCGACTTAGGCGTAATGGTACCTGCCGAAAAAATACTGCAAACCGCGATTGACGAAAAAGCCGACATAATCGGCCTTTCGGGTTTAATTACCCCATCGCTTGATGAAATGGTACACGTAGCCAAAGAAATGACCCGCCGAGGCTTTGAGCTCCCACTTATGATTGGCGGCGCTACGACCTCTAAAGCGCATACTGCCGTTAAAATTGAGCCGCAGTACGACAAAGGCGTAGTGTATGTAAATAACGCCAGCCGTGCAGTGGGCGTGGTATCGAGCTTATTATCTAAAGAGCTAAAACCGGCCTTTTTAGAAAAAACTAAAGCCGAATACGAAAAAGTACGCGAGCAACAAGCGCGCAAAAAGCCACGTTCAAAACCAGTTACCATACAGCGCGCCCGCGATAACGCCGCCAAGCTTGATTGGGATAACTACACGCCACCAGTGCCTAAAAAGCTGGGCGTAACCGAATTTAAAAATGTATCAATTGCGACTTTACGTAAATACATAGATTGGACCCCGTACTTTATGACGTGGTCAATCGCTGGTAAATACCCGCGCATAATGGATGACGAAGTAGTGGGCGAGCAAGCACGCAGCTTATTTAAAGACGCTAACGACATGCTCGACGACCTTGAAAAGTCAGGTGCTTTGCAACCTTTAGGTGTAATTGGTTTATTCCCTGCAAACCGCGAGGGTGATGACATAGAAATTTACACCGACGAAACCCGCAAAGAGCTGTTAACTACCTCATGCCATTTACGCCAGCAAACCGAAAAAAACGACTTTGCTAACTATTGTTTAGCCGACTACATTGCGCCAAAAGGCAAACCTGATTACTTTGGCGCGTTTGCAGTAACGGGCGGTTTAGAAGAAGACGACCTAGCCGACGCGTTCGATGCCAAGCAAGACGACTACAATAAAATAATGGTTAAAGCGGTTGCCGACAGGCTCGCAGAAGCCTTTGCCGAATACCTGCACGAACAAGTGCGTAAAGAGTATTGGGGTTATGCAGCCGATGAAAACTTAAGTAACGATGAGCTAATTCGCGAAAACTACCAAGGTATTCGCCCAGCGCCTGGTTACCCAGCGTGCCCAGAGCACACCGAGAAAAAGAAAATTTGGCAGTTACTCGATACCGAAAAACGCATTGGCATGCAGCTCACCAGCTCATACGCCATGTGGCCAGGGGCTGCGGTTTCGGGCTGGTATTTCTCACACCCAGAGGCAAAATATTATGCCGTAGCATCTATTCAAAAGGATCAGGTAGAAGATTACGCCAAGCGAACTAATATGACGCTCACAGAGGCCGAAAGGTGGCTGTCGCCTAACTTGGGGTATGAGCCAGAGTAAAAGAGCAGCGGTCAGTTTTTAGCTGTCAGCTATCAGTAAAAGAAAAACGAGCCTAATTTGGCTCGTTTTTTTATATTAAAGAAAAGAAGTAAAAATTGGTTCATATGTATTCAGTGTTTATTTAGTATAAGTAGTAATAAAAAGCTGAGTAACTTGATTTTTACTCAGGAAAATATTCTTTTCTAAAAATAATAGGATTTTAGATTAAATGAAGCTTTATCATTACATGGATGAGGTGTTTGGCTTAAAAAATTTATCAAATAGGAGGATTAAGGCTTCAACTTTTGACAATTTGAATGACCCTTTTGAGTTATTAGGTATCGAAACTAGCACACCTTATATACGTGCAAGCTTAAATAGGATGAAACTAGGTGTTTCAAGAGAATTTGGAAAATTGTGCTTTAGTAAAATTTGGTCTAACCCTGTTCAGTGGGCTCATTATGCTAATAACCACAAGGGCATATGTGTGGAACTTGAGCTATCTAATAAAGAGGATGCTCAAGAAGTAAAATATTATTCTGAAAGATTTAAAAGTAATTTAATAGATGATCAAAGCTTCCCACTAAAGTTATTACTTTCTAAATTCAAACATTGGGAATATGAAAAAGAATATAGAACAATTCGGGACCTTAATAACTTTGAAAAAGAAAATGGTCTTTATTTTCAGCCATTCAATGAGGACATGAAACTATCTAAAATAATTATTGGATGCCAATCGAAGTTAACTAGAAGCGAGCTAGAGAAGTCCCTCTGCATTCAGGATAGAGGTGTTGAAATTATATATGCTAGAGCAGCTTTCAAGTCATTTAAGATTGTTAAGTATCAGAATAAATAAAGGACTATTAATGAAGTATCTACATTATATATTGCTTTGCCTATCCCTATTTTTCACATCGAACACATTTGCGCTTGAGCAGAAGTATCACGAGAGTGTTTTACCTGTTATTGCTGCTTTTAAAACGCAGGATAAAACTGCGATTGCTGCGCATATTCGCTACCCTCTAAAAAGGCAATATCCATTGCCCGGCATTAAAAATGAAGCTGAGTTTGTTAACCGCTTTGATGAAGTGTTCGACGAGGAGCTTGTTACTATTATTGGCAGCTCTAATATTAATACCGATTGGGATAAAGTTGGTTGGCGCGGCATTATGCTAAATAACGGCGTGGTATGGGTTAATACTGACGGTAAAATTATCGGTATAAATAGCCACACAGCTAAAGAGCAGGCATTTGCTAAACGCTTAATTGAACAAGATAAGCAATCACTTCATTCAAGTATTAATACATTTGAAGAGCCAGTGCTGGATTGGAAAACGGCTAGCTACCATATTCGCGTTGATGATTTAGGTGATAGAAATTACCGTTATGCAGTGTGGAGTAGTGATAAAAGGCCAAAGGACAAGCCTGATATGGTTTTATTTAACGGTGATATTACCTTTGAGGGTAGCGGCGGCAATCACCACTATACGTTTATAAACGGACGCTATAGTTACATATTACATGTTACTATTATTGGCTGCGATACATCGCCACCTGGTTGGCTTGAAGTATATAAAAATGATGAGCAGTTATTAAATGAGTCAGTTATAAGTACTAAGTAAAATCAGTAAACCCTTCTTATCTCTATCTAATAAAGCTGCCACTTAATAACAGCTATAGGTTGGCGGTTCGCCGATAAAAATTTCAATAAACCAATCCTAAGTGGTAGGCTAAAAAAGTAGCAAGTATTCAAACCGTTCTCGCGCAACAAGGCATTCCTTTAAAGCGCTTTGCCAAGGAGTTAAATATGATCACGCTTACCGTTAATGGTAATAAACATGAGTTTACAGGCGATCCGTCAACGCCGGTGCTTTGGTATCTTCGAGATGAATTAAATTTAACCGGGCCTAAGTTTGGCTGTGGTATGGCGCAATGTGGTGCGTGCACCATACATATTGATGGCGTAGCGCAGCGCTCGTGCATATTACCGGTGTCGGCTGTGGCAGGGCGTGCTATTACCTCTATTGAAGGGTTAAGCGAGCAAGGCGACCACCCCGTGCAAAAAGCCTGGGTTGAGCATAAAGTGCCGCAATGTGGGTTTTGTCAGTGCGGGCAAATAATGCAAGCGGCAAGCTTATTAGCCGCTAACCCAAATCCCACTGATGATGAAATAGTGAGTAATATGTCGGGCAATATTTGTCGTTGTGGCACGTATCCGCGTATTCATAAAGCAATTAAGTCGGCGGCTAAAACCATTGCGGGCGTTGAGTATTTTGACCCAAATGAACAAGGGGAAGAGGTATGAAAAACGACAATACATACTTTGACCTAAACCGCCGCCAATTTTTAAAAACCAGCGCAATAGGCGCATTAGTATTAGGCACTTATTTTGTAGGCAGTGCACCAAAAGCGTTTGCAGGCGTGTTAGAGCAGCCCTCTGAGCAAGCAAAACGTGCTAACTTATTTATAGCGCTGCGCCCCGATGGCATGGTTGAAATAACCTGTCATCGCTCTGAAATGGGCCAGCAAATCCGTACAGCCATTGCTCAAATTGTGGCAGACGAAATGGAAGCTGCATGGGATAAAGTAGTGGTTATTCAAGGTAAGGGCGACCCTAAATACGGGGATCAAAATACCGATGGATCGCGCAGTATTCGCTACAACATGCAGCGCCTACGCGAAATGGGTGCAAGTGTACGCTACATGATGCAGCACGCAGCTGCTAAATATTGGAACGTTGAGCCGCAAACCTGTACAGCTAATCAGCACGTGGTTACCCACAGCTCGGGTAAAACGCTTGCCTATAAAGACTTAATCGACCTCGCACTTGGTATTACCCCGCCAAAGCCTGACAAGTTAACACTTAAAACACGCAAAGAATGGCGTTATATAAATACCGGTATGGCGCATATAGATTTAACCGATTTAGTAACCGGTAAAGCCACATTTGCTGCTGATGTTCGCGAGCCAAAAGCGCTGGTGGCTATGATTGAGCGCCCGCCGGTAGTAGGTGGTGTGGTTAAATCGTTTGATGCCAGCGCCGCTAAAGCAATTAATGGCGTAGTTGATGTTATTGAAATGCCTGTACCAAAAGGCGCGCCGCAATTTCAGCCAAAAGGCGGCATTGCTATTGTTGCTAAAAATACCTGGGCAGCATGGCAGGCGCGTAAAGCACTAAAGGTGGTGTGGGATGATGGTAAAAACGGCGATTATAATTCAAAAGAATTTAAAAAGTCGTTATTACAAACCGTTAATGAGCCGCAAGCGCATGTACGTGAAATAGGCGATACCATGGGCGTGTTGGCTAAATCGAGCAATAAGTTAGTAGCTGACTACTATGCGCCGCACTTAGCTCAAGCACCCATGGAGCCACCTTGTGCTACGGCGATGTATCATAAAGACCGCGTTGATATTTGGGCTGCAACACAAAACCCACAAGCTGATATGAAAACCGTAGCTGCGTTACTTGGTATGGAAGAGAGCCAAATTAACGTGCATGTCACCATGTTAGGTGGCGGGTTTGGGCGTAAATCAAAACCTGATTTTTCAGCAGAAGCTGCTTACATTTCAATGAAAGTAGGTCAGCCTATTCGCGTACAGTGGACGCGAGAGGATGATATTCAGCACAGTTTTTATCATGCGGTATCGGCTCAACATATTGAAGCTTCACTCAATGAAAAAGGTAATATTGAGGCTTACTTACATCGTACGGCGTTTTCGCCAATTATGTCGACCTTTCAAGAAGGGGCAACGTCGCCTGCAGGTTTTGAGCTGCGCTTGGGCTTTACCGATAACCCCATAAACTCACCTAACTTAAAGTTAGAAAACGGCGAAGCACCCGCTAAAACAAGGGTAGGTTGGATGCGTTCGGTATCAAATATTTTTCATGCTTTTGCTATTCAGTCATTTATTGCTGAAGCGGCGCACAAAGCAGGGCGCGACCAAAAAGACTATTTACTTGAAACCATAGGCCCTGATCGCATTTTAGATGTAACCGAGCAAAATGCCTCGTACGATAACTATGGCGCCGATAAAGACGTTTATCCATTAGATATTGGTAAATTACGCCATGTTATTGAAAAAGTGGCTGAGATAAGTAAATGGGGCCGAAAGCTGCCAAAAGGTCGCGGGTTAGGCATTGCTGCGCACCGCAGCTTTTTAACGTATGTGGCTACTGTGGTTGAGGTAGAGGTATCGGATGCTGGTGATTTAAACGTGATTAAATCGTGGGTCGCTATTGATGCGGGTACGGTTGTAAACACCGATACCGTAAAAAATCAAACGCAAGGTGGCTCTATTTACGGTATTACAACCGCAATTAGCGACGGTATTACTTTTGATAAAGGCCGAGTACAGCAAAGTAACTTTCATGATTATCGCGTACCGCGTATGAGCGACTCACCACTAGAGGTAGAAGTAGAAATAATACAAAGCGATGCGCCACCAGCTGGTGTAGGCGAGCCCGCAACGCCGGTTTACGCCCCAGCGCTATGTAACGCTATTTTTGCTGCCTGTGGGAAACGCATTAGGCAACTGCCTATAGGTAACCAATTAAAAGCGTAAATAACGTCCTTTTTTAGCCGTTAAACAAAAAAACCGCCAAATGGCGGTTTTTTTAGAAGTTAGCGATTAGTGAGTTTTTTCAAACTCGTCTACTTCGCGCTCTGCTTCTTCTTTAGATTTACCATACTGCTGCTGGATTTTACCCACTAGCTCTGTACGGCTACCTTCAATTTTGTCTAAATCGTCGTCAGTAAGATCGCCCCATTTTTGTTGCGCCTTACCTTTAAGTTCGTTCCAATTACCTTTCATACGATCGTTGTTCATAAGTATCTCCTTACTTAGCTTTAATTAACGTTCAGTATAAAAGGAGCAAAGCGTGTACCAATCAGTTAAACTTTTTATTTTGTGTTTATAATCATTGATTTATATGTTTAAGCGAGGCGTTACTTTTATTGCAACGCGTATGTTCTTAAAAAATGTACAGAGCGGTTTGTAATTATTTCTGATTATGATGCTTTTTATAACCACTCAGCTTTAGCGGCGCGTTTATTTTTGGTTTTTGTTACAATGCACACAAAGCAATTTTGGGTAAATAGCAGTGCTGCCGGTTCAAAACATATATCAACAACTTTTAACTACATTACAAAGTAACCCCATAACGTTATTACAAGCACCGCCTGGTGCAGGTAAATCAACCTGGTTGCCGCTTCAGCTTATGCGCGACGGCCATTTTAAACGTATTGTAATGCTTGAGCCGCGCCGCTTAGCAGCACGTAATATTGCCAATTACTTAGCACAGTGCCAAAACGAAAATGTGGGGCAAAGTGTTGGCCTGCGTGTACGCGGCGAGAGTAAAGTAAGTAGTAATACGCGCCTTGAAATAGTCACCGAGGGTATGCTTACCCGCATGCTACAAAACGACCCCGAATTAAGCGATATAGATTTACTGATATTTGATGAATTTCATGAACGCTCAATTGCAGCCGACACTTCACTGGCCTTTGCTTTAGAGACCCAAAGTGCGCTGCGCGACGATTTAACCATACTGCTTATGTCGGCCACCCTTGATACCGAGCGCTATACGCAATTTTTTGACTGCCCGGTTATACAATCAAGCGGGCGTAGTTACCCCATTAACGAAGTATACATACCAATAAAAGATGAGAGCCGCTGGTTAGATGCTATTCCCTCTTTAATAAAACAAGCACTAAACGAGCAAAGCGGTAGTGCGTTGGTGTTTTTGCCTGGGCAATTTGAAATAGTACGCGTACAACAGGCCCTTAATGATTTACCAAGTAACTGCTTAGTTGCCACATTATTTGGCGAGCAAGATAAAGCCAATCAGCAAGCGGCGATTGCCCCTGCGCCTAAAGGTATGCGCAAAATAGTGCTTACCACCAATGTAGCCGAAACCAGTTTAACCATTGAAGGCATTCGCATTGTTATTGATAGCGGCAAACGCCGCGCAGCGAGCTATAACTTAAAAACAGGCGTAACTGAGCTTACAACACAAAGTATATCGCGCTCCTCTGCTGTGCAGCGAGCAGGGCGTGCAGGGCGAATAGAGCCAGGGGTCGTTTACAGGCTTGGCTCAAAGCAAACATTTGAGCGACGTAATAGCCACGATAGCCCAGAAATACTCACCTCAGACATAAGCCAACTTATGCTGGAGGCAAAACAGTGGGGCGCAAATATCAGCGAACTCACCTTACTTGATACGCCAACAGCGCAGCAATGCACGCAAGCGGCAAGCTTACTAACGATGCTTGAAGCCATCGACTCTAAAGGTAAGCTCACTAAATTGGGTAGTAAAATGCTGGGTTTTGGGGCGGATATTCGCTTAGCGCATATGCTTTTAAAAGCGCAAGCGCTTGAGGCAGAACTCCCTGGTATTTATCGCTTAGCACTTTATTTAGTGGCGCTGCTTGAGAGCCGAATAAACAGCGCCAACGAGCTAAGCTTGGCGCTACATAGCCAACAACAAAGGCCACACCCAGTATTTAAGCAGCAGTTAAAATACTGGCAAAGCCGTTTAAAAGTAACCGACAGTAACAGTGAGCTAAACACAGAGTATTTAGGTTTGCTGGTGGCATTAGCTTACCCCGATCGCATTGCAAAAAAACGCGGCAATGGCTACTTACTTGCCAATGGTGCGGGCGCTGATTTAAACACCGATTACTGGCATAACGATGACTACCTTGCTATTGCAAGCATGGGCGGTCATAAAGGCACGCGTATTTTTGCAGCCACCGCACTTAGCCCATTTGAGCTACAAGATTACTTACCGCATTTGTTTACTACGCTTACCCGCTGTGAGTTTGATGAAAAAACCGCGCGCTTTATCCATCAAGACGAAGTAAAGCTCGGCGCCATTACGCTTACAAGCCAACCAAGTAAGCAAAAGCTTGATAAAACCGAGCGTGCCAAAGCGTGGCTTAATTTATTTACCAAACATGGTTTTGCATTATTTAATGAACAACCCGATGCGCAGCAATTATTAATACGCATGAGTTTAGCCAGTCAGTTTATGCCAGATACGTTCCCGGCAATAAGCGAGCAGCAACTTATCGAAACAGCTGATGATTGGTTAGGCGTATATTTACAGGATATAAAAACGCTGGAGCAGCTTAAAAAGTTTAACTACTTTGAAGCACTGCAAAATTGTTTTGACTGGACACAGCAAACAGCCCTAAAAAAACTGTTACCGCTTAGGTTAACGGTACCGAGTGGCTCAAATATAAAAATTAATTACCAGCTAGATGGCCCCGCAAAACTTAGCGTGCGCATGCAAGAAGTGTATGGCTTAACAAGTACGCCAATGCTTGCAAATGGCAAGCTGCCTCTGCTTATGGAATTACTCTCGCCAGGTAAGCGTTCATTACAGCTTACGCAAGATCTTGCGCACTTTTGGGCTAGTAGTTATCGCGATGTACAAAAAGAAATGAAAGGACGTTACCCCAAGCATTTTTGGCCCGACGATCCAGCCAACAGCGTGGCAACCAATAGAGTAAAAAGCAAAATGTAGGTTTATTAACTTAAAATGTTTGTTTTATTTTTGAACATATGAATATAGTGTACCTATAAATAAATCAATACTTTTAACTACAAGGAAGAAGAGATGAAACGACTATTTACATTAGGTTTGCTATTAGTGAGTACCTTTTCGGTTGATGCTGAAGAGGCGCTGGACTTAAACAAATTTGCACAGCATTACTACAACACAATGACCGCCACGCAAGCGCCTAACGCAAGTGAAAAAGAGCTTGAAGCCTACCTTAATTTATTAACAGACGATGTAGGCAGTCAGCACATACCGTATCAAGTAGATGACTCTCGCACTGCAGAGGGTAAAAAACTAATGCGTAAGGGCATGCGTTTTTATTTAGGCGCTCACACCTTATACGAAAGCGAGCTGCTTAATACCTTTGTATTTAACGATAGCGGCTTTGCGATTCGTTATAAAAACCACGCTAAGGGCATTCATCCGCAAAGTAAGCAGCCAATCGAGTACACATCAGTAATGATGGAAGTAATAGAAGTTGAAAACGGTAAAGTGGCGATGATCCGTAAATATCACGAATAAAACGTAAAGTGATAAAACGCGCTAGCCATTAAAGCAAAGTTAATGGCTAATCGGGCTGTAATAGCTTTTTGTTGTTAAGTGCTTAAACTTCTTTACCACCGTGTTGCTCTGCTAAATCATCTAGCTCGGCAGAGGTGTAATCAAATCCGCTTTCATCATACTCGTAAGTGACTTTTACACTGTCGCCGCCATTAAATAGGCGAGTTTTAACTTGGTTTACGGGCCAATCTTTTAGTACATGCACAAAGCGGTTAGCAACTTGCGAGGTTTCAAAGCGGTAGCGAATTTCTGTTTTCATAAAAAGGCTCTGTTATTGTATGGCTTAGCTAAAAGTGAGTAGTAAAATGACACTATTTAATGCATTACCACCTCTCATATTCTCTTGGGTGTGTTGATTTTTAATGGTTGAATTTGCAGCCGTATGTTTGATCTTTAGGCAAGGCAGAGCCTATGTAACTTGGTTATTCCCCATAAATAGGCGATAACGCAGCATAAAAGCCAAACATGGGCCGCCCATTGGGTTCTTTCTAGGGTGATAAACTCTTATTTATTGGTTTTACTTATTCTTACATGGATGTAAGTCATTAAAATAACGCAGAAGCCGTTATCGAGCCTACTAAGTTACAAACCACGCGCCGCGATTTAATCGCCCCTAGATTGAACAAATTTCTATTCGCCAAGGTCAACACGCCCTAGTATACCTTTAATCAATACGCCGATATAAGCCTCTAAAACAGTAAGTGAAGCAAAAAACCACACTTAAACGCTATAAGTGATGCGTTTTTAAAATAAATAATAATTATTACAAATAGCTTTTATATCTAAAAAGTTAATGTGATTTTATTTCTACGTAATGTTCGCACTTAGCTTTAAGGCGCAGTGTTCCTTTCTAAAAATACTTATCTAGTACAAATAAAGCATTGTTATAAGTTTCTGATAGTAAATTACTTTAATGAGTAGATTTACTTTGTATAGCTAATGCTTTGCTAAGCAATTTACGCACAGTTTAGCTATGTTAAATAGTATTTTTGCCGATCTCCCTTTGTTCTAAAAACTAAAACTATTTTAAAAATAAAACAAAAAAGCAACATTTAGGTTGATTGTTAGGTATTTGTAATTAGAATAGTCGCTATTACAAATAAGAATGATTCACATACAATATTAGGATTCAACATGAATTTGCGTAAATCTCTCCTTGCTAGTGCAGTAATTACTGCAACTATGGGTTTAACTGCGTGTGGCGGCTCAAGCTCTAGCGATAGCAACGAAACACCAACCACTCCAACAGTGACTAATTCGGCACCTACCGCTATTAGCTTATCAACAGCGGCTGTAACAGAAGATGTAGTAGGCGCAGTAGTCGGTACTTTAAGTGCAACCGATGACGATGCAACAGGCATGGTATTTACACTTTCTGATGATGAACAGTATTTTGAAATTAATGACAGCAATGAGCTAACGCTTAAAAGCACGTTAGCGCTTAATGCTGAGCAAGTAGAAACAATTGATGTAACAGTTACTGCAACCGATGCTGGCGATTTAAGTTTTACACAAACACTGAGCGTATCTGTAACTGATATTGAAGCGCAAGATGGCGTAAACGTTTACGAATTTGCCTCAACAGTTAATGCTAGTAATTCTGCGGTAAGTTACACAGGCCAAGTGGCTCGCCATGCACTTTCGGCGCAAATTAAAGCTTACATAAGCTTATTAAGTGTTGATTACATTGAAAGCGAAGGCTTAACAGGCGATGCCGTTAAAGCGCAGTTAATGGCTTATTGGAGCGAATACGAAGCCGTAAAAGATAACAGCTTTTTGTTTATTGATGGCGCAACTACGTTGCAGCAGTCGTTTGCAGAAATTTCGAATTCAGGCAAAACCTTAACAGGTAAAATTGCCGGTAACGATGCGTCTAAAATGGAAGAAGACTGGCTAACAGAAGGCACATTTGAAGGCTGGAGCGACTTTGGCACTCAAGCAAAAACGCCAGAAGGGCTTATTTTTCATTACTTTGATTTACTTGCCGCGAATGTAGATGCAATTGCAAGCGGTACGCAGTCTGAGGATGTAAACGGTAATGACATTACTGCGGCATACATCACAACAAGTGGCCTTGATTTAAACCAGCTTATTCAAAAGCACACGCTAGGTGCGTTAATGTTCTCGCAAGGCACTGACGATTACCTAGACGAAGGGCTTGATGAAGATAACACCGATGCAGCAGCCGATGGTACTTACAGTACTTTAGAGCATCAATACGATGAAGGTTTTGGTTACTTTGGCGCAGCACGTCATTATTTAGAATTTAGTGACGAGGCTATTTCAGATGGTAGCGCAAGCGCTGATATTGATGGCGATGGCAAAATTGACTTAGCGAGTGAATACAACTGGGGTAACTCTACCAATGCAGCTAAACGTGATAAAGGCGCGGTAATAGCAACTGACTTTAGCAGCGCAGCAATGACGGCGTTTATTGCGGGTCGTAAAATTATTAACGATGCTGCACCAAGTGCATTAACTGATGATCAAAAAACGCAGTTATTAGCACAACGTGATATTGCTGTAGCCAATTGGGAAAACGCAATTGCAGCCACCGTTGTACATTACATCAACGACACATTAGCCGACATTGATACAGTACAAGGTACAGAGGCAAGTGCTGACGATTTTGCTAATTTAGCTAAACACTTTAGTGAAATGAAAGGCTTTGCACTGAACTTTCAATTTAACCCATTTTCACCTTTTTACAGCGACGATAACGCAGGTAAATTTGCCGAGCTACATACATTACTCGGTGAAGCGCCACTGCTAACAGATGCATACAAAGCGCAGTTAGTAGAGGCACGTGATTTGATGCAGGAAGTTTACGGCTTTGATGCTCAAAACGTTGAAAACTGGTAATAACCACCCGTTTTAGCACCAAGGAAGGTCAGCCCATGGGCTGGCCTTTTGCCGTTTAATTTTCAAAGTTTTTAGGGTTGAAATAATGATCAATTATGCAAAAAAAGGGGTTGTGGTTGCAGCTACTGTACTAACCCTTAGTGGGTGTGGTGAAAGTAGCTCAAGTAGCACAGGCAGTGATTTTCAAAGTAGTGATAGTGGGCAAACTACGACGCCTGCGGTTACAGAGTTTGATGAAGCACAACTCGTTGCTAACTTAGCCGATAATGTAATAACACCTACGTTTGTTTTGTTTAATCAACAAGCACAAACACAAACACAGGCCGTTGCAAATTACTGCCAAGCTGAAATACAAAGCGTACAAGAAAGCTCAGAAGAGGCCATTGCGCTGCGTGCTCAAGCACAACAAGCCTGGCTAGATACCATGGCGGGTTGGCAACAAGCCGAAATGATGCAAATGGGGCCGCTTCTTGATAACGCAGGGCAGTTACGTAACCAAATATATTCATGGCCTACCTTTAGCCGCTGTGGGATAGACCAAGACGTGGTGTATAACCAAGACGGTGTTATTAACCAAGATCAAAATCGCCCGTATGCCATTAGCGAAAGAACAGCAACACGCCGTGGCTTATTTGCAATTGGGCATGTGTTGTTTAACGAGCAATTAGCGCATCATTGTAGTGTGGCAAATGATGCCCTTGCAGATTGGAATAACCGTACAGATTTAGCGCGTCGTCAGGCTCGTTGCGAGTTTGCTGTGGTGGCAAGTGAAGATGTTTTAAGTTCGTCAGCGCAGTTATTACAAGCTTGGCAAGGGGATAATGGTTTTGCTAACGAATTAAAAAATACCGGCCAAAGTGGCTCTCGTTTTAGCACAACTCACGAAGCACTTAATCATATTAGCGATGCACTGTTTTATATCGACACAATAGTAAAAGATAAAAAATTAGCAGAGCCGATTGGTATTTTTTCAAATTCGTGTGGCGCATCGGCGTGCCCTGAAGATGTAGAAAGCCTAGATGCGAAAAGCTCTTTAGATAATATTCGTAATAACTTAGCGGCGTTTGAAGCGTTAATTATGGGTAATTTAGACGCTGAGCAAGCAGGCACTGGCTTTGATGACTTTTTAGATGCAGAGCAAGCACAGGCTACTAAAACACGTTTAGTTGAAGGAATAGCAGCTCTTAAAGCCACTTTAAATAGCATAGATAGCTCGCTGGCCGATTTGCTAATTGATAACGAGCAACAGGTACGTGATGTACATGGGCAAGTGAAAGTGCTGACCGATGAGCTAAAAAATGACTTTATTAATGAGCTAGCACTTGAGCTACCCACCACCTCTGCAGGCGACAACGACTAAGGGCGACAATGAAATACAATAAACTTACAATTGCATTGCTTATGGCCGTAAGTTGCCAAGCAGTGGCAGAGCAAAAAAACGAATTAGAACATATTCAAATTATTAGCCATAACGATAAATTGCGCACCGAAGCAGGCTCGGCAACTTTAATTGGCGAAGCGCAACTTGAACAATTTGAGTTTGATGATATTCATCGTATTTTATCGCAGGTGCCTGGGGTAAACATACGCGAAGAAGATGGCTTTGGGCTAAGGCCTAACATTGGTTTTAGGGGCGTAACCCCTGAGCGTAGTAAAAAAATAACCATTTTAGAAGACGGTGTTTTAATTGGCCCTGCGCCGTATTCGGCACCGGCGGCTTATTATTTTCCGCTTACTACACGCATGACCGCAGTTGAAGTGTTTAAAGGCCCAGCAGCCATACATTATGGCCCGCAAACGGTGGCGGGTACGCTTAATTTAGTGTCGCGCCAAGTGCCTGATGACGCCAGCGGTATGCTTGATATTTCAGCAGGCTCTGATGGCTATAAAAAAGCGCACGCGTATTATGGTAATCGCGAAGGACAGTTTGGCTTTTTAGTTGAAGGCGTTCACCTAGAAAGTGACGGTTTTAAAGAGCTTGATGGCGGGCAAGATACAGGTTTTGAAAAAGACGATTTATTAGTTAAATTAGATTACACACTTAATAGCGAGCAGTTTAAGCAACGCTTTGAGTTAAAGCTGGCCTATTCAGATGAGCTTTCTAACGAAACCTACCTTGGGTTAACCGAAGAAGATTACCAGCAAACACCGTATCGCCGTTATGCCGCCAGCGGCCCTGCAAATATGGACACTAAGCATACGCAAGTGATGTTTACCCACCAGCTTAGCAGCGACAATTTTGCCCTTACAACCCGCGCCTATCGCAACGATTTTGAACGTGCGTGGCTTAAACTCAACGCGGTTACTAACAGCAGTGGTAGTTTGTCGGATATTTTGGCAGACCCAACACGCTTTGAGCGTGAATACAGCGTTATTAGTGGCCAAGCCGATTCGGTTCAAAGTGGTGAAAGCAATGTATTTTTAACCATGGGAACTAACGACAGAGCCTTTTTCTCGCAGGGCATACAGTTTGATGGTGATTGGCAAGTAGCTGCGTTTGGGCTAGAGCACTCACTCTCATTTGGGGTGCGTTTTCATCAAGATGAAATAGAGCGCGATCATTTTGAAGACACCTACGCCATGGTTAACGCGGTTAACACCCGTACAGACACCGCGAGTGTATTTACCACACAAAATACCGAATCTACCGATGCGTGGTCGTTATATATTGAAGACAAAGTAACCTTAGATAAGCTAACACTTGGTTTAGGCGTGCGTGGCGAGTTAATGGATATGTCGTATCAAAATGACGGCCCTGGACAAGCAAACGATTGGCAAGATAAATCGAGCCGTATCTGGTTACCTGGTTTAAGTGGCTTTTACCAATTATCGGCCAATGCAGGGTTACTTTTTGGTGTACACCAAGGGTTTGTGCCCTCAAGCCCATCTAGCCCTGTACGTGAAGGAGATGAAGAGTTTGAAAAAAGCGTAAACTATGAATTTGGTGGCCGTTACAACAACGGTAACAGCCAAGTGGAAGTCGTGAGCTTTTTTAATGATTATTCAAACTTAGTAGAAAGCTGTGGCCAGTCAAACTGTGGAATCGAAAACGAAATTGACCGCGAGTTTAGTGGTGGGGAAGTGGATGTATGGGGCGTTGAGTCTCAATTTGCACACACTTACGCATTAAATAAGCACATTGATGTGCCGGTACGCTTAACTTATACCTACACGCAAAGTGAGTTTAAAGAAGAGCTATTTAGCGAATTTACGCAGTGGGGACATATTCGCCCGGGCGATCATTTACCGTACTTGCCTAACCATCAAGCTGCGCTGAGCTTAGGCCTTGCACATAACGATTGGTCGGTTGATGTATTAATAAAATACACCTCAGAAATGCCAGAGGCCGCTGGCGTAGCTTATACCGCTGGCGAGCTTGGTAACACCACAGGGAATGATTTTTCATTACCGTTGGCAGGTGTCGAGGTACCCGCTACAACCGTTGTAGATATTGCTGCGCGCTACGAGCTTGATCAATATGGGCATATTTACGCTAAGGTAGATAATCTGTTTGACCAAGATAACATTGTTAGTCGTCGCCCATATGGCGCGCGCCCGGGTAAACCGCGTAGCGTAGCCGTGGGCTACAAATATCAATTTTAAGAGGTAAGTTATGCTCGAGACTATATGGCAAACGCTTCTTCAAACGCCAAATTATTTGTTTGATGCCAATAAACGTATTTTTATTGGCTATAGCATTGCGGCGTTAGTGATTGCAATGTTGCTGTATTTCTCGGGCCGTGCGCAGCAAAAAAAGCGCACGTGGCGTGGGCTGGGGCGCTATTTATTTAGTAAGCGTATTTGGCTGAGTAAAAGTGCCAAGCTCGACTACCAATTATTAATTATAAACCGCTTACTTAAAGCCGCGCTGTGGGTGCCTATAGTGTTAACTATGGTGCCTGTTGCTATTGGCGTAAGTGATGCCCTGCAATGGCTTTTTGGTGAGCGCGCAGTATGGCAGCTGCCAAGTACTGTGGTGTTAGTTATTTTTACCGTTTTATTGTTTATATTTGATGATTTAACACGGTTTTTATTACATTTAGCACTGCATAAAGTGCCGTTTTTGTGGCATTTTCATAAGGTACATCATAGTGCGTTAGTGCTCACCCCAATGACCATTTATCGCAGCCACCCGTTTGAAAGCTATTTATATGCCTGTCGAATGGCGTTAGCCCAAGGTTTTGTGGTGGGCGTTTGTGTGTATTGCTTTGGCCGAAATTTATCAATGTTAGATATTTTGGGGGCTAATGTATTTGTATTTGCCTTTAATGCTTTAGGCGCTAATTTACGCCACTCACATGTGTGGTGGAGCTTTGGTAAAAAAATAGAAAATTGGTTAATTAGCCCAGCTCAGCACCAAATTCATCACAGCGATAACCCAAAACATTTTGACCGTAACTTAGGCTCAGCGTTAGCCATTTGGGATAGAGCCTGTGGCACACTGATAAAAGCGCATCAAGTAGGTAAAATTACTGTAGGCGTTGGCAATAACGACCGGGGGCACAACAGTGTAATGGATGCGTATTGGCGGCCAATTTACGAGAACCTACAAACGCCTTGGCAACGTGTGGCTAAAGCCGCTAATAAGGTGAATGTTTTTAATAAAAAAAAGCCCATTATTGAGGTTAATATTAACGACAAAACAGTTAAATAGCGCTCGGTTACAAAAAATAAAAGGTTAAATTGTAAATTTTGTGTTTCAATAATCGTATCAAACTCGGTACATACACGCGTACCTTCTTTAATTTACGATGACGATTTAACATGCATTACAAATCAGTTTTATTAGCAAGTTGTGCTTTATTGCTAAGCGCCTGTGGTGGCTCAGGCGGCGATGACACGCCCACCGTTAATTCAAATAAAATTCCTACCTTATCGATTGCCGACATACCCAGCGAATTAACTAAAGGCCAAACCATTGAGCTAATTGCAACAGCAAGCGATGAAGACGGCACAATAAGCAGTGTGGTTTGGCAACAAACTGCGGGCACCACGTTATTGAATGAACCATTAGATGCGTTAAGTACCCGCCTTACTATACCCGCTGCGCAAAGTTATGAGCCTATAACGTATTCATTTAGCGTAACAGCCACCGATAATGAAGGGGCAACAAACACTCAAACCGTTACATTTGTAGCCAAAAACAGCATGGACATACACAGCGCCGCTAGGTTATTACACCAAGCTAGCATGGGGCCAACGCTTGCTGAAATAAACAGTGCTCAAGGTTTAAGTGAGCAACAATGGCTCGATAACCAAATAGCACTGCCAGTTAGCTACCATCGAAACTACTTGGTAAAACTTGAAGATGACGAAGACTTTAAATATATAAGCCGCATAGATGCATGGTGGAAAGCGGTGCTACAAAGTGACGATCAACTACGCCAACGCGTTGCATTTGCACTGAGTGAAATATTGGTTGTATCGGATGAAAATAGCGATTTGCGTGCACAACCAGAGGGCATGATCACTTACTACGATTTATTACTTAAACATGCGTTTGGCAATTTTAGAGAGTTACTCGAAGAAGTAACGCTTTCGCCAATTATGGGCACGTACCTAAGCCATTTAGGGAACGAAAAAGCTGATGAAGCACTTAATATTCGCCCAGATGAAAATTACGCCCGTGAGGTTATGCAATTATTTACCATTGGCCTAGATGAGTTAAACCTTGATGGCACCGCTAAACTAGATGCAAACGGTAATAGCATAGCAACTTACGGACAGGCTCAAATACAGGGGTTTGCGCGTGTATTTACAGGCTGGACATTTGCCGGCAGCGAAACCTTTAAACGCAAAAGCCGTGATTATATAAACCCTATGCAAGCTTACAGCGAATACCATTCGGATAAAGAAAAAGTCCTATTAAATAATGAGGTTATACCGCCTGGTTATGGGCCAGAGGAGTCGCTAAAAATAGCCCTCGATAATTTATTTAATCACGACAACGTTGCACCGTTTATTTCTAAGCAGCTTATTCAGCGGTTAATTACCTCAAACCCTACTGCGCAATATGTAGAGCGCGTTGCACGTGTATTTAACGATAATGGAAGTGGTGTGCGAGGCGATTTAGCCGCAGTTGTTAAAGCTATTTATTTAGATGACGAAGCACGCCATTTTGGCAGTGTACTTAGCTATCAAGGTAAAATTAAAGAACCACTTTTAAAAACTGTGCAGTTTTGGCGAAACCTTAATGCGAAGTCGCAGCAAGGTTATTATAAAACGTGGAACTTAGTCGATAGCTATGGGCAAGGCCCCATGCAGTCGGGCTCTGTATTTAACTTTTTTAGACCCGATTACCAAAGTGCGGCGTTACGCACCCAAGGTTTGGTAGCGCCTGAATTACAAATAGCCAACGATGCGACTTTAATAGGCACAATGAATGCCTTATTTGCAAGTTTGGTTTGGAGTACAGCCGAAGCGCATACCGAGTTAAACCCTGCAGGAATTTATGTTTATGTACAAAGCGATATGGATTACTTGACGCAAAATGGCATTAGCGCACTGATAGAGCAATATAATACCCTGTATTTTGCCGGCAATATGAGCGCTGACACTACACAAGCTTTTCTTGATTTAGATGCCTATTTTGATGAGGATCAGTACCGCGTGAGGGTTTCGTACTTGTTATACATGATTGCTATTTCACCTGAATTTAACGTGCAGTATTAGGAGCGCATAATGAGCCTAAATAGAAGAGACTTTTTGTCATTATGTTTAAAAGGCGGGGTATCGGCAGCCGCTTTAACCAGTTTGCAGCTACAAGCGTTAACGGGGGCAACTAATGCAATAGAACTCGGTGATTATAAAGCCCTAGTGTGTGTATTTTTATACGGCGGAAACGACTCACTTAATATGTTGCTACCCCTTGAGGGAGAGCAGCGTAGTTTATACGAGCAAAGCCGGCAAAACCTCGCAGTAGACAATCCGCTAGCGTTAAGTGTTTCTCAGCAGTTTGCAGGTGGCGTGGGTATTCATCCCTCACTTGCGCCTTTACAGAGCGTGTTTGAGTCGGATGATTTAGCCTTTGTTGGTGGCGTAGGCACTTTACTTACTCCCACCACATTAACAGATTACAAAAATAACGCGGTGCCTTTACCTAAGCATTTATTTTCGCATAACGATCAGCAAGCGTCATGGATGTACGGCCGAGAAAAAGCCTCTTTAAACAGTGGGTGGGGCGCACGTATGCTAGAGCGATTAGCTGTGGAGGATCAGTTTGCGGCAAATATCTCTCTCGATGGCACTAATTTATGGCAAACAGGCACAAATACCAGTGCCTTTGCGCTTAACAAAAGTGGCATAAGCACAATTAACGCCTTTGGTGGTTATCAGCCCCGCACTGAGCACGTTACTAACATAATGAACCGCTTGCTAGGCAATGCAAGCCATGTACTAGGGCGTGAATATGCGAATGGCTTAAATAGCGCAATTACCAACACGCAAACGATGAACAGTGCGCTTGAACAAGCCCCAGCGCCTACTACCACCTTTAGCGATACTAGCTTGAGTGAGCAATTAGCCGCGGTGGCCAAAGCTATTAGTGTGCAGTCGTCGTTAAGTACACAGCGCCAAGTATTTTTTGTCTCTATGGGGGGATTTGACACCCACGATGATCAGCTTACTGCGCACCCTGCATTATTAAATACGCTAGCTCAAGGGCTCAGCGAGTTTAACAGTGCCATGAAAGAGCTAAACATGAATGATAAAGTCACCACTTTTACTATGTCGGACTTTGGCCGCACGCTCACCTCAAACGGCGATGGCACCGACCATGGCTGGGCGGGTAATCAAATAGTAATGGGCGGCGCGGTAAAAGGCCGTTCTATTTATGGCCAGTTACTTACTCAGCAATTAGAGGGCGAATACGATACCGGAGGCGGGCGGTTAATTCCGCAAGTGGCTAACGAGCAATACTTTGCAACGTTAGCGCAGTGGTTTGGCGTGCCTGTTTCGGAGCTGGTTGATATTTTTCCTAATTTAAGTAACTTTAACAGCGCTACCTTAGACTTTTTTGTGTAATGATACTGACACGCCAGCCTAGGTACGTTAGTTTAAGGTTAAAGCGCCGCTGCTTGATAATAAAAATGCGTTATTTAGTTGTTTTAATTAGCTTATTTTAAGATTTTTGAACAAAGCTTATTATTTAAAGCACTTAAGTATCACTATACAGTGGCGTGAGCTGTTAATTGTAATCTAAACCCAGTGCTTGGCAGTATAATGTACTGGTTTCAAATACTTAAAATTAAAGATCACACATGATAAAGGAATCATAATAATGAAAATTTTAGTGAGCTTAGTAAGTTTAATCGCTTTTTTACTCGTTTTACTGCCAGGGCCTTTATATAAGTATGGCGTTGTTGAACTAAGTACTGCGTTTGCAGGGTTTAGATTTGGTGTGTATGTGGGTGGCGCTGCATTAGTGCTGCTTGTTATACAGGTTATTTTTATGCGTAAAACGCTTAGCATGGGCAGCACTTTAATGGCGTTGGGGTTTGCAGTCATCGCGATTGCAATGCCACTGAGCATGATGAGCAAGGCTAAAAGCGTACCCGCGATCCATGATATTTCGACCGATTTAATTAACCCGCCAAAATTTGTGGCAATTGTACCGCTGCGAGCGGATGCTAAAAACCCAGCTGAATACGCAGGAGAAGAAACAGCCACGCAGCAACGCAAAGCTTACCCTGAGCTAAAAACACTAAATTATGCACAATCAAAAACAGACTTATTGGCTGCTACCGAGCAAGCGGTTAAAAATTTAGGGTTTGAGCTTGTTAATGTTAATGCAGCTACGGGCATTGTAGAAGCAACGGATACCACCACATGGTTTGGTTTTAAAGACGATGTAGTTGTGCGTATCAATGATGAAGGCAGCCAGCGCTTTGTCGATATACGCAGTAAGTCACGCGTGGGGCGCAGCGATTTAGGAAAAAATGCTGAACGTATACATTCACTCATTGATGAGATAAATACGTTACTGGATAAGTAACCAACATTTAAGTTAAAAAAGCCCAACCTTGTTGGGCTTTTTTGGTCAGGGTGCATTCACAGCGCCGGCGTTAGTGTAAACCACATCAAAGTGCATACCGGTTTTATTTTTAGAGCTAGCCCTCATGGGATTAGTTTTAAAATAAAGCACTTAAATAAGCGAAAAGGTAGACGACTTAAATTTTTACAGACTATGGAGTTGTTATGAAAACAGTAGGATATGCAGCAAAAAGCGAAGGTGCGCAACTAGGTGAATATACTTTTGAGCGCCGCGATTTACGCGATAACGATGTAGAAATTGAAATTTTATATTGTGGCGTATGCCACTCTGATTTACATGCAGTGCGCAATGACTGGGGCGGAAGCCGTTACCCATTAGTCCCTGGGCACGAAATTGTAGGTAAAGTAAAAGCCATTGGTAGCGCTGTTAAAAACTATGAAAAAGGTGACACGGTAGCGGTAGGCTGCATGGTTGATTCATGCCAAAGCTGCAAACAGTGTGATAACGGCGAAGAGCAATTTTGCCAAGAAGGCATGGTAGGCACATACGCAGGTAAAGACAGAGTAACCGGCGAGATGACCCAAGGTGGCTATTCTAAACATATTGTTGTTCGTGAAGAATTTGTACTATCAGTCCCTGAAAGTCTAGAGCTTTCGCGCGTTGCCCCTTTATTATGTGCAGGTATCACTACTTACTCTCCATTACATAAGTGGGGCGTTACAAAAGGCAGCCGTGTTGCCGTTGTAGGGCTTGGTGGCTTAGGTCACATGGCTGTTAAAAATGCCGTAGCCATGGGCGCGAGTGTAACAGTGGTTGGGCGAAGTGAGTCTAAAAAAGATGACGCAGTAAAACTTGGCGCGCAGCATTATTTAGTGTCGACTGACGAAGGTGCAATGAAAGCGTCGCAGTCGGCTTTTGATATTATTATTGACACCGTACCTGTTAAGCACGATTTGTCTATTTACACACCCTTATTAGACATAGATGGGACGCTAGTTATTGTTGGGCAAGTTGGCCCCGTAGAAGAGCTAAACACTGTGCCTCTTTTAATGGGTCGTCGGCGCATCGCAGGCTCACTGATTGGTGGGATAGAAGAAACCCAACAGATGCTAGATTTTTGTGGCAAAAATAACGTATTGCCAGAGTGCGAAATGATTAATATTGACCAAATAAACACCGCGTATGAGCGAATGGAAAAATCAGACGTACGCTATCGTTTTGTTATTGATATGGCGTCGTTAGAGGCCCAGTAAGGTGGGTGATTAAATCCCCTTGTTAAAGTAAAAGAGCGGCTAATTGTATTAGCCGCTCTTTTTATATGCTTAACACGTTTGTGCTGCGGGCTGTTGTTTATTAAGTTGCAAGTAGCTTAAAAACCACATTACTAAGCCGCCTAAAAACAACGCCGCTGCGACATAACCTGTTTGGTTAGGCGCTGCACCTTGTGCAATAACAGCCCCGCCAACCCAAGGGCCGATAGCATTTGCGGTGTTAAATGCGCATTGTACTAATGCACCAATCATTGCATGGCCCTCTGGGGCTACATCCATTAATAAAGATTGAATAAGCGTTGCCAAACCCACACTGCAACCAATAAAAAATATAACCGCATAAAGCATCCAAATATTGTAACTTGCGCTAACGTAGGCAATTGCAAATACGATGGTGCACACCAGTGCAAGGCCTGTGGTTTTAATGGCCGATTTATCGGCCGCTTTGCCTAATATGTAATTACCTAACGTACAACCAATACCAAACATCACCATAGCGATAGAAATAGTGTAAGGGGCTGTTTTAGTTACATCTAAAATTGTATCGGCAATGTATGTATAAATACAAAACACGCCGCCAAAGCCAATAATAACAATACCTAAAATAGACCACACCAGTTTATTTTTAAGTACGCCAAACTCATTAAGTAAGTTAGATGGCTTAGCGTTATCAATATTTGGCACTACTTTGTATACAAATATAAACGCAATAAACGCTAAAACCGCAGCGCCACCTAAGCAATAACGCCAGCTTAGGTTTTGCCCCACCAAGGTAACAATAGGCACGCCAACGATGGTCGCAATGGTTAAGCCCATAAATACTTTTGACATAAAGCTCGCGCGTTTACCCGAAGGGGCAATATCGGAGGCAAGCAAAATAGCGGCACCAAAGTAAGCGCCGTGAGGTAAGCCACTTAAAAAGCGAAAAATAACGAGCTGCTCTAATGAGGTTGCTAATGCACTCAAACCATTAGAAATACACATTAGGCTTAAAAAAATCAGCAAAGCTTTGCGTTTTCGCATATTGGCCGTTGTAAGCATTAATACCGGCGCGCCTACTACAACACCAATAGCATAGGCGCTAATTGCATAGCCACTTTGCGAAGGGGTTGAGCCAAACGTTTCACTGATCAGCGGCAGCATAGGCATCATTGAAAATTCTGATAATCCTAAAATAAACGTACCTAGTGCTAACACTAATAAAATAGCAGCTTTATTTAACTGATTAGATGCCGACGCAACATCTGCACTCATAGAAGATCCTTTAACTTTGATTTTAAAAATAGTGAATAGCCACACATTAATTGCGTGGAGAGTAAACATATATTAGGTGTGGAGTGTGTCAGTGAGATGGCTATTTTAAGTTAAAAAGTGTACTGCGTCATGTATAAAAAATAGTATTTTTGGCTTGTTTTACTTTTGTTAACAGGCAAAAAGTGCTACTTATTAAATTAATTTATAAAAAGTTTTTACAAAGCAGCTCACTAGCAAGTGTTTAATTGCTAGCAGAAAAACTAAAAAACACCTATATTTACAAAGTTGTTACATTTATTGCTAGCTTACATATTATTTTTATATTTGTTTGTTATTGTCATCCTATTATTATTCCCTAAAGGTTTAACACATGTTTGGTCTACGAAAAGATAACGCCAAAGTTGAAGAATTGGAACGTCAACTCAATGAAAGTAAATCAGTACTATCCGCTATTTATAACCATGTAGCGTATATTGAATTTACACCCGAGGGAAAAATTTTAGACGCTAATGATCTTTTTTTAGATACCGTAGGCTACAAAAGAGAAGAGGTAATAGGCAAGCACCACCGGATGTTTTGCGATTCAGACTACGCTAAGTCGAGTGAGTACAGCCAATTTTGGCAAGCGCTGCAAGGGGCAAACTCAACAAGCGGTACCTTTATGCGCTTTAACGCTAATGGCGAAAAGCTATGGCTAGAGGCTACTTATTTTCCTGTTGAAGTAAACGGGGTGGTTACTAAGGTTATTAAAATAGCGTCGGATATTACAAAAAATTATGTACAGCGAAAATCTCAAGAAGCGCTCACCGAAGCGCTTGATAAGGCGCTAGCTACAATAGAATTTCACCCCGATGGCACCATAATTAAAGCAAATCATAACTTTTTATCTACGGTGGGTTATTCACTTGCAGAAATTGTTGGCAAGCATCACAAAATGTTTTGTACTGACTCTTTTTATCAAAATAACCCTCGGTTTTGGGAAGAGCTAAGCGATGGGCAGTTTAAGTCGGGTAAGTTTAAACGCATAACCTCTGATGGCTCGCAAATATGGCTAGAGGCAACTTATAACCCCATTTTAGATAATAAAGGCAAAGTGATAAAAATAGTGAAGTTTGCCTCTAATATTACCGATCGCATAAAAGACAACGAAGCCGTTAGTGAGGCCGCACAAATTGCGTATGAATCGGCGGTGTCGAGTGCGCAAACTGCAAAAACGGGCTCAGATATATTACATGATGCAATTGCAAACTCAGATGCAATTGTAAGCCAAGTACTTAAATCGGTTGATTTAATTAAAAACCTGAATGAGCAGTCAGCAGTTATCGGCTCTATTGTGTCGACCATAAGCAGTATTGCCGATCAAACTAATTTATTGGCGTTAAATGCAGCCATTGAAGCTGCCCGAGCGGGCGAGTACGGGCGAGGCTTTGCCGTGGTAGCTGATGAAGTTAGGCAGCTTGCAGCAAGCACCAGCAGTTCAACCAACGAAATAGCTACCGTAGTTAAAAACAACCAAGAGCTGACTAACGATATTTCAAAGCAAATCACCTCCGTCTCTGATTCGTCAGAGCAAGGCCGAGAGCTTATAGCGAAAGTCTCAGAAGTAATTCAAGAAATAGAACGCGGTGCAGATGCTGTTTCTGCAACAGTGTCTAAGCTTAACGCGAGTTAAGTGGCAGTAAGTTCTCAAAGTGCGACATTTTGTCGCGCTCTAAACTTGTAACTACATTATATAATTTATGCCATATATAACAGTGGCATAAATTATAAATGGCTCATATTCAACATATCCAACATTCTTATTTATTCTCTCCTTTAGCACTTTTATTAACTGGCCTTTTATCTCCTGCAGTATTTGCAGATGATAACACTTTAGAAATTATTGAAGTGCATGGGCAGGTATACAATAAGCACTTATCGCTTGGTTCGTCAGAGGCAATGCTTAGTCATTTAGGTGTTGATTTTTCGGCTGCGGGCGGGGTGTCTAACTTACTTATTTTAAATGGTTTAATGGGCGATAGAGTAAAAGTACTGGTTGATGGCGCAGAGGTTACTGCAGCGTGCGCTAATCAGATGAACCCGCCTCTTTCTTACGTATCAGCTAATCAAGTAATGGCTTACAAAGTAGTTGCTGGTGTCTCGCCAGTGAGTGCTGGTGGCGATAACATTGCAGGTGTAATAAGCGTTAACTCAATTTCACCACAATATAGCGAAAATAGTGAGCTTGCATGGAACTCAGGCTATGTCTCGGCTAAGTACAGCAGTGTTGATAACGGCCAAAAACTAGGTTTGGGAGCACGTTTAGCAAGCGATACTGTGAGCCTTAATTATCAAGGCTCGTTTAGCGATGCCAACAGCTACAAAGATGGAAAGGGGAATGTGGTACTTGATACATTATATCGGGCTCAAAACCACAGCTTAACTGGCGCGATACGTGACGATAAACAGCAAGTTGTGATAAAGCTTACGCATCAAAAAATACCGTATCAAGGTTTTGCTAACCAGTACATGGATATGACTGATAACACCAGTTATGGCGCTATTGCCCAATATAAGCGCAGTTTTGAAAACAGCGAGCTAGAAGGACAAGTTAATTGGCACAGCGTTAAACACGAAATGGGTTTTTTTAGTAAAGAAAAAACCGGCATGATGCCCATGAAAACAGATGCAAAAGACATAAGCACACAGCTTAAATGGCGCCTTACACTTGATCAAAATAGCTCATTACTACTTGGACAAGAATATTATAATTACCGCATTGATGATTGGTGGCCAGCGATTGAAGGCTCAACCATGATGGGGCCAAATGATTATATAAATATTAATAGCGGTAAGCGTGAGCGTATTGCCTTATTTGTAGAATATGAAAGCCAAATCAATAACAAGCTCTGGTTAAATACGGGTTTAAGGGTTGAGCGTGTTAATACACAGGTTGATGAAGTACAAGCCTATAACGATGGCATGAGTATGATGAATATGGGCAGTTTGAGTGCAATGACAACTGCCAATAATACGCTAGCTGCCAATAACTTTAACAATGCTGATAGAGACAAAACCGACACCTTAGTTGATGTAAATGTATTAGCTAATTATCAAATTACACTTTATGACGAGCTGCAATTAGGCCTGGCCCGCAAAAACCGAGCCCCTAATTTATATGAACGTTACAGTTGGGGTGTAAGTAATATGGCAAGCACTATGATTGGCTGGTACGGCGACGCTAATGGTTATATTGGTAACCCAAACCTCAAAGCCGAAACCGCTCATACCATCAGTGCAACGTATTCAAAAACAGCAAAAAATGATGCGTGGCGGGTAAGTGCTAATGTGTGGTACACCGATATAACTGACTACATTGATGCAGATATTGTACGTAGTTTTAATAGTTATGGATTAGCAAATACAACACGTAACATTTTAAGCTTTACTAATGTTGACGCCACACTTTATGGCGCAAAGCTTGATATAAGTAAGGCACTTTATCAATCAACACAGATTGGCGAATGGCAATTAAAAGCAAACATAACGAGCACTCGTGGTAAGCGCCGCGACACTAACCAGGCGCTTTATCAAATTAAGCCGTTACATACAGCGCTCTCATTAAGCCAGCAAATAGGGATATTTGAAAATGCATTGTTGTGGCAATGGGTGGATACAAAATCACGCGTTGATGTTAACCGCTTAGAAAACCAAACCGTTAGTTACAGCTTAGTTAATATAAGCTCTAAAGCTTCTTTTGATGCACTTACGCTGGGTATTGAGGTGGTAAACTTATTTGATACGTTTTATCAATTACCCCTAGGCGGGGTAAGTATTGCAGCGCTTAAGCAAGGTAGCAGCACGGGGTTTACTCAATTAGCTGGGCAAGGGCGCTCATTTAATATAAGTGCCAGTTACGCATTTTAAACCCATATAAAGCGTTGAGAATAGGTTGCTTGGCGCTTTAGTTTAATCTGATGTTGGCGTAACTTGCTCTGCGTTGGTTGTTTGCTGCGCCTCTAAAGCTAGTTTTTCACGCTCTGCTTTTGATACATACGCCGGTTTATTACTTTTATGCAATTTAGCATTAGCACGTTTATCTTTTTTCTGAAATTTGGTGACAATTTTTTTGCGGCGGTTCATTAGTACTAATACTCTGATTAATTAAGGTCGCGCATTATACAACCAATGCAATGTAAGCCGCTATCTAAATTTAAAGCGCGATTGTTGTAACCCTGCCGCAAAGCGCTATTTAATACTATTGCTTGGCGGTATAATTTAGCTTTAATACCAATTTAATTATTTAAGCGATTTATTATTGCGCATTGGTAGTAATGATTCATACAAAAGGATACGTTTTGAAAAAGTTAGCTTTGCTTTGCAGTGCTTTATTTGCTTTTAGCGCACATGCACAATTACATACAAATATTGATAGTGTTGCCGATTACGCTGTTAATACTTATCAACAATCACAAATTCATACGTTAACTAATTTCGTGGCTTTTCCTACGGTAAATAAAGAGTCGGTACCCGCGCCACAAAATCCTGACTTTATTAATTTTAAATCTGTATTAAAAATGAAAGCTGCAGAGCTTGGGTTTGATTACCAAGACCTAGGCTACACCGTGCTTATAGGCATGGGAGATCAAAGCGAAAAGGTTACCGTTGTAACCCACGGAGACGTACAACCTGCCAATGCCAGTAAGTGGAAGCAAAGCCCATTTATTATTGATACCTCAGAGCCTGGCAAATTAGTCGGGCGCGGCACAGAAGACGACAAAGGCGCAATAGCCACCGCACTATACGCCATGAAAGCGATTAAAGATAAAGGCATAGAGCTTGATAACCGCATAGAGCTGATGATTTACCTAGCTGAGGAATCTGACTGGGGCCCGCTTACAGAATTTATGAAAACCTACGAGCAGCCAAAATACGCCGTAACCATTGATGCATCATACCCAGTTGTAGTTGCCGAGAAAGGCTGGAGCTTAATTGCTCCTACTTTTAATGCTACCTCAAAACAAACCGGTATGTATGTGAGTGATTTAGCGGGCGGCGCGTTTAAAAGCCAAATACCAGAAGATGCAAGCTTAGTGCTGCATAACGCAAGCGCTGTCGTTATTAACTCATTAAAAGCTAAAGCTAAAACACTTAGTGACGTTGAGTTTAACTTTGAAGAGCTAGCTGAAGGCTTAAAAATAACTGTAAAAGGGGTGTCTGCGCACTCATCAGAGCCAGAGTCGGGCGTTAATGCTATTGCACACCTGAGCGAGCTATTTAAAAACGTAGCACTTGAAAATAATAGCGATGGCCAGCTTATAAAATTTGTAAATCAATTAATTGGCTTAGATATTCATGGTAAGCAATTTGGTAATATTGCCTACGAGCATGAATTCATGGGCCCAATGAGCGTAGCCCCAACCGTAATTGAACGCGATGGTAACGCACTAACGTTAGCCATTAACGCGCGCCGCCCAGTTGGTAAAAATGAAAACCTACTTAAAGCGCAAGTAAACAGCGCGATTAAGGAATGGGAAACAGCAAATAACGTAACGCTTACTAAAGTCGAGACCATTATTGGTACACCTATGCTGTTAGATAACGCACCGCACGCACAAAAGCTGCTTGATATTTTTAAACATTTTACAGGTGACGAAAAAGCTGACTTTGTATCAATAGGTGGCGGCACTAACGCAAAGCTATTTGATAATGCCGTATCGTTTGGCCCTTCAATGCCAGGCAAACGTTATACCGGCCACTCAGAGCATGAATTTATTACGCTTGAGCAATTAGCGCTTAATTTACGTATGTATACCGCAATGATGATAGAGCTAGGTAATATGTAAGCTATAGCTGTTTTAATATAAAAGCCGCCTTGTTTAACTGAAGTGACTCCAGCAAGGCGGTTTTTTTGTATTTACTAAAACTGAGCTACAAAACTGAGATTGTATATATCGTAGTCATCGTTATCGGTGTAATTAGCTGTAAAATAGTAGTTATCGTTAATAAAGTATTTACCTTCAACAACTAAATCTGAGTCATATAAACCAACGCCTACTGCAACATGCTTATTAAAGTAATAATTTGCCAACACATTAAAAATTGAATCATCGCCAGCATCGAGATAGTCAGCATTTATAGTAAAGTAGCGTTCATCGTAAAGGTGAGCAAAGTAACGTGATGATAAGTCCCACGACTCTATTTCATCATCCGTCTCAACAGTAAAACCAATGTAGTCGGTGTCATTAATTTGTTGATTATATTGAGCTTTAAACAAATAAACTGTGTCACCATATTCGTAATCTACCATGCGTGCAGATACTTTTAACGAATCAGCAAATAAGTAACCTATGCCAAGTGAATAGGTATCAGTATCGCCAATATTAGGCAGCTCTATGGTTGCAAAAGCATTACCGTAAAAGCCTTCTCCAAAGATCCCTTTTCTACTAAAACCATCTGAATTAAAGTAATTTAAGCCTATATTACTATCTGTATCTAGGTAGCCATAATCATCCCACACTCCCGAGCTTTGTTGCTCTTCAAAGTAATAATGCGTAGATAATCCGTACACATTATCGCTGTAATAGCGTG
Organism: Pseudoalteromonas sp. Angola-30; assembly: GCF_028599215.1. NCBI lineage: Bacteria > Pseudomonadati > Pseudomonadota > Gammaproteobacteria > Alteromonadales > Pseudoalteromonadaceae > Pseudoalteromonas > Pseudoalteromonas sp. Angola-30. The sequence goes on from NZ_JAQREI010000003.1 coordinate 103,852, forward strand.
AATCAATTTTTGCGTAGTTAATTGTATTAAACCATTGCTTTGATGCTGATTGTTCGGCGTTTACTGACGGTGCACAGCTAAGTGCAAGCAAAGAGAGTGGTATTAAGTAGCGCATAAGTATCCTTTCTTATTAATTAAATAGGTGTATCTAGAAAAGGTATTATATTAAATACTCTTTAAAATACATTTAAATAATTGTAAGTAACTGTATGTTTGTATAAGTATTTGTAGAGATGCGCTTGAAGGGGCTGCTATAAATTTATGACTAATGTCATATTAACTGATGACAAATAGCACCTTTCAGGCTTAAAAATTAAGGCAATAATAACCTTACATTTTAAGAGGAGAGCAAACATGAATACACCAGCATTTTTTGATAATTTAAAACGTTACTTTGTGGCTTTGGTATTTTTGACCGCGATAAACTTAATTACATCGCCAAATTATTTATGGGTAGTGTGGCCTGCTTTAGGGATGGGTATAGCACTGCTAAATGAGTTATTAAACTCAAATAACTCAAAAAGGGTTAGGGATGAGTGTTAAGCCAAGTAACAGGTTACCTGGCTTAACGCGTAAAACCGTAAGGTTTAAAAATTACGTTTTATGCGGTTGAGTCGAGCGTTGCGTTTAGTGAGATTTCGGTATTAAGTAGCTTTGAAATAGGGCAGCTTTTTTTAGTTTGCTCACACAATGCTTGAAATTGTTCGTTAGCAATATCTTTAATACGTGCGTTTACTTCAAGCGCTATATGGGTGACTGCAAAGCCGTCATCAACCTCATCAAGGCTTACGGTGGCTTTAGTATCAATTTTATCGGCTTTAAAACCGGCATCACCAAGTGCAAGCGAAAGCGCCATACTAAAGCAGACACTGTGCGCAGCTCCCACTAATTCTTCTGGGTTAGAACCAGGCTCGTCTTCAAAGCGAGTATTAAAACCAAATGGTTGTTTATCAAGTGCGCCGCTTTGTGTAGAAATACTGCCTTTACCTGTTTTAATATCGCCTGACCAGGTTGAGTTTGCCGTTTTTTTAATCGTCATCATCTTCTCCTTGCGTTGCATGTAAGCTTTTCAGGTTGAGTAAGTGCTATTTACATAAAACACCTAAATACAGCCTTAAAAGCCGAGTTATTCATACCATTGCAAAATAGACGCCAGCTCACGTATAGCATAAAGGATTAATACCTTTTAATTTTTATTACGTTTACAGCGCTCTGAGCAGTAAATAACGTTATCCCAATCGCGCTGCCACTTTTTACGCCACGCAAAAGGCTTGTTGCAAACAGGGCACATTTTTTGTGGTAAGTGACTTTTTTTATGTGCCATATTAATTACTTTTTGCGGTGTTTTTGTGTGTACGAGTAAGCCCTACATGCTTTTTTAATATGTTAGGAATTGCACGTTTAACATCGGCGCGCTCGCGGTATTGCCATAAACGTTCGCGCGCTTGTTTGGAGGCTTGAGTTAAATCAAGCATTGGCTCTGGGTAGTCTTCACCAAGTTTAAAGTCGTTAAACAGCGCTTCCATTGGTGTTTGTTGCCAAGGCTCGTGTAAATATTCTATCGGTAGCTTTTCAAGTTCGGGGCACCATTTTTTAATAAAGGCGCCGGTTGGGTCTTGATCTTCAGACTGTTTAATCGGGTTGTAATGCCTAATGGTGTTAATACCCGTAACTGAGGCCTGCATTTGTATTTGTGGGTAATGAATGCCAGGTTCAAAGTCTAAAAAGTAATTTGCCAAAGGTAAGCTTGCCTGCTGCCAGCTTATATTTAAATGATGCGTAACGAAGCTAACCAACATAGCGCGCATTCTAAAATTAATATAGCCCGTGGTGTTTAAACAGCGCATACAGGCATCAATAATGGGTATACCCGTTTGGCCTTGTGCCCAGCGCTCAATATCGTGTTGTACGTTGTCATCGTTTCTATAAGGGAACTGATGATATCCCGCATTGAGCGCTTTAAACTCCATCGTACTCTCACTTTCAAATTTTTGCATAAAATGGCAGTGCCAATGCAAACGCGATACAAATGCAGCAAGCGGACGCTTCCAGCCTTTTTTGCTTGGGTGTTTTGCATGGTATGCATCAATAGCCATTTGGTACACCTGTTTAAGGCTAATATTACCCCACGCTAAATAAGGCGAAAGCCTAGAGCAATGAATACGGCTTAAGCTGGGGCTAGATATGCCTTTTTGATATCCCTTACCGCGCTCAGCAAAAAAGCTTTGCAATATTGTGTGCGCAGTTAAAGGCCCACCTACTTGAAAGTTGTCATCATTTTGCGTGTAGCTGTCGGGTAATTTAGGTGTTTGGTAGTTATTAAGTGTAATGGTTTTTATGTTTTTCCAATTAGGAATAGCAATAGGAGCCTGCATTGTTTGTTGCCAGCGTGCGTTCCAATCTTTACGGTTTTTTTTGCCACGAATAACGCCGCCCGTTTGTGACTCAAGCCAGTTAACTTTGTTAGCTTTACACCATATAGCCACGGCTTTATCGCGCTCAAAAGTATTGTTTAAGCCAATTTCTTGATGGCTAAATATGTTTGCTATTTGGTATGTTTGATTAAGCGTGTTTAACAGTGTCAGCATGTCTTGGTTAAAAATATACAGCGTTGCTTTGTAGCGAGTTAGCTGCTGATTTATTTCGCCTATTGATTGATAAACAAAACGCCAATGGCGCGCATTATAATGTGCATCCTCAAGCATTAGTGGCTCAAAGTTGTATAGCAGTAACGTGGGTAAATCATCACTAAATGCATTTTTAAGTGGTTGATGGTCACTAAGGCGTAAATCGCGTTTAAACCACACTATGTTTATTTTTTTGCGCATATTTAAAAAAGTGGCTGCAGTTATGAAATACTGTACGCAATACAGCGCTTTTACGATTTGCAGTACGACGTATAAAGGAAAATTATGTTTTTAGATTTAACGCAAAGCACGCAGCACAATGTTTACTCGTATTTAGTGGGGGGTATTAGCCCACGGCCTATTGCTTGGGTAAGCACACTTAGTAAGGAGGGGATTGCTAATATTGCCCCTTACTCTTTTTTTACAGTGGCCAGCTGTAACCCGCCAGTGCTGAGCGTGACCCAAGTAAACCCACGCGACAAAGCCAATAAAGACACGCTTTTAAACCTTCAAGCCACTAACAACTGCGTGGTTAATATTGTTAGTGAAGAGCTAGTAGAAAAAATGAATCAAAGCTGCGCTAATTATCCACATAATGTAAGTGAATTTGAGGCGGCAAATATTGAAACAATCGCCAGTACACACGTAACATCCCTAGGCGCCGCAGCGGCTAAAGTAAGATACGAGTGCACCTTAAGAGACGTTATTCAGATAAGCGACGAACCAGGTGGCGGCAAAGTTATGCTACTCAACGTGGTGGGGATTTATATTGACGATAACGTGTTAGTGAATGGCTATATAGACCCCTCGCGTTTAAACAGCGTAGGTAAAATGGGTGGAGACTACTTTAGCTCTACTAAAGATAAATTTGTACTAAAGCGGCCACAATTGTAAAATAACAGATTAACTTTATACACTTACTGTTAACTCATTAAGCGTTACTTATAAAAACAAATGGATATTGAATGTCTAAACTTTACCTCACTTTAGTATTTGCCCTACTTAGTTTTAGCTGCCTATCAGCCTCTGATAAAAAGCTACCCATAGAAGCGTTTGCAGGCTTAAAAAGCATAAGCCAAGTTAAGCTCTCACCAGATGGAAATAACATTGCGTATGTTAGAAACCTTGATGGCGATTTAGTTTTAATGGTGCAAAGCCTTACAACAGGTAAGGGCAAGCCGATTATTAAATCTGATAACCACACTGTATTTTTTGACTGGTTTAGTTGGGCAAATAATGATGTGTTGTTATTGGGCGCACGATACATTAAATATCAATTTGGTGGGGTTAAGTATGCGTCTACATTAATGTATTCGTATAATCTAAGTGATGATAAAGGAATAAAACTGGCGTTTAGAGCAAACAACACGCGTGATGAAAAGCAGCCTCAGTTTTCTGACCGAATTATTAGCTTTTTACCGGAGCAAGAAAATAAAATACTCGTGCAGGGCGATTTTAAAATAGCCAATACCCCTGCGGTGTATGAACTTGACCTAACTACCTTACGCAAAAAACAAATACAACGTGCTCGTGCAGATGTAACCAGTTGGTTTGCTGATAGACAAGGCAAGGTTCGTATTGCTAAAAAAATGGATGAAACACAATTTACTTACGAGCTGTACAACGAGCAAAATGAGTCGTGGCAAACACTATTTAGCTACGAAGTATTTAGTGAGCAAAGCATTTCGATACTTGGCTTTGATAAAGACCCTAACTTTTTATACATCACTGCGCTACATGAAGGGCGTGATGCATTATTTAAGCTTAATCTAACAACTAACAAACGTGAGCTCATTTTTAGCGACGACAAGTACGATGTAGATGGCGATATTTTTTACTCCCGTAAAACTGGCGAAGTGGCAGGCTTTACGCATTCGCAGTTAGAAGATGGTATTGCGTATTGGGATGAAGACTTAGACAAGCTACATCGCTCTTTACGAGCATCACTACCTAAAGATTCATTTGAAATGGATATTGTTAGCACCAGCGACGATCAGCAAAAATATGTACTTTATGTCAGCTCAGATAAAACATCAGGCGCCTACATGTTAGGTGACAGAAAGCGAGGTGATTTAACATTTTTTGCAGACGTTTACCCACACATTAACGAAAGCGTATACGCCGGTAAAGAGCACATTAGCTATAAAGCACGTGACGGGCTTATTATAGAAGGCTACTTAACGCTGCCTGTTGGCTATGAGAAAGGCGATAAGTTACCCACTATTATATTTCCACATGGTGGACCTATGGCGCGAGACTATGCAGGCTTTGACTATTGGACTGCGCTACTGGCATATAATGGTTATGCCGTGTTACAGCCTAACTTTCGTGGCTCAAGTGGTTATGGTTATGACTTTTTAATGCAGTCGATCCAAGGTTTTGGTTTAGCCATGCAAGATGACTTACAAGATGGAGCTAACTGGTTAATAGACCAAGGGATTGCTCAGCCAGATAAAATTTGTATTGGTGGCGCAAGCTATGGTGGATACGCCGCCTTAATGGCTGTTATTAAACACCCTGAAACATTTAAATGTGCGGCAAGTTTTGCAGGGGTAACTGACCTTGAGCATATTGTGAGTAAAGCCCGACACTTTACAAACAAAGACATTGTACGAAAACAGTTTGGAACAAATAGCGATAAGTTAGAGGCCAATTCGCCGGTTAATTTTGCTAAATCAATTAACAAACCTGTTTTACTTGTGCATGGTAGCGATGACAGTGTTGTCCCTATTTACCATAGTAGAGAAATGGAAGATGAACTAGATGACGAAGATAAAGATGTTACTTACATTGAGCTAGAAGATGGCGATCATTACTTGTCTTATCAGCCGCATAGAATTAAAACGTTACAAGCGTTTCTCGATTTTTTTGATAAGCATTTAAAAAACGATTAATAACAAAGGCGACTTAGGTCGCCTTTTTTGAGCGTAATTTTTCATATAATGCACATTGTTTGCACTTTTACTTGTTAACGTTATACGTTGTTATTAAAGGCGCTATTTATAAGTCGCTATAATAGAACACGCAATTAATACAATTGTTATTACAGGCTATTCTTAAAAGTGCTTAGAGCTTTTAATAATACGTTTTAGCAGTAAAAAAATACGCAATAAATAACAGCTCAAATGCTTTTAGAGTCAGGTTTATAAAAAATAAATGAAAATTCACAACAAACTTTTTTTAATATTATTTAGCTTCACCTTTAGCATTATTGCGGGGCTTGTTGTGCTTATTCAGTACAGTATTGGCCAAGGTATTATTGATTTTGTAAACGCCAAAGAAGTAAAAGCATTAGAGCCATTAGCAGTACAGCTGGCTAATAAATACGCGCAAACTCCCTCGTGGGATAAAATTATAGGTAACGATCAGCGCTTTTTAAGGTTTGTTGAATCGCAATTGCAATCAAGCCAGTTTTTACCTAGTTTACGCGATATGCCACAGCGCCCAGAAATTCGCGGCGAACGCAGACCCAGACCCCCACAGCATATGGCGCAACGAGATCGACGTCCACCGCCCGAGCATGCCGCGCACTATGCACTACTGGATGAAAACCAGCAGCGTATTTTTGGTAAATTATTTGAGGATTTAAAGTACATTAAAACGCCCATAGAGCTTGAAGGTAAAACAATTGCTTACCTTGCTGTTTCAAAAAGAAAAAGCCTAGCAGATGGGTACGAGCTGGATTTTTTAAAGCAACAAACTAACTATTTATGGCTTATTGCGTTAACCGCAGGGCTACTTACCTTAATGTTGTCTTTTTTACTGGCAAGGCATTTAGTTGGCCCTGTAAAGCAAATAGCCAGTGGTATGCATAAGCTAACCAAAGGGCAGTACAGCACCAAACTTTTATTAGATAGAAAAGACGAGCTGGGCCAGCTTAGTGAAGATTTTAACACTTTGGCCTTTACGCTCGCTAAAGATGAGCAAGTACGTAAACGCTGGTTAGCTAATATTTCTCATGAACTAAGAACGCCCATGAGCATTTTACTCGGTGAGCTCGAAGCTATGTTGCTTGGGATACGTGAACCAAACAATAAAAATATTAGTTCTGCTAACGATGAAGCGCTGCATTTAAAGCGTTTGATTGACGACCTACACATGCTAAACAGCGCAGAGCTAGGCGGCATGCATTACACCATGCAACCTACCGACGTAGGCTTTTTACTTAACTCCATAGAGCAAAAGTATCACGTTATTTTTGAGCAGCACGCTATTAATTTTTACCTTCTTAATGGTGCTAACAACACCACAGTAAACGCAGATAAAACACGTATACTGCAATTGCTAGATAATATATTAATGAATGCGGTGCATTACGCCCAGTGCTCAACTATTTCTTTAAGTGCCAATAACGTAAATATTAAAGGCCAAGCCTATTTAGAGCTTATAATAGAGGATAACGGGATAGGCGTTGAGCAAACGCATTTATCGCACTTGTTTGAATATTTATACCGTGTAGACAGCTCTCGCAATCGCCAAGAGGGTGGCTCTGGTTTAGGTTTGTCTATTTGTCAGCATATTGTTAAAGGTCATAATGGCGAAATATCAGCCGAAAAAGCCAGTATTGGCGGGCTTGGCATTGTTATTAAATTACCCTTATTAGTTCAGTAGAGGATAAGTATGAGTGAGCAAATACTCATTGTTGAAGATGAAATAAAACTTGCCAATTTAATGAGCGACTTTTTAACAAGTCATCATTATCAAACGCACCTTATTCATCATGGTGATGAAGTACTTAGCTGGCTTGAAAGTAATAAGCCAAGTGTTATTTTATTAGATATTATGTTGCCAGGGCAAAGCGGTATAGAGCTGTGCAAAGCGATAAGAAAGTTCTCTAATGTGCCCATTATTATGGTTTCGGCAAAGGTGGAGGAGATTGACCGGTTACTCGGACTTGAACTGGGCGCCGATGACTATATTTGTAAACCGTTTAGTTATGCTGAGCTGGTGGCGCGAGTAAAAGCAATTTTAAGGCGTGTTAATACCACAAAAGAACCGATAAATAATGCCATGACACTGGATGAAAGTACTTACAGTGTAAACTATAAAAATAGCAGTATAGAACTAACTAATTTTGAATTTCAGCTATTTAAGCCCTTGTATTCTAACCCTAACAGAATCTATTCACGCGATAGCTTAATGGACACCATGTACGCAGACCAACGTATAGTTAGCCACCGTACTATAGACAGCCACATAAAAAAGTTACGTAAAAAGCTTGATGAAGTAACGCAAACCGACAGCGTTATTCAGTCGGTTTACGGTGTGGGCTATCGGTTTGTTCATCCTCAATAGCTAAACGTGAGCGTAGTTTTACTCATCGTCAGCGTTTTTAATACGCTCTAAACGGTCGAACTCTTCGTATTCGGCCGCTTGTATTTCATCGAGTACCGCATCTACGTCTGCAGATTCGTTACTGTCTTCAAATTCTCCGCTGAGCACAGTGTTTGGCGTTAAGCTAGCCTCTTCAAACAGTGCCCACATTTCTTTAGCGTAATGGGTGTTTAATAGGCTAGGTGCAAACTGCGCATAATAACGGCGTATGTTGTTTACATCGCGCGTAAACATTGCTTGCGCACTGTTATTGGCTGCGGCGTTTACAGCTTGTGGAAGGTCAATAATTACAGGCCCTTTACTATCAACAAGTACGTTAAATTCCGATAAGTCACCGTGGATAATACCAGCGCACAGCATTAATTTAATATAATGAACCATCATACTGTACTGCTCAATAGCGTCTTGCTGTGTAAGGGTCACATGCCCTAACTGTGGAGCAACATCACCGTCTTCATCACATACAAGCTCCATTAACAACACACCATCAATACAGTAATAAGTATCAGGAACTCTGACGCCAGCGCGTGATAAACGTGAAAGCGCGTCTACTTCTGCATTTTGCCAAATTTCTTCTTCTAGTTGCCGTCCATAACTAGAGCGTTTACCCATGGCGCGGGCTTGGCGTCCGCCTCTTACTTTTCGGCCTTCTTGATACTGAGCTGCCTTTTTAAAGCTGCGTTTAACGGCATCTTTGTAGACTTTAGCACAGCGAATTTCGCCACCGCTGCGCACCACAAATACATCCGCTTCTTTACCGCTCATTAAGCGGCTTATCACTTCATCAATTAGGCCATCATCAACGAGTGGCTGGAGGCGTTTAGGTATTTTCACTGCGATACAACTAGAAAAATTGGAAGATTAAACATGTATGTTAATAAGTCCTTAGTATGTTAGCTCTCAAAACAGGTGTTGAAAGTGGTTTTAAGTAATTAGTTATCACAATAACCGAAATACCGAATAAGGTAAAAATAACATGATAAAAATCGGATTTATTTTTATTTCCTTATTGTTTGCACAATGTTTGCGTTTTTTAAGCGTACTTTATATTCATACCCTTTATTAATATTTAACCCAAGGTGACCACGATGAAGCATTTTTCTACTTTTGCCGTTGCTGCATTATTATCAATGGCTTTTTCAGCCAATGTTGCAGCCAGAGGCGGTGATAACCCACCACCTAAACCTGACTTTTCAAGCATAGATGCAGATGGTGACGGTGTGATTAGCCTTGCAGAATTTAGCGAAAGTGCGCCACCGCAAGGCGATGCGCAAACTATTTTTGACGAAATAGATGCCGATGGGAATGGCGAAATTAGCGAACAAGAGTTAAGTGAACACAAGCCACCACGCCGCGCACGTTAAGGGAGAAAAATATGATCAACAGTATTGGTAGCTCAACGAGTTTTATGACTCAACAATCTAGCCAAGTAAGCGCTTTAACTTCAGAGCAAACTGAGTTTGTTAAAGAAACACTTGCAGAATTTGATGCACAAAACCTCAGCACGGAAGATGCGCAAAGTATTCAAGCTGCATTTGAAGAGCAGGGGATCTCACCTACAAAAGAGTTAGCTGATTTAATGAGCGAACTTGATTTTGACGCTAAAAGTATTGGCTATGCAGGACGCCCTGAAGGGCAGCGCCCGCCACCGCCGCCGCAAAACTCGCTAGAATCTGTTGATACTGACGAAGTGGTTAGCTACTTAGATGAGTTATTAACTGAGTATTCAAGCCAGCTATCTGATGAAGATAAAGAATCAATTCTTTCATCGGTACAAGAAAAATTTGGTTTAAGTGAAGGTGATTCACTGCTAAATGTAACTGCTTAGGTGTTATAACTTGAGGTAAAGCTGACTGTTTATCCTTAGGTCTTAAGTCCAAAGCCCGGCAATTATTTTGTTGGGCTTTTTTAATATACCAATTCGCTTAATTGATCACGTATTATTGCGCATTGGTATTACTCCGCTTGAGGCAAAAAAATCGCGCTAATAGCACCTAACAAACCGAGCAGGCTATACAACAAAATAAGCTGTGCGGTTGATAAAAATGCTTCTAAAAGCCCTATACTCCCTAACATTAAAAGCAAAATGCCAATTACAGTATTACTAACCGACACATAATCAGTGCGTTTATTGCCTTGTGCCATATCTACTAAATAGGTTTTACGCCCGAGCCGTACGCCTTGATGAGCAATGCAAAGCAAAAAATAAAAACCAGGTATTACCCAAGCATATTCAAACAGCTGGCTATACCATGTAGCTATTACAAACACGCTCACGCCGTTTATGGTGACAAGCAACGCACTGATCACAAGCACCTTTTGGCTAGAAAAATCGCTGAGTCTTCCCCATATTGGCCCAGAAATTAAACTTGCTAAGCCAGACACGGCTAAAAATACTGCCAATAATGAAAATTCAAACTGCTGAGAGCTTGCTAAAATAATATAAAAAGGCGCGCTTAGGGCTGAGCAAAGTAAAAAGGCGCGGGTAATTACAAAGTGTGCAAATTGTTTATCTTGATAAAGCAGCTTTAATTTACTTAGCGCATTTAAAAAGCCATTTTTACCGCCTTGTGTCGCGCCTTTGTATTCGTTTATGCGGCTATAAAAAAGTGCAGCAACAACCCACAAAACGGCGCCTAAACACAGCGCAATTAATACCGTATTTTGCTCTTTTTGCCCCGAAAAAAACCACATCATTAAACCAAAAGTGAGTGTTGCAAAGCCAGCAATACTTGCCGCTAGGCCACTAATATTGCCCCGCTTTTTTTTAGGAATAACTTTACCTAATACATCTTTAGCGGCAATAGAATTAAACCCGCGGGCGAGACTAAAGAGCACCAGCAGAGCTAAAATTGCATAGCCAGCCTGAGCGCCTTCTAGCAAAAATGAAACACCAACCATGGCGCCAATACATACAGCTTGGGCAAATGCACCGCAAACCCATACCCACTTTCTTACTGAGAGTTTACGGATAATATTGGCTATCGCTAATTGTGGTAATAAAGAGCCCGATTCTCTTATAGGCACCAGCCACGCTATAAACGCGCTTGGCACGTTTAAGCTTTGCATTAACCAAGGCAGAGTGACTTTAGGGTTGAGGAGGGCATCGGCAAACTTACTAAAAAGCTGGCTTGTTAATAAAAGAATAAAGTTACCGGCCACTTCTTTGCAGTCATCTTCGTTTATGTCTTTACAGGCGCGTGCGTCTTCATCGTTGTTAAGGCGTTTATAGACTTGCTCTTTAGTGAGTTTTTTCATACTGCTAGCTACACAATTTGTTTTGCTCTTTGAGGTACGAATCTACAAAGTGTTGTTCCATAGGTTTAGAAAAGTAATAACCTTGTAGGTGAGACACACCAATTTCTTTTAGCATGTTGGCTTGCTCTAGAGTTTCTACACCTTCAGCGACTACTATAAAATCTAGTGTTGAGGCCATTTGCACAATCGCATGAATTATACTTAAGCCTCGCTTATCCATGTTTTGAATGAAACTTTTATCTATTTTTACTATGTCTACACCAATATCTAACATGCTCGACAAGGATGAGTACCCAGTACCAAAGTCGTCAATAGAAATACAAAATCCTTGTTTTTGCAGCTCTTTTACTGCTGCTAAAAAGGTGAGCTTATCCTCAGCAAACACAGATTCAGTGATTTCAAGGTGCAGGTTTTCTGGCTTTACGCCGTATTGTTCAACGATATTTACAACCTTAGTAACAAAATCAGGGTCTTGAAGTTGTATTACAGATACATTAACGCTCACAGCAATAGGGGGTTGTACGTTTTTAAACGTGCAAGCTTGCACACACGCTTGCTCAATAACCCATAAGCCAAGTTCGGTTATGAGGTTGTATTGCTCGGCAATGGCAATAAATTCATCAGGAAATATCGCTTCGTCATTTAATTGCCAGCGTAAAAGTGACTCAAACGAGGTCACCTTCGCTGTTTGGCTATCCACAATAGGCTGAAACACTAACCGCAAGCCGTTGTCTTTTATTGCACTTGCTAAGCGTTTACTGAGCAATTGTTCGCGTTCTTGTTGGCGCTTTAAGTCATTGTTGTAAATATTTACGCAGCCTTTGGCAATACGTTTTTGATGGTACATGGCTAAATCTGCTGAACGAATTAACGCGCTTAAATCACCCTCATGCTCAGGAAATAACGCTATGCCAATAGTGGCAGATACCCAGCTTTGGTATTTATATCGTTCATGCTCGGCACGAATGCTTTTAATAACCTTTTTGGCAAAATCAAATAAGTCTTGTTCATCCTCATAGGTTGTTAAAATTAAAAATTCATCTCCGCCCCAGCGGCATTTGTATAAGTGGCGGGTGCAAACGTTAGTGAGTCGCTCGGCTATTTCTTTAAGTACTTGGTCGCCAACTTTATGACCCATAGAGTCATTAATTTGCTTAAAGCCATCTAGGTCTACAAACAGTAAAGCGAGTTTTTCCTCGGGGTGATCTGCCAGCTGTTTATTTGCCACTTTTAAAAAAGCGGTACGGTTTAATAAACTTGTTAGTGGGTCAGTGTTTGATAAACGGTAAATTTCTTCTGTGCGTGTTTCTACTTTGCTTTCCATTTCGTTAAGTAGTTCGCGGTTTTGATTTCGTAATTTTATGGCTGTTTGGGTAAATGTGGCCGACTTATAAGAAGAGGCGACCATAATTGCCGAAAAAGTAATGCCCAAAAAGCCTAATACATAGTGGTAATAGTCATCAGATAAGGTTAGTACTATAGAGTAAGGCATTAATAAAATAATGCTGTAACACACTGAGGTAAAGCGACTACCCGAGAGCAAATTGGCTGAGCCTCCAGCAAATGCCGACAAAATAGCTATTGTGGTGGTAATTTCAACGGTGGATGAGCTTTTATGAAACCACAGTGCGTAACATGACCACGAAATCGCGGTCGCTATACACCCCACCGAAAAGCGTTTTAAAAAGCTATTTGCATTAAAAGGCTGGTTAACTTCTTTGGTGTAGTTAAAGTAAATAACATCCATTAGCCTTGCTGCTAAAACAACCAGCATAAAAAAAAGCCAAATTATTTTTTCTTGATTTGTTCTCTCATCCGTTAGGTCAAATGCAAATACAAGTACAAAGCTAACTAACGCCGAAACACCAATGCCAGATAAAGCATTAGAATATAAAAGTTTTACGGCTTCTCTGCGTTCATCACTATTTAAATTTTTATATTGCACTCATTAAAGCCTTATGAAAAGTAATGCGGGTAAAGCAGGTTACATTTTATAAAAACACAATAATAAATATAGTTTAATGACAGGGAAAATGCAGATTTTAAATAAAAAAATGCCCATAACACAATGTCTTGTTATGGGCTGTTAGATTAAATGTCGCTGGCGTTATGTCGTTCGCTAAGTTGCTCTTCTTCAGGGCCCCAGGTGCGATTAACACGTTGACCACGTTTAACAGCGGGACGCTTTGCTATTTGCTCTGCCCAGCGCATTACATGAGTGTAAGAAGCAACATCTAAAAACTCAGCGGCGTCGTATAATTTTCCAAGCACCAACGAGCCATACCAAGGCCAAATGGCAATGTCGGCAATAGAGTATTCACTACCCGCCATGTATTCGTTTTCACTTAAGTGGCGATTTAATACATCGAGCTGGCGTTTAGTCTCCATAGTAAAACGGTCTATTGGGTATTGCATTTTTGTTGGTGCGTAGCTGTAAAAATGACCAAATCCGCCACCTAAATAAGGCGCTGAACCCATTTGCCAAAATAGCCAATTACGGCACTCGGTCTTGGCTTTAAAATCTTTTGGGATTAGCACATCAAATTTTTCTGCCAAGTATTGTAAAATTGAACCTGACTCAAAAATGCGTGTTGGTGGCGTGGTAGAGTGATCCATTAGCGCAGGAATTTTAGAGTTTGGATTAATATCAACAAAGTCTGAGCCAAATTGGTCGCCTTCGCCAATGTTAATTAAATAGGCATCGTAGTCGGCATCGGTTAGGCCAAGCTCTAATAACTCTTCAAACATAATGGTCGCTTTTTGGCCATTAGGCGTGGCTAATGAATAAAGTTGAAACGCATGCTTGCCAATGTCTAAGGTTTTGTCATGAGTGGCGCCAGCAATAGGGCGGTTAATATTAGCAAATTTACCACCACTTTCGCTGTCCCACGTCCAAACTTTAGGCGGCGTGTATTTGTGTTCATTACTCATAAATAACCTCAATTTAAAAATGTAATTAATTTATATACTCATAGATAACAAGCTGGGGGCGTAAAAAATTAATTAAAGGCAATGAAAAAATTATCGTGCTTTTAATTTATCTGCTTTGGCAAGTTTATACCCTAAAAAGAACCCACTTAACGCTCCAAAAAGGTGACTCTCGAACGAGACATGAAAGCGTTGTGGTAGCACGCCCCAAATAAATCCGCTGTAAAGCACTGCCACTACTAGGGCAATAACAATAGACTTAAACGAGCGCCTAACCACGCCATAGCACAGTATAAATCCCCATAAACCATAAATAACGCCGCTTAATCCAACATGAAAACTACTTCGACCAAAGGCCCACACTAATAGCCCGCCAATTAACGCAGTAAATATAAACACGGTATAAAAGCGTTTTACACTGTATTGGCAAATTAGCCAGCTAAGTACAGCAAAAGGCAACATGTTGCTAGCAAAGTGCCACCAGCTGCCATGTAAAAATGGGGCGCATAAAATGCCGATTAACCCTTGAACGCTGCGAGGGTAAATACCTAAACCATTAAGCGTAATGCCAGGTAAACTATTGATCACTTGTAGTATTAGGCATATAAAAACTACGCTAAATATTGCAAATCGCGTACTGGTTATCAATGAAGATGATGATGGGGTAGTTGGCATATAAACGCTTTAGTAGGATTGTTTTGTACCAGTATAGGAGTATGTTTTCGCTATTAAAAGCGATTTAATAAGCGCGGCGTTATACGCCGCGCACAGGGTTTATTTTAACCTAGTTTAGTTAATAGTTTTTTCGCCGCAAGCTCTGAACTTGCTGGATTTTGGCCTGTAATCACTAAACCATCTTCGAGCGCTAATACGCCCCAGTCGTCGGTTTTTTGATAATCGCCGCCTTTTTTAATGAGTTCATCTTCAACTAAAAATGGCACTACGTCTGTTAATTGCACGGCGGCTTCTTCTGAGTTAGTAAAGCCTGTTACTTTTTTACCTGCAACTAAGGCATTGCCTTGCGCATCTTTAACATTTAAAAAAGCGGCACTTGCGTGGCAAACAGCCGCTACTGGCTTTTGCTCTTTTACAAACTTTTCAATAAGTGAGATTGAATCGCTGTTATCTACTAAATCCCATAGTGGGCCGTGGCCGCCTGGGTAAAATACCGCGTCAAAGTCGCTGGCGTTTACTTCACTTAACTTTTTGGTGTTTGCCATAAGTGTTTGTGCTGCGCTGTCGTTGTCATAGCGCTTTGTTGCATCGGTTTCAAAATCAGAAAGCGTGCTGGTTGGGTCAATCGGCGGTTGGCCACCCGCAGGGGAAGCAAGTGTTACCTCTGCACCAGCATCAACAAATGCGTAGTAAGGTGCTGCAAATTCTTCTACCCAAAAACCTGTTTTTTCGCCTGTGTTGCCAAGCTCTGAATGTGAGGTAAGTACCATAAGTATTTTTTTAGCCATAACAATATTCCTTCGATTAGTGAGTAAATTAAAGCTTGGTGTTAACCAAGGTGCTGTAATAACTATATGCACTTAAAAGGATTTAAACAACGATGATAAATTTAACTTTATTGGTTTAATTATTGATACAATTATTGGGTTGAATAATCATTGGTGGGTTTGTGATGAAAGTGTCGTTTGAGCAACTTAAAAGCATGGTGGTATTTGCGCAAATTGTCGAGCAGGGCAGTTTAACCGCGGCTGCAAAGCAGTTGGGGTTAACGCGTGCGGTGGTAAGTTATCACCTTAAAAAATTAGAAACGCAATTAGAAGTTACGCTGCTAAATCGCTCAACACGTACTATGGCGCTAACTGAGGCGGGCATTGCGTATTATGAGCGCTGTAGAGTGATCACAGAACAAGCAAACGCAGCTAATCAGCAAATAGAAAACATTAAAAGTGAGCCACAAGGAGTATTAAAAATTAGCTGCCCTGTTAATGTAGGCATGCAACTAATTGTGCCAGCAATTAATACGTTTAAACGCCAATACCCCAAAATTGAAATAGACCTGCAACTAACCGATGATGTGGTTGATATTATAAAAAACGGCTTTGATATTGCTATCCGTGGGGTCGCTTTAAGTGACTCAAACTTACAAGCCACTAAACTAACAACCATGAGTACCTGTATTTGTGGCTCAGCTGAATATTTTGAACACTTTGGCAAACCTAAAACGCCAGCTGAATTAGCCTTACATAAATGGGTGGTGTACCAACTTAGCAGTAAAACATTAACCCTTAGCAAAGAGGGCAAAAAATACGATGTAATACTACAAGGCGGCATAAGCACCAATAATGCCGCTGCGCGTACCGCGTTTGTAGAGGCCGGGCACGGGCTTGGGCGCATTCCGTTGTATGATGCGTGGCCTAAAGTGCAAGCAGGGCTGTTAGAAATAATACTCGATGATTATAAAACAAAAGATATTGAGCTTTATGGCGTGTTTCCACCTGGGGCGGCAGGCTCCAAAAAGCTCAGGTTGTTTATTGATTATTTAAAAGCCTATTTTGTTAAACAGCATACTGCACTGGGCATGCTAAAAAGCACGTAAAACCGCACTTAATTACAAAGTACGATTAAATAATGCAACCGCTTGTTGGTACATAGTAATTGCAAGCGCGGCATCGTAACGCTCGCCCTCATCACGCATAAACGCATGCTGTGCGTTTACTTCTTGCCAGTGATAGTTAATACCCGTGGCTACACATTGCTGGTAAATTTTACTTCGGCCTTGTTGCGGTACATGTGGGTCTTGCTTACCCCAAATAAAGTGTATTTCACCTTGAATATCAGCCATGCGTTCAAACGAATTGTTACCTGCATTAGCCGTTAAGGTATCACTATGAATATCGGTGGCGTATAAACAAAATGCGGCTTTTATGTGTGGGTTTAATGCGGCTCTGTAAGCTAAATGCCCACCAATGCACACACCCATGGCGCCTACTGTGCCAGTGCAGTAATCTTGGCTTTGTACAAAGTCGATGAGTGCATGTGTGTCGCTGTCGTGGTGCTCAAGTGGCTTTTGCCATTTATCGGCATTGCCTTTATCTTTACCCGCGTCATCATACGCAAGTACAGTACCAATCGGGTTTAGCTCATGAAATACCTCAGGCACTAACACAACAAAGCCGTGGCTTGCTAAAATAGCAGCGCTGCGCGCAATAGGCGCGGTTTGCTGAAAAATTTCAGAGTAAAAAATAATACTTGGATATTGGCCAGCTGCTTGTGGGCGGTAAACGGTAGTACGCATTAAGCCTGTAGGGGTGGCTAGGTCGGTATTATGGTGTTGGATTATCATAAAAGCGCTCAGTTAAATAATTAATAAGGTTATGGTAACTGAGCGCAAAAAAATAAACGACCACTGATACTGGTTTTTTAAATGCTTGCAGGCATTTTATTACAACTTGCGTAGTAGCTTACGGTCGCAGGCCAATCCGAAAATATACCCATAACCCCGACATCCTGCGCGAGTACATCAACCACCGTCATCATGTCGCCATCGTTATCGATAACATCGGCGATTGATTGATAGTAGTAGCCTCCGCCCTCGTTAAGAGGCCCCGAGCGCTCAAGGCTCCATGCTATCAGTTCAAGCCCTGCAGCTTTTGCGTCAATGGCGTATTGTGAGGGGACAATATTACTTTCGTTGTCTATGGTGAGCATCATCCAAATAGGGGGCGCTAATATTTTAACGCCATCGGCTACTAGCTCTTCCATACTAGGCTGCCATGTTGCAGGGTTACTTGGATCAAAGCCCGCTTCGCTGTCACGGCCATCTAAATATACGCTTTGATTTGCAAAGTCGGGGTTGTTATTTATCCAATATTTCACATCATCAAGATTAAACGATTGCGGGTATACATCACTGCTTGGTACGTCCAATTGCGTGTACTCATCAAGCATTTTTTGTGCGTATTGCTGTTGTGTCATTCCCTCAAAAGGCATGCTCACTTGCGGCGATTTTAGCTCTGGGGTCATTTTTACACCCAAGCTTTTAAATAACTCAATACTTTGTTTATGAGTTACTAATGTTCCACCTGTGGCGTATAAATCGGTGCGCCAGCTGGGCGTGCCCTGCATATATTCACCAACAGTAGTGGCTTGGGTGTTGGCGCCATCCATTTTACCTTCAAGCGTTAAAAATTCGCTCAGGCTGATATCGCTTGTGCAGCATTTAGCGGTGGCAGGCGTGCCACTGGCCGCGTTAGCTGGAGTAAAAGGCACACTGCATTTAGCGGCAAGTTCATCAATGGCTAATATATTGGTGGTGGTGTGCAAATCGCACTGAGAGTGGCGACACACGAGCTCTTTGTCGCTGGTAAAGGTTACATCGCACTCGACAATACCTGCGCCCATACGCGCCGCAGCTATATAAGACTCCTTTGTATGCTCAGGGTATTGCATTGGCGCACCACGATGGCCAATAGAAAAATCTGTACGGTAAAATGGCCCATCTGTACACGATTCTAATTTTGTTTTTAAATCGCTCTGTGCCATATCGTTAATAAGGTAGTCGGCACGAGTACCTAATTGAATATCAGGCGCCTCGCCTTTTGCAACTTCAACAATTACAGGCGTCGGTACTTCAACAACCTCAACGGTGGTATTTGTAACGACTACGTCTTTTTCTACAACTTCGACATCGTCGTCGCAGCCGCTCAGTAGTGCAAGTATTACTGAGCTTGTTATTAGGGTGAGATGTTTCATGTTTGTTCCTTAACGTTATTTTATTCAACCCTAATCGCATTCAATGACAAATTAGCTACAAGGATGTGACGTTCTGTTTATTTGTCCCTATTTGATTAATTACCAGTGCCGCTAACATAATTGCACCCCCCATACTTAAGCGCATAATGTCGGCATTTTTATTCCATATAAGCACGTTAACAATAATACCGGCAGGAATAAGCACGTTGTTCATAACGGCTAATGCTCCCACATTTACTTTTGTTGCCCCTTTGTTCCATAAAAAGTAACCAAGGCCTGAGGCTACAATACCTAAATATATTAAAATACCCCACTGGGTAGGTGTACTCGGTAATTTGCTTGTATTGCCAAATAAAGCGTAGCAAGCACTCGCCACCACTAAGGCGCCAATAAAAAACCAACCAAATACGGTTTTGTCATCCAACTGATTAGTGGCCATTAAACGTTTATAAGTTACTTGTCCGGTGGCAAAACTAATATTGGCACCTTGAACCAGTAATAAACCGATGATGAAATGACTATTGAGGCTTTCCCAGCGAATAGCTACCGCGCCCAGTACGGCAATAAGCGCAACTGTAAAAAAGCGAGGGTTAAAATGCTTATTAAGTGCATCGTTTAAAAGCGTTATATAAAGCGGCGTCATAACGGTAAAGAGCAACACTTCGGGTACGCTTAAAAATAAAAAGGAGTGATAGTAAAAGCTGTACATAACACCTAGTTGCACAGCGCCTATCAGCATTAGCTTAAGTGCGAGTGGTTTTGAGGTAAGTTTAGGTTTTAAAAAGGGTAAAAAAACCAATGTGGCTAATGCAACTCGTATTAATACGCTAAACCACGCATCAACTTGGCCTGCTAGGTACACACCAATTAAACTAAATGAAAAAGCCCAAAGTAGGGTAACTGCAAATAAATAGCCCATAATTGTCGTTTTTTATAATTTATAGTGTGGCTAGTTTATCTGTTATAAACAATAAAAGCCCGCAAGCGGGCTTTTATAAGGTTAAAATTAATAAACGAGGTTATTAATCAACTAAACCACGGCGCTTAAGAAGTGCGTCTGTTGTTGGTTTTTGGCCTCTAAACTCAATGTAGCTTTGCATTAAGTCTCGGCTGTTACCTTTTGATAGGATTTCTTCACGGAACTTGTCACCGTTTTCACGGGTTAGGCCACCGTTATTTTCCATATGTGCAAACGCATCGGCTGCAAATACTTCAGTCCATAGGTAGGCGTAGTAACCTGCTGAGTAACCACCGGCAAAAGTATGGCTAAAGTAGTTTGATTTATAACGCGGTGGCACTGGGTAGTAATCAATACCGTGTGCTTTTAGCGCATCGCTTTCAAACTTTTGAACATCACTGATTTTTTTATCAGAACCAAATGAGTGCCATTCCATATCAAGTAAAGCAGCTGCTAAGTATTCAGTAGTACCAAAGCCTTGGTTGAATTTTTGCGATGCTAGTACTTTATCAAGTAATGCTTGTGGAATTGGCTCACCCGTTTTGTAATGCTTAGCGTAGTTAGCAAGTACGGTAGGTTCAATCATCCAGTCTTCGTGTGCCTGTGAAGGAAATTCAACAAAGTCACGTGCTGTAGCAGTACCCGCTAGGCTTGGGTATTTAACATTTGAGAATAAACCGTGCGCAGCATGACCAAATTCATGGAACATAGTCGATACTTCGTCGAAGGTCATTAGCGTTGGCTCACCTTCAGCTGGTTTTGGAATGTTTTGTGCGTTGTAAATAACTGGTTTAGTGCCTTTTAAGCCGCTTTGGCTTACGTATGCACTCATCCATGCACCGCCACGCTTACCTTCACGTGCGTATGGGTCCATGTAAAATAAACCAATAGCGCTGCCGTCTGCGTTAAATACTTCGTACGCTGTTACATCTTCGTGGTAAACAGGTAAGTCTTTACGCTCTTTAAAGGTGATACCGTAAAGCTTGTTCATTGCGAAGAATAAACCATCATGGATCACAGAGTTCATTTCAAAGTATGGCTTAACTAGCGCAGGATCTAGGTCGTACTTTTCAGCACGTACTTTTTCTGCGTAAAACGCCCAGTCCCATGGCTTAAGCTCAAAGCTTTCGCCAGAATCGTTAATTACTTTTTGGATAGCGGCCGCTTCTGCTTTGGCTTTTTTAACAGCTTTTGGTGCAAGGTCATCTAAAATACCGTACACGTTGTCGGTTGTTTGTGCCATACGCGAAGTCATTACATACGATGCCCAATCTTTAAAGCCTAACAGCTCTGCTTTTTGTGCACGCAGGTTAGTTTCTTCAATAATGATAGGGCCGTTAGTTTTAGCGGCACGGTTTGTAGAGGCTTTAAAAATTTGCTCGCGTAGCTCACGGTTTTCAAGGCTTGATAAGATAGGCTGCTGAGTGGTATTAACCAGGGTGATCATGTAGCCGTCTTTGCCTGCTTTTTTAGCTGCGGCTGCAAGGCCTGCAATTTCACCTTCAGATAGGCCAGCAAGTTTAGATTTGTCTGTAACAACAATAACGTCTTCTTTAAACGATTTTAAAATGTTTTGAGAGAACGCAGTAGATAGCTCTGCAAGCTGAGCGTTTATTTCACGCATTTTTGCTTTTTCAGCATCACTTAACTTAGCACCGGCTTTTACAAATTGCTTGTAGTAGAAATCAACTAAGCGTTGATCTTCAGCTTTAAGCGCATCTTTATTGTCGTAAATAGTTTGTACACGCTTAAATAACGCACCATTTAGGTAAATGTCATCAGAGTGAGCAGATAATACCGGCGCCATTTTTTTGCTTATACGTTGGTATTCGTCATCTGAAATTAAACCCGATAGGTTGTAAAAAGCAGCAGATACGCGGTTTAACAACTCACCAGATTTTTCCATCTCAACAAGTGTGTTTTCAAATGTTGCTGGTTCTGGGTTGTTTGCAATTGCTTGAACTTGCGCAGTGTGCTGAGCAATACCTGCATCAAAGCCTGCTTCGTAGTCTTTTGTACCAAACTTATCAAACTCTGGTGCCATGTATTGTAATGGGCTTGGTTTGAATAATACATTGTTTGCGTTCATATCTTGCACTTGTGCTGCGCTCTCTTTAGCTGTGTTCTGAGTTTCGTTAGATGAACAAGCAGATAGGATTAGGGCACTAGCAATAGTAGTGGCGATCAGTGTTTTACGCATAATAACTCCATAAAAAGATGAGCCGAAATAGGCTTTTCGAGTCGAAAACCCAGTTAACTTATCAAATTTTGGCGTTTATACAATAAAGTTTATCGGTATTAAGCGGGATTTAAACGCAAATTAGCTACTAAAAATGCGATTTGGAGGTAAAAGTAGCCTTAAAAATAAACGTAAGGCTACTTAAATATTGTATTGTGTGTGTTTTTAAAAGGCTAGTTATAGCCAAGAACAAAGCGTTTTTCAGAACCAAAGCTATTAGATTGCTGGCCAAATTCTTTATTAATAGTAGCAAGTGTTTGTTCTTGCTCAGCAAGAAGGCACAAAATTTTATTGCGATAATCTAGGCTGCTTTCAAACAAATTTAAATCTACCTGCGGCTGCAAAGTAGCGAGTCTTTGATTTAGAGTAAGTTGTGACATATGTAATCTCCAGTGCTTGTACACTATTTATATAGCACTCGGTGCAATAAAGAGTTAATAAATTGTTTAAACAAAAACGTTAAACCTATTAACTTAGCGTTTTAACACTATTATGCCGTGCTAAGCTTAGCGAAGACTGAACCACACTCATTTTTACTGAACAAATAACAAACAATCAATAATACTTTGGAAAATACATGACGCTCGAACACATTCAACATTATCTCAGCTTGGTTATTTTTACCTATAACGACGTACACATCACTGTGGCTAAGGTTATACAAGTTCCTTTAATTTTATTTGCTATGTGGTTTGTAGTAACGCGCATTGGCAAACTTATTAAAAAAACACTGCTGGCAAAAAAAATCAGCCAAGACGCGGTTCATCTATTTACGCGCATTTATTTTATTTTGAGTATCGCAATATTAATTTTCACCTCGTTAGAGGTTTTAAGTATTCCACTTACGGCCTTTGCATTTGTATCAGGGGCAATAGCCATTGGAGTCGGGTTTGGTGCGCAAAACATTATTAATAACTTTATTAGTGGCTGGATTTTAATGTGGGAGCGGCCAATTCGTATTGGGGACTTTTTAGAAGTAGGTAATGCAAAGGGCGTAGTAGAAACTATTAATACGCGCTCTACCCGCATTCGCCGTAACGATGGTGTGCATATGTTAATCCCTAATTCGCAACTTTTAGAAAACACAGTGACTAACTGGACCTTAATAGACGGTAATGCCCGCTCTTCGGTTAGCGTAGGTGTTGCTTATGGCAGCGATGTATTGTTAGTTAAAACGTTAATTCAACAAGTACTTGATGATCATGATGCGATACTAACAAATCCAAAAGCCTCTGTTTTATTTGACGACTTTGCTGATAGCTCACTGGTGTTTAATGCAATTTTTTGGGTTTGTGCAGAGTCAGAAACCATGCTCAGAAAAGTACGTAGTGATATCCGTTTTAGTATCTATGCTGTTTTTGAAAAACACGATGTGGTGATTGCGTTTCCACAGCGCGATATTCACATTGATGGAGAAATTGCGTTAAAGCGCACTCAATGAATTTAGCCTTTAAAATTTAGCAAGCATTAACGGGTTTTAACTGGGTGTTTCTAGTTTGGGTTTATTTGTAAAAATACGCAGTTTGCTACTTTAAAGTGGGTTTTGAAAGAAAGGACATATGTCCGCATTGTTAGTCTTTTGCATCTAAAAGCGGGTAAAAAAGCTATAAAATGAGGTTAAATGTTGCAAAAAAGTTTACTTTTTTGTACATATTTATGCAGTAAATTTGTAATACGATGGTATAATCTTCATCGTTCGTTCAGCCTCATTACTCCGTTTTTGTACTCTCGGTGATGAGGTCCGCGCGCCATAAAGCTAGACGCGAAAAATTGTACGAGCCCGCAATGAATACATTGCGCAACACAAAAAACCGTTGAACAAGAGTGCATACAAAAGGTTTATACCCGACATGAAAGCAATCAAAAAAACTGCAATAGCGACCATAATTAATGCTGCTTTATTATCTGCAGCTGGTACCTCTGTTTCTACTCTTGCTGCTGAAGAAGAAACTGCAAAAAAAAATAACCAATTAGAAGTTATTCAAGTTACTGCTCGTAAACGTGTAGAAAATGCACAAGAAGTGCCTGTTGCTGTATCTGCATTACAAGGTGATAACCTTGATGCTTATAGTTCTGCTGGTATGGATATTCGCTTTATGAGTGCGAAAATCCCAAGTCTTTCAATCGAATCATCGTTTGGACGTTCTTTCCCTCGTTTTTATGTTCGTGGTCTGGGTAATACCGATTTCGATCTTAATGCTTCACAACCTGTTTCATTAGTTGTTGATGAAGTGGTTCAAGAAAATGCCATTTTAAAAGGCTTTCCAGTATTTGATGTTGAGCGTGTAGAAGTACTACGTGGTCCACAAGGTACTTTGTTTGGCCGTAATACGCCGGCTGGCCTAGTTAAATTTGATACTGTTAAACCAAGCCAAGAATTTGAAGGTTACGGTGCTGTTTCTTACGGTAGCCGTGGCGCTGTAGATACAGAAGGCGCTGTAGGTGGTGCATTAACTGACCGTTTATCTGCACGTGTTTCTTTGCTATGGCAAGATAAAGATGATTACATCGACAACCAAGCGCCTGGCTTTGAAGCGAAAGACGAGCAAGGCGGCTACACAGAAAAAGCAGCGCGTATTCAGTTTTTATACGAAGGCGATGACTTTACTGCTCTTCTAAACTACCACACGCGTGACTTAGACGGCTCACCAATTGCGTTTCGTGCAAACGTTATTGAATCAGGCTCAAACGATTTAGTAGACAACTACGAGCATGATGTTGTTTATCAAGATGCCGCTGTACGCAATACCCAGCAAGTTGAATCTGAAGGCGCAAGCTTAAAGCTTGAGTGGGATATTAGCGATGAATACACGCTAACCTCTATTTCAGGTTGGGAAAGTGCAGAAATATACTCACGTGCAGATATTGACGGCGGTTACGGTGCTTCTTATATCCCTGATTACATGGGTCCAGGTTTTATTCCGTTTTCTTCAGAAAGTGCGGATGGTATTCCAGAGCAAGATCAGTTAACGCAAGAGCTTCGCCTTGCTAGTAACTTCAGCGGTGACTTAAACTACCAAGTTGGTCTTTTTTACTTTGATGAAGAGCTTACAATCGAAAACTTTAGTTACGATACGTTCTCTTCACCTGCTGGCGCTTTAAACGGTTATGTTCAGCAACAACAAGACACAACAGCATGGGCTATTTTCGGCTCTGTAGATTACATCTTCTCAGATAAGTTAAAAGTAACTGCGGGTCTTCGTTACTCTGATGACGAAAAAGATTTTGTTGCAGACCGTACAATTAGCCCAATTGGCGGTGGTGCTTTATACGTAGAGCGTAGTGTAAGTGACAGCCACGTGAGCTGGGATTTATCTGCAAACTACAAAGTTAATGACGATGTAAACTGGTACAGCCGTGTAGCAAACACGTTCCGCGCGCCTAGCTTACAAGGTCGTATTTTATTTGGTGATGACGTAACAACAGCTGAGTCAGAAACCGTAACTTCATTCGAAACCGGTATTAAATCAGACGTTCTTGACGGCCAAGGCCGTGTAAATGCAACGGTATTTTACTACACAATGGATGACCAACAGCTTACTGCTGTAGGTGGTGGTGCTAACTTTAACCGCCTAGTTAACGCTGATAAAACAACAGGCTACGGTTTTGAGCTAGATACAGAATGGGTATTAAGCGATGAGTTTAATGCAACATTTAACTTAAGTTACAACAAGACTGAAATTAAAGATGATGAGTTAGCTGTAGCGGTATGTGCTCAATGTATCGTGAATGACCCTATTAACGATGCAGGTTTAGCCGTACTAGATGGCAACAGCTTACCGCATGCGCCAGAGTGGATCTCTAACTTTACCCTTCGTTATACGAAAGAACTTGAAGATGGTAATTTCTTCGCATTAGGTGATATTTCTTACCGTAGCGAAATTAACATGTTCCTATACGATTCAGTAGAATTTGAAGGTAAAGCATTAACAGAAGTAGGTTTACGTGCAGGCTACGAGTGGGCTGAAGGTGACTACGAGTACCAAGTATCTGCATTTGTTCGTAACTTATTTGATGAGCAACAAGCAATTGGTGCGGTAGACTTCAATAACAATACGGGTATTGTTAATGAAGAGCGCTACATTGGTGCTGAATTTAAAGTTAACTTCTTCTAAAGATAACCTTAAATTTTATTAATTTTTAAAAGCCTGCCTTGTGCAGGCTTTTATGTTTTTATAAAGCTGGTAAAGTAGCGTTAATTAACTTTGATGAGATAGAAAAATGGCTGGATTTTGGAACTACCGTGTAATTTTTTGTGAAGCAACGAAAGACGAAGCAGCGCAATACCAAATACACGAAGTAGAATATAACTTAAATGGCAAAGTAACTAATTGGTCAGAAACAGGCGCAGCACCTTTTGGTACAACGCTAGATGAGTTAGCAGCTGATGCCGATCGTTTAAAAACGGCGCTAGAAAAACCAGTACTTAAAGTTGTGCGTAAAGCCCGAGGCTACGAACTGGTTGATGTTGAAACCGGTGAAGAAGCATTTGCTGAGCCACCTGCTGGCTTAACAGCATAATATTATAAAGGCGCCTAGGCGCCTTTTTTAACGTTAAAATTTAAGGAATGAGGATGAGCTTAAACGCAGTATTGTTTGATATGGATGGCACGCTAGTTGACTCTGAAAGCATGCACTTTGAGTGTTGGAGCCAGCTGCTTGCACCCTATAATGTAAGTTATAACGAAGTGGAGTTTTGTCAGCGCTTTTCAGGGCGCCCAACGTTAGAAGCAGCAATTGATATTAAAAATGAGCATAATTTAGCCGTCAGTGCACAGTTTTTAGCAGATGAAAAATATCGATTATTTGGTGAATACGTAAAAACTAATTTACCGCCTGTTATGCCTTTTACTGAGCAAACCTTACACGCTGTTAAAAACAGTGGGCTAAAAATGGCGTTAGTTACCGGCAGTGCTCGCAGCGAAGCCATGCCTATTTTAAAAGGGCTAGGTTTTTATGAGTTATTTGATACTGTAGTGACAAAAGACGATGTAACAAATCCAAAACCAGCAGGCGATCCTTATCTTTTAGCGCTTGAGCACATACATGTACACCCAGAGCATGCAATTGCTGTAGAGGACACCTTTACGGGCGTTTGTGCTGCAACTAATGCACAGGTTAGAGTCGTTGCGATTGCAAATCATCATACAATTGACCATGACTTTAGTAAGGCGACGTACAAAATGGCTGACCTAGGTGAGTTTTGGCAGTGGGTCGAATCTCAACTATAGTTATAGCCTTATTTTATTTGCAGGGATGCAGTAATGGCTCAGCTAAAGTACTTACTTTTCATTGTCAGCTTAATTGGCTCATCGCTTGTTTTTGCGGCGCAGCCTCAGGTGTTATTGGCAAAAGTATATGATGAATCTAAACATGGCAATATTAGTGAATACCTCGTCAGTGAAAAATTTGATGGTGTAAGAGCAATATGGACGGGCGATAAATTTATTACCCGTAAAGGAAATGCGATTAACGCCCCGAGTTGGTTTACGGCGCCATTACCAAATGTTTGGTTAGATGGGGAGCTGTGGATAGCGCGCACTCAGTTTTCTTTGGTCAGTGGGATTGTAAGAACTAAACGCCCCAGTAATTCAGATTGGCACGCTATACGCTATCAAATATTTGATATGCCAGACTCAACCCTTCCTTTTAGTGCGCGTTATAAAAACTACCAAGCCTTGGTAAAACAAATCAATAAGCAGCATATAACTGCAGTTAAGCAACACCGCTTTACTAGCACAGCCCAATTAACAGCGTACTTTGAAGATTTAACTAAGCAAGGGGCTGAAGGGGTGATGCTGCATTTAGCCAATGCTAAATATAAAAGCGGGCGCAGCAATACATTATTAAAGTTAAAGCCCTATCTTGATGCTGAAGCGGTTGTGATTGCACATTTACCGGGTAAAGGAAAATACACCGGTATGTTAGGTGCATTAAAAGTAAAAACACCTCATGGGCAAATATTTAAAATAGGCACGGGCTTTAGTAATAAACAGCGCCAAACACCTCCGGCTATAGGCAGCACGGTAACGTATCGGTACCATGGGTTAACAAAGCATGGCTTACCACGTTTTGCGAGCTTTTTAAGGGTGAGGGAGGGCCATTAGCGTTTATAATTTTGGCAAAGTATGCTAAATTGCGCGGCCTTTTTCTAATGTATGGTGAAGTATGTTTGTAGGTTTTGATTACGGTAGTTCTAATTGTGCCATGGGTGTTATGGAGCAAGAGGAAGTACAGTTAGTGCCACTTGAGCAAGGAAAACATTATTTACCTTCTACTCTTTATACGCACCATAGCGCATTAGTTGTCGACTTTGTGGCAAAGCATTTAAAAGGCACTGCCCACGAGCATGACTTTTTAACGCAGCGCCAAGCTTTATTAAATACACTCCCACGTATTAAGTCAGATCTTGATTTACAACCTACAGATGAAACGCTTTTTATTGGCCGTGAAGCCATTAGTGAATATGTGCAGTTTCCTGAAGAAGGCTACTTTGTAAAATCACCTAAATCATTTTTTGGTGCCACAGGCTTAAAGCAAGGGCAAATTAATTTTTTTGAAGATATT
Organism: Pseudoalteromonas sp. Angola-30; assembly: GCF_028599215.1. NCBI lineage: Bacteria > Pseudomonadati > Pseudomonadota > Gammaproteobacteria > Alteromonadales > Pseudoalteromonadaceae > Pseudoalteromonas > Pseudoalteromonas sp. Angola-30. The sequence continues at coordinate 132,470 of NZ_JAQREI010000003.1, forward strand.
GCTACCGCAATGATTTTAAAAATAAAGCAACGCGCAGAGCTTTCACTTAAAACCCCATTGACGCAAACGGTTATTGGTCGTCCAGTTAACTTTCAGGCTGTTGGCGGTGAGCAGTCAAATCAGCAAGCTGTAGGTATTTTAGAGCGCGCAGCTAAGCGTGCGGGCTTTAAAGACGTTGAGTTTTTATACGAACCGCTTGCAGCAGGGATTGATTACGAAAGTAGTTTAGTGGAAGACCAAAAAGTGCTGGTTATTGATATTGGCGGTGGTACCAGCGATTGCTCGTTTGTACAAATGGGGCCAAGCTTTAGAGGTAACAGTGACCGCGATAGTGACTTTTTAGCCCACAGCGGTAAGCGAGTTGGCGGGAATGACTTAGATATAGCGCTTAGTTTTCATGGTTTAATGCCATTGCTTGGTTTAGGCAGTACCTTTAAATCCGGCCTACCTTTACCAAACCAACCTTTTTGGCAAGCCTGTAAAATTAATGATGTAAATTTACAAAGTCAGTTTTATAGTGAAAGCCACTATCGAGAACTCACTGCCCAATTACGCGATGTCAGTGCACCTGCGCTTTTCAAACGCTTAATTCATCTACAGCAAAATAAACAGGGCCATCAGTTAGTACAGCAAGGTGAGGCGGCTAAAATAGCGCTTTCATCGGCAGATGCTTTTGATTGCGATCTTCGCTTTTTAGATAATGACCTTAGTAAAAACCTATCGGTTAGCGATTTAGCGGTTGCAGTAGAAAGTAGTATTAGCCAAATAGTAACGTTAGCAAAACAAGCAATTACCGATGCAGGAACCACCCCAGACGTTATTTATTTAACAGGGGGGAGTGCGCAGTCACCACTTATTAAAGCCGCGTTAAGTGAGCATTTAGGTGATATTAAAATGCTGAATGGCGATCACTTTGGTAGTGTAACGGCTGGCCTAACAAAATGGGCCAGCATGCTTTATAAGTAGCTTAAAAGGCTTTAAAGACTGATTTGTCGGGTTGCGAGGTATTTTTCGTAATCTGGCAAAGTACGTTCAAGCTCAGTGTCCATTAAGGGCGAGCTTAATAACATGTCGGCGCTGACTTCATTACAGGCCACAGGAATATTCCAAACAGCAGCTAAACGCAGTAATGCTTTAACATCAGGGTCGTGTGGTTGTGATGCCAACGGATCCCAAAAAAACACCAATACATGAATTTCGTGCTCGGCAATTTTAGCTCCTAGCTGTTGATCGCCCCCCATAGGACCACTTAATAGCTGAATAACCTCTAGCCCGGTGGTTTTTTCGATTAAATGGCCTGTGGTGCCAGTACCGTATAAGGTGTGTCTGCTTAAGGCTTCTTTGTGTTTTTCGCACCATAATTTAAGCGCGGCTTTTTTACCATCATGCGCAACTAAGGCAATATTTTTATTAGCGGGTAGCAATTGTTTTTTTTGTTCCATGCTGCATCTTATTTTGTTGAGTAACCAAGGCTTTGGTTAAGTAATACCAATTTAGTGTAATTAGTATAATAAATTAATGGCCAGTGCAATAAATACCATGCCGGTCACTCGGTCTATCCAAAGCTGGCTATGTGGGTATTTTTTGAAAAATTGCGCTATTTTGTCGCCAAAGTAAATATACGTACAGTCAATTGGGAAAGCAAAAATAGGGTAGAGCAGGCCAAAAAATGCTAATTGAAACGTTGCCGATGATAAGCTTGGGTCTACAAACTGCGGGATAAAAGCAATAAAAAATAACGCTACTTTAGGGTTTAATACCTCGGTCATCATGGCTTGAAACATGACATTTGGCTTTTTACTGGTGCTTACATGAGGCTTATCATCACTAGCGCAATCCACGGTATTTTGCTGCGAAAAAGTGCTTTTAATCATCACAAACCCTAAATAGCACAAATACGCCGCTCCTAAGTACTGAACTGCGCTATAAGCGGTAGGCGAGGCTTTTAACACCGCGCTTAATCCAATAACAGCAAAAAATGTGTGTATTACTCCACCTAAAGCAAAGCCAAATGCGCTTTGCATACCTGCCGCTCTGCCATTGGCAAATGTTTGCGCCATTAAAAATGCGTTTGATGGCCCAGGGGCCACCGCCATTAAAAAGCTCGCCAGTAAAAATGATGCTAAAAAATCAGGGTTGATCATGTATTAACCGGGTGCAATGTATGGGCTTTTTTACTCATTAAAATTAGCCAAAGTGGTGCCAGTAATAATAAATGAAAAGCAATTAGCCAAGGTGTGCTAAGGCCTAAATATTGCGTTAAAAACACAAGCACACTAGCGCCACTCATTTGCATAGCACCAATTAAAGCAGAGGCTGTACCGGCTTGTTTTGGAAAGCGCGATAACGCCATACCAGCCGCAGAGCCTAAGCTCAGGGCAAAGCCAAGTGCTGCAATTAAAATAGGTAGCATAAGCGCAATGGCCGATTCTATATGACTAAGTGCAATCATTAATATGCCAGAGGCCACCAATACTGTAACCCCAACACGCAGGGCTTTTTGGCTATTACGTTTAATATAAATGGGCGTAATAAAGCTGGCTACAATACTTAATACGGCATTGAGCGTAAACCAAAAAGTAAAGTCGGCAACGGTGCCCCCTAAGTGCGTAATTATCCACCCAGGTGCCAAGGTGACATACACAAGAATCGCCGACATGGCGACCATACACAGTAAGCTATTAAATAAAAATATCGGTGTTTTTAATATTGGCACAAAGCGGCGTAAGTCCAATATATGCCCTTGGTAGTGACTATCAGCAGGGCGGGTTTCTCTAAATAAGGTGAGCGTAATGACTAGGCCCGCTAACGCAAATAAGGTTAAAAACATAAAGTTCATGCGCCAGCCAAATTGCACGGTAAGCCAAGCACCTAAAATAGGCGCAAGCGCAGGAATAAAACACACTATTCCATTTAAATAGGTAATCATCTGCCCGCTGCGTTCGCTGCCGTATTTATCACGTACAATGGCAAAAGCAACAACAAACGTAGCACATGCACCTAACCCTTGCAGAGCGCGTGCAAACATTAATACAGCAAAAGAGGGTGCCATGTAGGCAAGTAAGGCTGAGCCTGCATATAAGCTAACACCTACAACCGCTACCGGCTTTCGGCCAAACTTATCAGCAAGCGGCCCTGCAATTAATTGCCCTAAACCCACAGTAAGCATAAAAATAGCCACCGTTTGCTGAACCTGTTGTTCGGTTACGTTAAATTGCGTGGCAATAGTTGGAAAAGCGGGAAGATAAATATCAATTGCCATAGGGCAAAATATTACGAGTAACGCTAAGATGAGTAATAAAATTAAGTTAGGTTTAGCGGGCTGTGTTTGCATTAGGTCTCCTTTTGCTGGCTATTTTAGGTGCCCGCTTATAAAAAAGAAAGGGCTTATGAGTGAGCCTCGCTTTATTGTGATAAATATTTCATGACATTAGGATTAACAGCACAGTGAATTGCGCTTTTTTTAACTGGTCTGATGTGTTAGTTTGAATTTATAAACACAAAATGGGAAATAACAATGAGTAATAAATCAGCCCTTTTAAAAACCTGGCTTAAATTTAAACGCTTACCTTTTGGAAATTGGTTGTTTAGCAAAGCGGTATGCATAAAAGCCCCGTATTTTGGCTCAATGAAACCTTACGTGCTCGATTTAAGAGAAGGGCACTGTAGCGCTGTCGTAAAAAACCGCCGTAGTGTGCATAACCATATTGGGACTATTCATGCTATTGCACAATGTAACTTAGCTGAGCTGTGTGCTGGTGTAATGGTAGATGCCACCGTGCCTTATAAAACGCATCGCTGGATCCCAAAAGGAATGACGGTACACTATTTAGCAAAGGTTGATACCGATGTAACTGCTATTGCAGAAATCGACTTGCCTCGCCAATGGGTAGATAAAGAAGATTTAGTGGTGCCAGTTAAGCTTTACAATACCCGCAATGAACTGGTGTTCACTGCAGATATTACGATGTACATAACCGAGAAAAAGTAATGAGCGCTTAATTAGATTTGGCTTTATCAGCGGCTTGCTTATTAACAAACGACAAGTCGCTATCAGCATCATCAAGCAAAGTTTTTACTTCTTTAGCCGGCTTTAAATCTTCGCTAATAAGTTCCGGTTCTTCTTTTTCAAAGCGCTGTTTTAAGCTGCCTTCAATAATGGCTCCCGCATCAATACTTAGTGTATCGTGAAAAACATCGCCATGTACGTGAGCACTGCTTTGAATATTCACTTCACTTGCGTTTAGTGAGCCAATAATTTTGCCTTTTACAATTACACTTTTAGCTTCAACCACACCTTCAACAATGCCGGTAGAGCCAATTACCAAGTGCTCTGCCTTTATATCGCCATCAATTCGGCCATCTAGCTGCACTTCGCCCTGGCTTGTAAGTGTGCCAGTTAAGCGCACATCTTCAGAAATAATAGAAGGGGTATGATTTACTCTTTTTAACGTAGTTTGACTACTTGGTTGCTTTTTTTTACCGAACACGAGAAAGCGCCTTTGTTATTTTTAGAGGATTGACATGTTTGCCATCGAGTAACACTTCATAGTGTAAGTGGGTGCTGGTACTTCTGCCAGTACTGCCCATTAATCCAATTACCTCATTTTTAGCAATTGTTTGGCCTTTTTTCACTTTAATTTTATTTAAGTGGCCAAAACGGGTGACCAAGCCATTTTTGTGCTCTAGCTCGATAAAGTTACCATAGCCGCCATTTTTACCAGCGCGCAATACACGTGCATCAGCAGGGGCAAAAATTTCGGTTTTATGCCAGCCGGCTAAATCAACACCTTTGTGAAAAGCGCGGCGGTTGTTCATCGGATCTTTACGTAACCCAAAGTTGCTCGAAATATAGTATTTAGCCGCAGGCAAGGGCAGTGAGTTAGGCAGCTCTGTTAAAAAGTTTTCAAGGTTGTTAAGTAATAATAGCTTATCAACAATGGCTAAAAACTGCCCTGGTATTTTAGTTTCGTCAAATACATCTAACGGGCCACCTTGCGCACTGGTTTGTGCGCCCAGTGCTAAATGTTGTTCAAGGGCTGATTCTAAGCCTGCGCCTTTTAACATCGCTAAAATTGCATCATGGCGTTTATTAATTTGCGCATCAATAAGCGCAAAATTGTGCTCGTAGTATTTATTTAAGCGCTCGTAACGTGCGGCAAAAGTGATTGGCGTTAGAAGGCTCGCATGTTTGTCTTTCGGCTCTTCATCTACAAGTGGTTCATGAAACTCGCCTTTGTCTTGATTAACAGGCGACTCAAGTTGTTCTTCTAGTTTTATTGTCTCTTTACTAATAGATGCGGGGAGGGATTCAATCATACCTTGCAAAAGTGCTTGCTTTTGCTCTAGTACAGCAAGTTGTTCTAATTGCTTAGCGTGCAGTGCTTTTTGTTCTTGGACCTGTTTTTGCCACGCTTGTTGTTTGTCAATTTGGCTTTGTTCTATGTCGGTAATTTTATTTGTTTGGCTATAAACACGAAAACTAGAAATACCGACCCAAGTAATAGTGCCTAAAATAAGCAGTACTGTAAAAAGCTGAAACCAAGGTGCCAAAACAACATGCTTAACTTCGCCATTTTGACGAATAAGCAACTGACGGGCTGGGAAAAATTTTTGGTAAAAAGACTTAATAAATACTGACATGGCACATAAACACTCGCTATTAACCGGATTAATGTATCAATTTCAGTCTAAAAAGCCAGAAAAAATTTGTAACTGTTCAAAAATTAATAAAAAAGGGCTGCTATTTAGTAGCAGCCCTTTATTTAAAATAGTCACAAATTAGCTAGCTTGTTGTTCGTCGTTATCTTTTATTGATGCTACGTTGTCGGCTTTTTTAGCTTTAGCTGTACTTTTTGTTGTGGGTTCTTTTGCGCCTTTTAACACCGCCATAAAGTCATCTTTACTCTTTGCAATTTCAAGCGCAAGCGATTCAACCTGTTGCTCGCTCAGTGGCACATCTACTTTTTCCAGCATTACTTCAAGCGATTCTGCTATATCGAGCATTTTGTCATAGGCATCCGCTTCTTTTTTAGTAGTAAACGTCATTCGCTCAACTCCGTTTCGTTCTACAACATATTTAACAACAACAGCCATGATCTCTCCTGCTTGATTGCGTGGTAATGTGGTTACTGACCTGTAGGTCACTGTTTTTATATACAGTAAATGTTTGTGTGTAAAATTGCAAGCATTCGGTGCATTTTTAGCTTGTCATCAATTTGACAAAAAAGCGTAACTTTACTTTAGTTAAGCAATCACTTGTTGTACCAGCTGCATTTTAGGTTTTCGGATTTAGGTGATTATGCACTGGAAATAATATAAGTGATGCGCGTTGCTCCTTATTTAACATTATTTCCTCAAATAAAAATTAAGCACATGTTTAAAGCCAAATTAGCAGTTTAACTATAACGCTTTGGTATAAACAAAAATAAGGAATAACAAATGAAAAATCTATTAACGCTACTTATTATTAGCTTTTTAAGCTTTAGCGCGTTTACCCACGCTAACCCTGTTGAAGATAAGCCTATGGTTGAAATGCCGCAAGCGCCAGTTATTAATATTAATAGTGCCGACTCAGAAATGCTGGCCAAGTTGCCTGGAATTGGTAAGAAAAAAGCGCAGGCTATTGTTGATTACAGGGTTGAAAATGGCGAATTTGCCCAGCTGAGCGATTTAGCTAACGTAAAAGGAATAGGTAAAAAGCTTGTAGCTAAACTAGAAGGAAAAGTGTCTTTATAATAGGCAGGGCGCTAAGCGCCCTGTGAATACTGCTCAAGTGCTTTGGCTAAATATTTTTTAGCGAAGTTTATTTCAATCGGGGTGGTTAAAAGCGGGTAACACAGGCCACCTAAAATTAAAAAGGGAATGAGTTCCCACCCTTTAAAAACAGTAAATAATAAAAACAATGGGCTGAGCAATATCAGCTTTACTATTCTTAATAACACTCTATCGGTAGCAGGTAGCATACTTAGCGCAATAGCAACAACGGCTTGTCGCTGCCTCACTTTAAGGTGCTTTAGTTCAGGCAGCTGACTGGTAAAAAACGTAAACATATTAAATAGTCTTTTTAGTAAGTAAGCGAGTGGTAACAATTACAAAAAGCGTGATAGTAAATAACGCAAATAGTATTTCCATCCATGCTGGCATACTTAATCCCGCAAATTGCCAATCGATATTACCGCAATCCCCTGTGGCTTGAAAAAAGCTTGGGATCCATTCATGCAATGGCATAAATGAAGGAAAGTTTGGCTCAAACTCACAGCTAAACGCAAAGGGATCGGTGGTTGTTTGCATTTCAATGTGCTCACGCGCAATAAAGTAACCCCACACACTTGATACATCCCACACTAAATAAGCGATAGCGCGTACTAATTTACTTTGTGGTTTAGTTGCGCCAATAATGCCTGCCCCTAATAAGCCTAATACCGCAGTTCGCTGGTAAATACACATAATGCATGGAGCAAGGCCCATCTGGTATTGAAAAAACAGTGCGGTGACTTCTAATAAAAATACAATGCCTGTAAATAGTAGCCATGGAGTACGTTGAGTAGGGAGTTGTGCTAGCCAGTTCATAAAAAATCCGCATTGAAATAAGACGTTGAATTATGTACTAGGATAAAGTAACGAGCAACAAAAAGGGTAAAAAAGCTACCGAAGTGGCTTTTTTTAAGATGAAATTAATAAGCGGTTATGGGCAATCCTATTTAGGGAAAGGTTAAGCTTTTTTGCTAAGTAAACATGTAATATAAGATTGGTTCGCTAAAAAGGCTTGATTAAACGTTACAGTTAACAGGCTCTGCTGTATGCAATATTTTGAATGTACTTGCTGCCGCACACGGGAATTATTGTAGTAATGCAATGGTGAAGCAAAAACAGCAATAGTATTAATGTACCTACTATGAATAGGGTTAATTTATTTAGCGAATTAGGCCTAATTTAAGCATGTTGAATTTTATTATTTACTATTGCGAAATTTTCAGCGGTTGGTTGGCACTTATATCAACGAGTTTACTTGTTAGTTATATTTCATCTGGTACAATCTGTCAGTTATTCGTATAAAACGATGAGTTGTGATTAATTCGAGTGGGAATTGAATGAGAATTTTTAAAGCTAAAAGCCCAGCAGGATTTGCTGAAGAGTATATAGTTGAATCTATCTGGAACGGCGATTTCCCTCCAGGTTCAATTCTACCTGCAGAGCGTGAGCTTTCTGAGTTAATTGGTGTAACCAGAACAACCTTACGTGAAGTACTGCAACGTTTAGCACGCGATGGCTGGCTAACTATTCAGCACGGCAAGCCAACCAGAGTGAATAACTTTTGGGAAACATCGGGTTTAAACATACTCGAAACGCTGGCGCGCTTAGATGAAGACAAAATGCCAGAGCTGACCGATCAGTTATTATCTGCACGTACTAATATTAGTGCTATTTATACCCGTGCAGCGATAAAGCTTAACCCTGAGCGTGTTATTGAGATTTTATCAAAAAGCGATGAACTTGAAGACACTGCGCAAGCTTTTGCAGATTACGATTACAAAGTACACCACGAATTAGCTGTCGCTGGTAATAACCGCATATACGTACTTATACTTAACGGTTTTAGAGGGTTTTACTTTAAAATTGGTTGTCATTATTTCTCAGACGCAGGCACTCGCCAGTTAGCACGTCAATTTTATAAAGACCTAACAGTATTGGCTGAAAACCGTGAGCATGATGGCGCGATTTCAATGATGCGTAAGTTTGGCCATCAAACCGGTGAAATCTGGCAAAATATTAAAGGCGATATGCCTTCCGATATCATGGATTAACCCATTTTTAAAACCTGCAAATGCAGGTTTTTTTATAGGCGTAATAAAGTTTTAATATCTGTTCGGTATTTTCGATTGTGCACATCGCTAAATACGATTGTTCTTTTTTCCTTATTAAATTTAAAATGCCACGTAATTATGTGTTGGCGCTATTGTTTTTTTATTTTTAGCGCCCATATAAGTATCAGCATTGCGTATGCAATCGACAACAAACTCAAAATATTTGGAGAATAAAATGGGTGTATTAGTAGGCCGCCAGGCACCAGACTTTACCGCTGCAGCTGTACTAGGTAATGGTGAAATTGTAGATAGCTATAACCTTCATGAAACAATTAAAGGTAAAAAAGCAGTAATCTTCTTTTACCCACTAGATTTCACGTTTGTATGTCCTTCAGAACTTATCGCATTTGATAAGCGTTACGAAGAATTCCAAAAGCGTGGCGTAGAAGTAATTGGTGTTTCTATCGATTCACAATTCTCACACAACGCATGGCGTAACACTGCTGTAGCAGACGGCGGTATTGGTAAAGTTCAATACGCACTAGTTGCAGACGTTAAGCACGAAATTTGTAAAGCATACGACGTTGAGCACCCTGAAGCGGGCGTTGCATTTCGTGGCTCTTTCCTAATCGATGAGGAAGGTAACGTACGTCACCAAGTAGTGAACGACTTACCACTTGGTCGTAACATCGACGAAATGATCCGCATGGTTGACGCGCTAGCATTTCACAGCGAAAACGGCGAAGTATGTCCTGCTGGTTGGGAAGAAGGTAAAAAAGGTATGGACGCAAGCCCTGAAGGTGTTGCTAAGTTCCTATCTGAAAACGAAGGCGAGCTATAATTTAGCCCCTACGTTTTAATAAAAAAAACCGCCATATGGCGGTTTTTTTGTTTTTAGCATAGCCCATTTAATAATGGGCTATATTAAATTAAAACGAGAAGGTTACTTTAGTGTAGAAGTAACGACCTCGTGGGTTGTGTACACCCGATGCATACCCGTAAAGGTCGGCATCGCCATCACCAATGGCAAATGGTGGCTCTTCGTCAAATACGTTATTTACACCAAGCGACACTTTAGTTGCATCACTTACACGGTAAGATGTTTGTAAATCTACCAGTGCTTGCGAGTCAACCATACGCGATGTATTGCTATCAAAGTCTAAGTTACCGTCAAAGTCTATATCTGGGGTATCTTCAAACTCGCCTACGTAGCTAATATTTACGTTGGTATTAAATTGTCCAATTTCCCAGTTAGTAGAGAAAATCCAGCGGTGCTCTGGGTAATTGTATTCACCCGTGTAATCGCGGCCGTCTTTTTCAAACTTGTTTTGGTACGCCCATTCTAAGTTAAATTTAAGCAAGCCTAAATCATCCAGCGAATGGTTGTAATTTGCTGATAAATCAACACCTGACACTTCTTGCGAAGAGACGTTTTCAAAGGTGCTGTATATTTTTTGAATGGTGCCTAAGCTATTACCACCACTAGGTGCTAAGCGTACACACACCGTGCTATCTTGGTTATTACACTCAGAGTTATAAATTGGGCCAAATTCTTGTTCATCAATTTTATTATCTTGGGTAATACTCCACACATCTACGCTTAAACCAAACTCAGCAGAAGGTGCCCAAATAAAGCCAACGTTCCATGATTCTGACTCTTCGGCTTCTAAGTCAGGGTTACCAGCAAATTCAATGTTGTAATCTAGCGCGTCACAATCAAGGCCAGTTGCTTCACAGCGATAAGTATCTACAAAAAACTGACTTTCTTGTGATGGACCTAAACCTACTTGTGCAAGCGATGGCGCTCTAAACCCTTGTGCCCACGAACCACGAATGGTTATTTCGTCGGTAGGTGCCCAACGTAAAGCGACTTTAGGGTTTGTTGTATTACCAAAGTCGCTGTAATCATCGTAACGGCCAGCGAGTTGTAGCTCTAGGTTTTCAGCAAGTGGGATTGAAAATTCCACATAGGCTGCGTATTGGTCGCGCTCTGCTGCAGCAGACACAGACTCAGTACCAAAAATTAAACCGCGCTGAAATTGGTCATCCGGTGTATCGGTTACATCTTCTTCACGGTATTCAATACCCGCGGCCATCATAACCACATCATCACCAAAGCTAAATGCTTCACCAGAGATGTTAGCGTCGAATGAGGTCATATGAGACTCACCGCGGCGAACTAAGCTTGTGGTAATTCTGTCAATGACTTCTGGGCTGTTATAGGTGCCACCAAATGGGTTGTAGTTACCGGCATCAATTTCTTGTTGTAAAAAGTCGGTGCGAACCCAACCTTGCGAGCGATCGCCTGTTTGAAGTGATTTACTACGGCCTTTTTGAACTGCAGCTTCCCAGCTCCATTCCTTAATTTCGCCTCTTAGGCCAGCTACAAAGCGAAGTGTGTCTGATTCAATATCCCATTGGCGAGCGCCTGCATCAACCGTACGGTAACGGCCAATTTGAATATCTTCACCAAACGGGTTGTTAGGGTGGCTAGCGGGTACTGTTAAACCTGCATCTTCATCTAGTGGAGTAGGGGCACCGGCTGCAACTGAGGTATTATGCTGCACTGCCATTTCTAAAAAGCCGGTAATACCATTATCAAAATTGTATTCAAATTGAGAAATAGCACCTACGCGCTCAGACTCAGGGGCGATGTAGCCAAATGGGCCGTAATCAAATAAACAACTACCGCTTGATGTGGCGTTTTCTGCAGGGCAATCTGGGTCAATTGTTTTTACACCATCAACATAAAAGTAGCCTGGAAAGCCACGAGAAGAGCGAAAGTCTTCGCCGCCATAAGGCGATTGATTAGCGGTGCCTAAGCTGCCCATTTCATCTGACGAAAGCGAGGTGTTTTTAAAGTAATCAATAATAATTGAGGCGCTGCTTTTTTCGCTAGTTGTACCCCATACTAAACTTGCTGTTGTTTCTTCGTAATTAGGGCCATCGGTACCACCGTAGCCTAAGTTTAGTTCAACGCCATCTATGTCTTTTTTCAAAATAACGTTGACTACGCCCGCTACTGCATCAGAGCCATAAATTGCTGATGCGCCATCTTTTAAAATATCAATGCGTTCAATCGCCGATACCGGAATACTATTAATATCGACAAATGAGTTTGTTATACCTTCGGCAAAGGCACTAATAGCCACACGGCGGCCGTTGATTAGTACCAATGTAGCATCAGCACCTAAACCACGTAGGCTGACCGCGGCAGATCCATTTGCAGTTGAATCTTGGTTGTTGCCGCGTGTTGAGAAAGTACCGCTGCCTGCCACAGGCATTCTTTCGAGGAGTTGTTGAAGGTTATCGTAACCCATGTTTTCGATATCTGCTCTGCCAATAGATTGTACTGGCGAAGGCCCTTCGATATCGGTGCGTTTTATGCGCGAACCTGTTACTTCAATGCGTTCTACTTTTTTTGCTTCTTCAGCAGCATAAGCTGTTGTTGTAAACCCTGCTGAAAGTGCGATTGTAGCACCTGCAATTATGCTAGGTGTAAATGCAATTGATTGCTTCATCCTTAAGTCCTTGTTGATATGTTATAAATTTAGTTGCTTAACAAGCGGTGACATTAATACCATGTAACTTAAGTGTTATCAATCTACACCCTTTGCGATTTTAGTATGAGTTTTTGTAGAGTATTGAGGGAAAAATATTCAATAATAGAAACAACGAAAAAGGATAGACAAGGCTAAATTACTCGCTTTGTACCATAAAATTTGCGCACTAAAATGGACAGGCATCTAAAGAAATTAAAAAAATAAATAAAGTGTAATAATTTATTTATATCATGCACAGGGATGAATTAAATAAAGCTGAGGGGAATTTGATCAGGTTGTTTTATATTTAACCGGTGAGAAATTAAAAAAAACGCCTAAATAAATTAGGCGTTGTGTTTATACTTTATGTTTCATGAGGCGTTCTTTCTCACGCGACCAATCTTTATTTTTGCCGTCTTCACGTTTGTCATGCATTTTTTTACCTTTTGCTAAGTGAAATTCAAGTTTCACCCAACATTTTTTCCAATACATGGCAGTGGCAACAAGTGAGTAGCCATCTCGTTCAGTGGCACCGACTAATCTATCAAGCTCTTTGCGGCTTAATAGCAGTTTACGGTATCGCATTGGATCGCAAATAACATGAGTCGAGGCGCTATTTAAAGGCTGAATTTGACTGCCTAATAAAAAAGCTTCGCCATTTTTAAGATGAATATAAGTTTCTGAGATGTTTACCTTACCAGCTCGGATACTTTTTACTTCCCAGCCCTGTAGTTCAACACCTGCTTCAAACTTGTCGTGTAAAAAATACTCATGACGCGCTTTTTTGTTAAGCGCGATGGTATTACTGTTCGATTTTGATGATTTGTTCTTAGCCATAGTGCCCTATAATATACGTATTAAGAGATGTTTTACATCGATTTTTTATATGTGCCTTTAAAATAATCTGGTGAACTTAAGACCATGAAAATTTGGGGAAACGCGCAAAGCTTGCTAAAATTCGCCCACACAGTTGGGAGTGAGTATGCCACAAATAGAAAAAAGTGCGCTGGTTATGTACAGCACTAAAGAGATGTTTGACCTAGTTAATGATGTAGAAGCTTATCCGCAGTTTTTACCTAATTGCTCAGACTCTAAAATCGTTTCGCAGCACAATAATAACATGACCGCGAGTTTAGAAATATCCAAGGCGGGTATAAAAAAGTGGTTTACCACTGAAAACACCTTTATTGACGAGCAAACCGTGCAATTAAGGCTGGTTGATGGCCCATTTAAAACTCTTAAAGGGCGTTGGCATTTTCAAGCGTTAGATAAAAAAGCCTGTAAAGTTGAGCTTAAGCTTGAATTTGAATTCTCTAGCAAGCTTATAGAATTGGCGTTTGGTAAAATATTTAATGATGTAGCTAAAAATATGGTTAGTGCATTCACGCAACGTGCAAAAGATGTATACGGAGCAAGATAATGATTAGCATTGAGATAGTTTTTGCATTACCGACTAAAGCAACCACATTAACAGTGGAAGTAGCGCAAGGAACCACAGCCGAACAAGCTGTTATTCAATCGGGGATCATTGAAAAGTGCCCTGAAATAGACCCAACTGCGCTTACTTTAGGTGTATGGAATAGAACAGTAAAAGCGCATTACGAATTAAAAGATGGCGACAGAATAGAAATTTATCGTCCACTAATTGCAGACCCTAAAGATGCTCGAAGAAAGCGTGCTGAAAAAGCAAAAGAGGAAGGTCGAGCAAATAAAGTTACCGGTGGGCGTCCTTTATAAAGGTTATTAATGTAGTAAATAAAAAAGGTGAGCTATGCTCACCTTTTTTTTAATAACTAAAGCGTTTACTGCTCTAGCGGAGTATCAAAGTTTTCTGGTTGATCATAATCACCCGAAACAGCAACTAGTTGATCATTTTCAAATTTAACCAGCAACTCTTTATGCTGCTCATTATCGCGGCCTTTGTTAAAGCTGTACACATAACGCCAGGTACTATTATCAAACGCATCTTCTGCTATTGGACGACCTAATACATAAATAACTTGCTCTCGTGTCATGTTTACACGAAGCTTATCTACATCTGATTGCTCTAAAAAGTTACCCTGTGGGATATTGATTCTATATACCCAGCTAGAACAACCGGCTAAAGAGCTGAATGTGAGAGCAACGATAAGCCAAAGAGAAAAAGTTTTTAACGACTGCATTGTTAGTTGTGATCCTTATTTTTTATAATCTGCATGATACCGATTAGTCACTGAAGGTAAAACCCTTTTAAGAAATTGTTTTTAGTTACGAGGGTTAGGGCAACGTTTTGACCACAAACAAACAAAAAAGTTTAAGTATAAATATAAGCAAAGCACACAAAGTACCCTCAACGTGGTATTTGTATATAGTGCAAACGCGTTTAGGCCACTGGTATACGGGTATAACAACCAATGTTGATAAGCGCTTAGCCACGCATCAAGCGGGTAAAGGCGCAAAAAACTTAAAAGGCAAAGGCCCTTTAGTTTTAATTCATCAACAAAAGGTGGGCTCAAAAAGCGAAGCCAGTAAGTTAGAGTGGCAAATTAAAAAATTAAGTAGGGCCCAAAAAGAGCACTACGTACAACAGCTAATGACTAAGTGAAGCTGTGGCATTTTTTAATGCTTTTAATTTATTACGATAGCGGGCTTTGTCATAGTTAAACTCGGCGTTTATACCCGCTAAACGCATATAATGTGTTGCCTGCTTTATATTGCCGGTAAAATAATATGCTCGCGCAAGGCCAAAGTGGCTTTCGTGTAACTTAGCGTCAATTTTATAAGCGCTTTTAAAATGCTTAATCGCTTGAGAGTAATTTTTAAGTACCAGTTCACTATTACCCAATGATATATGGTAATACGGGTTAGCTTGGCGCTTTTTATTGAGCTGTTTTAGCATTTGCTGACCTTGTTTAGCGCGGTTACTTAAGGTGTACAGCACAGCGAGATTACCTATGGCAGTATGGTTATTTTTATCAAGCAATAATGCATAGTTATATGCCTGTTCAGCTTCTTTTAAATAATTAAGCTGCCTAAATACAATACCTAAATTTCCCCAGCCACCACTGTATAATGGGGCGGCTTCAACGGCGGCACTAAAGTAGCTATAAGCTAAATTATAATTTTTATTTACTAAAGCTTGAGCGCCTTTATTGTTATAAAACATAGCCGTAACAAACTCTTTGCTTATTGGGCTGGTTTTAAAGCGTTGTTTTCTTATATTCGGGTCGAAGTCTATGGTTAACTGTTTATCACGTTGATAAACCATTGTGGCTGGTATTGTTTGCATAAGCGCATTGTCAATTGATAAATTAATATGCCCTGTCAGTAAATTAACCCCTTTATTCATTGCCCAATATTCAGGAATATGAACCTTTTGAAAGCGCGCTTTTATACCTAAATAATCGGCTAAGCTATACGCTAATATCGATAACGACAGGCAATTAGCATTTAAATTAGCGTAGGTTTGCGATGCACTCAATGTGGCGCCACTTTGATAGGTTAATGAGTTATCGCCGTTTTTTAATAAAAAACTTAAAATACTGTTCGCTAAGTAATGCGCGCTGCGCTTACTGGTTAAGTGGGCATCAAGTTGGGAAGTGATTGTTTTGTCGAGCTTAAATATGTCTTGCTCGGTTTCAACGTTAATACGGTTAAATGTTGGATGGTTTGCAAGGGCAAGCGGTGGTGGTTCACGCACCGTGGTGTTACATGCGCTTAAATATAAGCAGCTACTTAGTAATAATGCGTTAAAACAAGATATGTTCATAAACCACCTCCAACATATTACATCTATAAGTGTAGATGCAATATGCGCAGGTGGTTTATTAAAGTGTTACAAAACGTGTTTAGTGGTGTTTTTCAAAGGTGGCTACGAGTGCATCAAGCGCTTGAGCGCTATTTGCTAAATCGCGAATTGCTTGCTCGGTGTTTATTTGCTCATTCATAGCACGGTCACTAATTTCACTTATTTGCTCAATATTACGTCCTACATCAGCAACCACGTTACTTTGCTGCTCAGTTGCGGTGGCAATTAAGGTAGCCATGTCGTTTATTTGATTTGCTGTTTCGCTTATCGCATCAAGCAATTCAACAGAGCTTTGCATTGCGCCTACGCTTTGTTGGGCTTTTTGCTTAGATTGACTAATATCGTTTACTACATCTTCAGAAATAGTGGTTAGCTCTTCAATCATTGACTGAATTTCGGTGGTTGATTGCGAGGTACGATTAGCAAGCGCGCGTACTTCATCGGCCACCACTGCAAAGCCTCTACCATGCTCACCAGCCCGTGCCGATTCGATGGCTGCGTTTAAGGCCAGTAAATTAGTTTGCTCTGAAATGCCGCGAATAGAGTCAACAATACTCGCTATATCAATTGTTTTTTTAGAAAGCAGTGTTACTTGCTCGGTAATGCCGTCAATGTCAGTGGCAAGCGCTGAAATTGTAGCTTGGCTTTGCAGTACTTGCTGATGGCTTTGGCTGGTGTTTTCTTGACTGCTTTGCGTTAACTTAGCTGCATTAGCCGCACTTTGTGCTATTTCTTGTACAGTTGCGCCCATTTCGTTAATGGCTGCAGCAACCGAAATGGTTTGCTCTTTTTGATTATCAATAGACTGCGAGTTGTTTTTTGCTTGTTCAAATACATGATTAGAACTTTGGCGTATTTCTGTACTTTCGTTGGCGACTTGCTTTATGGCAGTTTCAATTTTATGAATAAACTGGTTAAAGCCATGGCTTAAATTGTTTAGCTCTGGCTGATTAGACTCTGGCAAACGGTACGCTAAATTAGCATCGCCTGATCCTAAACGTGAGAACAGCTCGGCCATATCCGAAAGCGGTGACGCTAAAGAACGTGCTAACAAGTAACTTAGCATGCTAGCAACGAGGGCTATCACTAGCGTAAAGGTAAATATTTGCCACTCCAATGTACCTACAGTCGCAAACACCTCACTTTTAGGTACTTGGGCTAATACGTATAAGTCGGTATTGGCTATTGGCATGGCTGCTAAAAATGTGGCTTCGTTATTAAGTGATAATTCTGTAATTGCAAAACCAGAGGGGTTATATAAAGTACTATGAACATTACTGCCATAAAGTGTGTCTATGTTTACTTTAGCCACTTTATTTGCATCTTTATGTAACTGAATTAAGCCGCTTTTATCTGCAATAAACACAAAGCCTGTTTGCTCAATTTTAAATTGTTGTAATAGCTTTTGCATGTCGGTGATGCTTTTTGCAAGCCCCGCTAATCCAAGCCCATTTGTTTGTTGATGATTTACAAACATTTTTACATCAGTCGGGGATTCTTGATAAATACTGATTGAGTACGGATTATTTGAGTTGGTAAAGCCAAAAAACCACCCATCAGCCGCGTCGTTTTTAAGCACGCGTAAAAATCCGTGTTGGTTCCAATATTGTGCTGTATCACGGTTAGCCCACGACGCCGTTGCTAAATCAAACTGCTTTGCTACGCGGTTTAATTCTTTAAGCAGTAGTGTGTCGTCTTGGTTATTTGAGCGCGCCCACTCTAAGATAAATTCATTTGATGATAGTTGCTGTGCAGCACCTAGTAGTTCGTTTATTTCGCCACCAATTTGATTACTAATACTGTGTAATTTGCTGGGTAGCTCAGATTCAATCATACGTCGTTCTATAATATCTTCAGAGCTATATAAAGACGTTAAACCAATTAATGCAGCGACACAGATTGCAATGGTACTGCCTAAAATGGTGATTTTTTGAGTGATAGTTAGGTTTTTTATCGTCATATTATTTAACTTTACAACTAGGTAGATAGCCATGTTAGCACATTATTAATTAAGCGCTAATTATTGCAATATATCTAAAAGGGTATACTCGCTTTTTATTATTACTAGCACGAAAAAGCCCACAGCGTATGCATGTGGGCTTGGTTTCTAACAAGCGAAACTAGTTATACAATTTTCTTCATTGCTGACATGTAGCCGCGTAGTCTAGCGCCAACAATTTCAACAGGGTGCTCACGTAGTGCAGTGTTAATTTGAATCAATGTTTGGTTATCTACTTGGTTACTTTGCTCATTTAAGCCTTTACCAATAACATCGGTGTCGATGTTTTTCATAAAATCGGCCAATAATGGTAAACACGCATGGTTGTATAAGTAACAGCCGTATTCTGCAGTATCAGAAATAGTACGGTTCATTTCGAATAACTTTTTACGTGCTATTGTGTTGGCAATTAACGGTGTTTCGTGTAAAGACTCATAATAAGCCGACTCGTCAATAATACCTGCTGCAGTCATGGTTTCAAATGCAAGCTCAACGCCCGCTTTAACCATAGCAACCATTAAAATACCGTTATCGAAAAACTCTTGCTCAGAGATTTCTACATCACCAGCAGGGGTTTTTTCAAAGTTAGTTTCGGCAGTTTCTGCACGCCATTTTAGTAAGTTTGCATCGTCGTTTGCCCAATCTTCCATCATTACGCGTGAGAAAGTACCGTCGATAATGTCATCTTGGTGCTTGTTATAAAGCGGGCGCATAATAACTTTAAGTTCTTCGCTTAGTTCAAACGCTTTTACTTTTGCAGGGTTTGATAAACGGTCAAGCATGTTAGTAACGCCGCCGTATTTAAGGGCTTCGGTAATTACTTCCCAGCCGTATTGAATTAGTTTTGATGCGTAACCCGCATCAATGCCTTTCTCAATCATTTTATCAAAACATAAAATTGAACCGGTTTGTAACATGCCACAAAGAATTGTTTGCTCGCCCATTAAGTCTGATTTAACTTCAGCGATAAACGATGACTTAAGTACACCGGCACGATGACCACCGGTACCCGCAGCGTAGGCTTTAGCTTGTGCTAAGCCGTGACCTTGTGGGTCGTTTTCTGGGTGAACAGCAATAAGAGTAGGTACACCAAAGCCGCGTTTGTATTCTTCACGCACTTCAGAGCCAGGACACTTAGGAGCAACCATGATTACCGTAATGTCTTCACGAATTTGCATGCCTTCTTCAACAATATTAAAACCGTGCGAGTAAGCAAGTGTAGAGCCTTGTTTCATTAAAGGCATAATGGCAGTTACAACGGCTGTATGTTGCTTATCAGGTGTTAGGTTTAATACTACGTCAGCGCTCGGAATTAGCTCTTCGTACGTGCCTACAGTAAAACCGTTTTCAGATGCATTTAGGTATGACTGACGACGCTCATCAATTGCTGATTGACGTAACGTGTATGATACATCTAGACCTGAGTCACGTAAGTTTAAACCTTGGTTAAGACCTTGTGCGCCACAGCCAACAATAACCAGCTTTTTACCTTTAAGTGCATCAACACCATCGGTAAATTCACTTGGGTCCATAAATTCACATTGCGCTAATTGAGCTAACTGCTCGCGTAAAGGTAAGGTATTAAAATAATTCGCCATGTTAGTGTCCTATAATTCGTGTTTGTTAGATGCAAAGCGTATTTGCTTTGCTTAAACACACCATAAAAAAAAACTTTGCTTGCGTAAAATGATATATTTGCACTAAAGTATTTCAAAAAATGAAACGTAGAGGCATGTAATGGATCATAAGCATTTAAATTACTTTTTAGCGTTAGCTAAAACGCTCCATTTTGCCAGGGCGAGCGAGCTGTGCCATATAAGTGCACCTACTTTAAGTCGCAATATTAAGCAGCTTGAAGATGAGGTGGGCGTTGCTTTATTTATACGCGATAACCGAAGTGTAAAATTAACTAAAGAAGGGGAGTCGTTTATTGATTACGCCACCTCTACACTGGCTAATTGGCAGCGCTTTAAAGCGAATGTGAAAGACCCAACCCAGCATATTTACGGTAATGTGAGTATTTATTGCTCAGTCACCGCCTCGTATAGTTTTTTGCATCAAATATTAGAACAACTCCGCGCGCAGCATCAGCATATAGAAATAACGCTAAATACCGGCGATCCGGCGTTGGCAATAAACCGAGTACTGGATGCCCATGAATCAATGGCTATTGCTGCACGGCCAAGTAAACTGCCTGCCCAAATTGCTTTTGTTAATATAGGCCACTCTCCACTGGTTCTTATTGGACCTAAAATTCAATGCCCGATCAGCGAAAAAATAGCGAAAAACGCCCCACATATTGATTGGTCAGAACTGGAGTTTATTGTACCTGAGCAAGGTTTTTCTAGGCAGCGGTTAGAGCAGTGGTGGCGGAAAAATAATGTGCATGGAAAAATTTATGCACAAGTAGCAGGGCACGAAGCAATGGTGTCTATGGTGAGCCTAGGATTAGGTGTCGCCATGGTTCCCAAAATAGTGCTAGATAATAGTCCGCTACAAGACAAGGTACACGTACTGCCCAGTGAAAATTACCAGCCAGAAGGGTTTGATATTGGTTTGGCGGTGCTAAAAAAAGAGCTTAACGACCCTGCAATCAGTGCATTATGGAATATTGCACAAACTTTAGGCGCAAATGTTATTTAAGCTTTTAACGATTAATATAATTCAGTAAATAGTATGATTAACAGTTGCGTATGAGTTTACTATTACTTAACATGAAAGCTTAATAATAAAAAATAATGACGCACGAGAGTTTATAATAATTATGGATCATGCTGTATCGCTCGCTCATTCTGCTCAATGTTTAAAAAAAGCAATTCCTCTGATGGTAAAGTACCGAATGCCGGTAACGCCTATCAATTACGCTATTTGGTATTGCTATGTGCAAGGCAGTAAGCCAGCATTAAATGCTGAGCTTGATCACGTCATTGCTGAGCAACAAACATGTACTCAAAATAAAGCAAAAGAAATTTTTGATAAGCATTTAAGCGAAGATGACTTAGTGTTTTTTCAAGAAATGGCAGATCGCTTCCATGGCACTATGGAGCAAGTACAGCATGATATAAGCGTTACCCTCGATCACTCTAAAAGCTTTACCACGTCGTTGGTAGATTCTCAAAATGAGTTGGCAGGTTTAGCTAATGTAAATTCGTTTAACGAAATACTCGGTTGTGTTGAACGCTTAACCGACGAGTCGGTGGCTATGCAAGACTATGCGCGAGAATTTCAAACTAAGCTTGCGGTAGCCTATAACGAAATTAAAGATTTAAAAGAAGCACTTAACCTTTCTCAAGAAGCAGCCGATACAGACCCCCTGACAGGCTTTTTTAATAGAAGAAAGTTTGATGATGATATTCAGCAGTTTTGTCAAACCTATTCAGAGAAAGCTGACGAGAGCGTATTGGCGGTACTAATCATGTTTGATATTGATCACTTTAAACGTTTTAACGACGATTTTGGTCATCAAAAAGGCGATGAAGTACTTAAATTAGTAGCCAAAAAAGTTTCGCAAAATATTTCCGATAGCCTGAATGTTTACCGCTATGGTGGTGAGGAGTTTTGTATTACCGGGTATTTTGACAGCATCAACGAGATTATGGTGTTTGCTGATAAAATTCGTTTAGATATTGCTTCATTAACTATCCGTAAAAAAGACGATGTAAATTCTAAACGTGCAATTTCTGCAAGTTTTGGACTCGCTATTTTACGTCCATTCACGAAAGGTTCGGTACTTATTGAGCGCGCCGACCGTGCTTTATATATAGCTAAAACACATGGTCGCAACCGTATTGAAATAGCCCCTGATATTTAAATGTGATACGTATGTATAAAAATTGTGAATGATTGTAACCAGGTGGCGCACATTTGTGCTTACCTTGCTAGTATGGGTCACTTACTTATTTTACTCATTTAGATTAGGTTAATGCGGCTCAATACTTTTATTTACATTTTTTGCTTTGTGGTGTGTCTTGTTTGCTTGCCTAGCACAGCTTCGCAGGCCTATAACGAACAAGAGTATGCGCAGCAACATATTACTGTTAAAAAGTGGCATGTAAATCTAAGTGTCGGCGCGGGTGTTATTACCAACCCTCTGCATGGCGGAAAAAACGTCCCGCTCCCTGTGATCCCGCGCATTGCTTTTTATGGCGAGCGTTGGTTTTTCGATAATGGTCGCCTTGGCTACACACTTAAAGAAAATCAAAAGCATCATTTTAATATTGTTTCAGAACTTAACGCAGAGTCACGTTTTTTTATTGATTGGCACCCTAATAACCTCTTTGTTTTACCAGCAACCGCAGGTGCTTCTGCATTAGCGCAAAATAATCCCCAGCCTAAAAAAATAAATATCGATAATATTGATAATCGCCATTTAGCCCTAGATGCCGGGGGAAGCTATCATTATGTGCAGCAAAACCATGTGCTATCGATACAGTTATTACACGATATAAGTAATGTTTATAACGGTACTCGGGGCGCTATACAATGGCAGTACCACAGTGAAGTAGGGCGTTTAAAGTTAAAGCCAACGCTTGGGGTTAACTATAAATCAGCTGAATTAAACAGCTACTATTATGGTTTAAAAGCACACGAAACCTCATTAGGTAAAATTGACGTTGGTAGTAGCTGGCAACCTTATGCTAAAATCGACGCCAGTTGGCCATTGAGTGAGGCTAACAGTCTTCGTTTTCATGTAGCATATTACGACTATTCAGCTATGGATGGCAGTCCGCTTTTTGAACGTAACTATTCAATGACTGCTTTTATAGGATTCGATCATACTTTTTAATATGAAGTATTTAATGTTGATTGTGCTTACAGTTTTTCTGTTTAGCCCTCCCGTTGTAGCGCAAAATGCGTCTTTAAAGGTCTCTCCCAAAGTGTGTGTTGTGTCTGAGCAGCAAGCGTTTTGCGATCTCGATTTAAAGTTTAATTGGCAGCAACCATCGCCAAGCGATGCATGCCTGTACCAACAAAATAAACTGATTAAATGCTGGCAACAGCAGGCTGTTGGTGAGTTTGAGTATAAAGCGCGTGTTCAGGTAGAGACCATATACTCCTTAATCAATCCTCATACCGGTGTGTTAATTGCTAAAACACACGTTGAAGTGCAAAGTGCTGATGCTAAAAAAAGTAGGCGCAGGCTTCGCTCTCCATGGAGCTATTTTTAATTTAGGAGCAACTCATGCCAAAAATTTTACTTGTTGAAGATGACCTAGGTTTACAACAACTAACAAAAGATTATCTTGAACATAATGGCTTAGAAGTAGACGTATTAAGCCGTGGTGATGAAGTATTTAGTTATCTTGAGAATAACGCTGCTGATTTAATGATTTTAGATATTATGTTGCCAGGTAAAGATGGCTTTAGCGTATGTCGACAAGTACGTGATAAGTTTTCGTTGCCAATTTTAATGCTTACTGCAAAAGGTGAAGACTTTGACCAGGTGATTGGCTTAGAGCTTGGCGCAGATGATTATGTGGTAAAACCTGCAGAACCGCGTGTTTTACTGGCGCGTGTAAATGCATTACTGCGTCGCGGGCAACCCGTGGTTAAGGCCGCAGAAGAGATTCAGTTTGGTGATTTAGTCATTGATAAAACCAGCCGAATTGTTAAATTAAACGAAAACGAAATAGTACTTACATCGCATGAGTTTGAGCTACTATGGCTACTTGCCTCAAATGCAGGCGAAGTACTAAGCCGTGAACATGTTCATCAACATATGATTGGTCGTCAATACGATGGGCTTGACCGTACCGTTGATGTACGCGTGTCACGAATTCGTAAAAAGCTAGGTGATAACAGCGATAAACCTTACCGTATAAAAACCGTGTGGGGGCAAGGTTACTTGTTTGTATCAGACGCCTGGGAAAAATAATATATGAAGGTAAATAAGGAATAATGGGCAAACTATTTATAAGTTTATATGTTTATATCATTGTTTCTTTATTTATTGTTAGTGGTGTTATAGAACAAATTTGGCCTTACGAAGAGACGCAGCAGCAAGTGCTGTTAGATGATGAGTTTGGCCAAGCACTTTGGTTATTATCGCAAACCGATGATGGGCTAGATAAGCTAAAACACAGCTTTGAAAGCCAAGTTATTGCCCGCAAAGATCTTATTTTACCCCTTAAGCAGCAAGCCTCATTAGATAAAAATCATTACCTGTACCTGTATGATAAAAAGCAGCGCATAGTGTGGTATGTTGAGCTTGGTGATAAAAAGCTACTTCAAATTGGTCCTGTAGGCGTTATAAAAGCACCTGAAAGCTCTGTTATCCCGTATTTAATGTTACTGGCTATTGTAGGGTTACCTGTGGGGCTGTGGAGCTTTTTACTATGGCGTGATTTTTCTAAATTAAGCCATGCGTGCGAAGCGGTAGATGGCTCGCAAGACTTTAATATAAGCAGTCCTTCTAAATCGTTTTTTTTACCCGTTACTGATACTCTAAAAGTAATGCAGCAGCGCATAGAGCATCTTCTTAGTGCGCAACAAGAACTTACCTCCTCTGTATCTCATGAATTTAGAACACCTCTTGCACGATTAAAATTTGGTATAGCCATGTTAGAAGACACACTGCAATCGGAAAAAGGGCAACATTACCTAACGAATATGCAGGCAGATATAAGCGAACTTGAAGCGCTTGTGTGTGAAATGCTTGAATATGCTCGGCTTGATTCGCAGCAACCAAGCTTAGCGAGAAGCGACGTTGATTTGGCTGCTCTGACACAATCGGTCATTAATAAGCTAAATTTTGCAAGCGGCATAGAGTTTAATGCGGTGTTACCACAGGCTCTTGTTTACAAGTGTGATGCGCACTTTATTGCGCGTGTAATGCAAAACCTAGTGGGCAATGCGTTAAAGTACGCTGTTAGTCGTGTTGATGTCACACTCAAAGCGCAGGGTGATGCAATTTACTTTATTGTGGAAGATGACGGAGAAGGTATTTTAAAAAGCGACAGAGAAAGCGTATTTAAACCTTTTACTCGTTTAGATAAAAGCCGTGATAAAAGCACAGGGGGCTTTGGTTTAGGCTTAGCAATAGTGGCAAAAATTGTATCGTGGCATAAAGGGCACTATTCAATCACTGACTCATCGCTTGGTGGCGCTAAGTTTATAGTTACCTTACCTAATACCTATCCACAATAATATTTAATCATTTTGTGGGGCCAAATGTGTCGCTAGCTACGTTAAAAAATTCCCATTTACGACTGCATGAATGCAGAAGGTAGAGCAATGCAGGAGCAATTGCCGAGAACAACTAAATAGCAAATTTTTTGCCTAGCTATCAACACGTTTTTCCATCCTCAAAATAGATTACTTAATTATGCGGATTGGTATAAAAGCAATTCACCTAAAAACGCCAGACATAAAAAAAGCGCCTAAGGCGCTTTTTGTGGTTAAAAACCAAAATCAACAAGTAGCAAAATAGTAGACCCGGCTACGTGGAAAAAGTTCTCAATTATTTTTCATTTTTTTTAAGTAGGGGCATCAGCATTTGCTCAAGCCCATTTAATTTAACCTCGTACATCATTGCAAGCTGCGCCCCGAGTTTACTTTCTGGAAACCCTTGCTGTTTAAACCACACTAGGTAGGGCTCTGGCAAAAGCAACAGGGGTCTGCCTGCGTATTTTCCAAAGGGCATAATTGTATTAATGGCGAGCTTGAGTTCGGCTGTATCCATAATAAGTCAGTAATTGATAAAACGTATAATAGTAATACTACTGCTTATTAATAATAAACGCATTAAATAGCGGCTGGGTAAGCGGGCAAGTAAACAGAAATAAAATAGGCTGTGACGGGCAAGAAACAGCCTATTGAACGAGGGAGTAGGCCCTCTGATTGAATAAATTTGTGTTGATAAATAAATGCTTACCTTGCATTAATTAGCTGGAGTCTAATTATGTGACACAGGTGCGAAGGCGTTTATTTAAACAACACCGGTAGTTTATCTGTTTTTTTTACAGATAGAGAGAAGTAATGTAAAGGAATGTAAATAAAATGAGTTTTTAAACTAAAACTAATAAAAAAGCCTTATTAAAAATAAGGCGTTTTCATTTGGTTGTTTTTATTGTTTAGTATAAAAGTACTATTTTTCGAATAGCTCTTGCTTTACGTGCTCGGCAAAACCACTTCCTGCTTCTAAATAAAAGTTATAGGTCGAGTTTACGCCCATTTGTTCAAGCTCTTTTTGTTGATCTGGGTAATTGGCGATAGCCGTTACTTGGCCGTTATAGCCTGAGGCTTGTAATTGCTCTAGTGCAAAAATATTTTGCATATGCTTTGGCATAGCTAACATGACCATTTCAACATGAGAGTGGTTAACGCGCTGCCAAAAGTCAGGGTCGGTGGCATCGGCAAGGAGTACCTTTCTATTGCGTTTAATATGTTTTTCTACCACCTCTGGTTTAATATCAATGCCCGCCACTACATTAGGGTGAGTCGCATTTATTGTTTCGTAGGCACCTGTACCTATGCGGCCCATACCAAATATAACGATTTTAGTGTCGTTTAAATTAACGGGTAGCTCTTCAGCTAAGCGGGTTTTGCTTTCGAATTTTAATAACCAGCGCTCAATTTTTACGTATAACTCGTTTGAGCGTTTATTAAGAGGCGATGCAATAACAAAGGTAATAGACACCGCAATAGCCATTACCGCCAGCCACTCTGAGGTGATCATGCCTGTAGAGGCTGCCACAGCACACACAATAAGGCCAAACTCACTAAAATTAGCAAGGCTAAATGCAGTGAGTAACGAGGTGCGCGCTCTGAGCTTAAAGGTATTCGTAAACACATAATAAAGTAAGGTTTTAACTGGCAGAACAAATATAAGGATTAACGCTACAATTAATGAATTAGCTGTAAGCTCTGCGTTTAAACCAATGCTTAAGAAAAAACCGACCAGCAAAATATCTTTTAAATTAAGCAGCGACTTTGAAAGCTCTCCCGCCTTTTTATGTGGGGCAAACATCATCCCCATAATGAGCGCGCCTAAATCGCCCTTTAAACCTGCAAAATCAAAAGCGTTATAACCGGCTATCAACGCAAAGAAAAAGCCAAATAACGGCAATAGCTCACCATGTTTAGAGCGGTTAAGCACTGCATACATAAGTGGGCGCACTAAAGGGAGTGCAATAATTAAAGCAAGAGCCCACATATTAGGTACTTTGCCAGTGCTAATGGCTAAAAATATAACCGCAAAAATATCCTGCATAACTAAAATGCCAATGGCTATTTTTCCGTGTAGGCTTGCCATTTCACCGCGCTCTTCAAGTACTTTTACCGCAAATACAGTGCTTGAAAAGCTTAGCGCAAACCCAACTAATAAAGCACTTTGCCAGCTTAAATCAACAAACATAGGCACAGCAAAAATACCTAGCAGTAACATAAAGCCACTAAATAATGCACTGCTAAAAATAATGTGTAGGGTAGCGGGTGCCCATACTTGGGGCTTGATTAAGCTGTTTACTTTAAGTTTTAAGCCAATACTAAATAAAAGAAGTGTTACACCCAGTGCCGCAATGGTATCGAGTAGTTCGGTGCTTTTATAGCCAGATAAATTTAATGCAAAACCGGCAAGTAAAAAGCCAATAAGGGGAGGAAGTTTTAATTGATAAACACCAAAGCCACAAACAAACGCGGCGGCAAAATAGATTAGTTCCATAATTCTTAATATCACTTCATTTGGGATTGCAGTGTAGCGAAAATTTTATACCATTGAAAATAAAAATAGCCCTAAAAATGAGCGCGTTTAATCAATTACTTGCCCAGCTACGTATAAAAAATGCACATTAAACACGTATTTAATCGTAAATAGCATGTAAATAACATTTTTTCACTGACATTGGCTTTTAAATATGGTTAAGATGCTTTAACGAAGGAGTTTAAGCTTGAGCAACAAACTGAGCCGCTCAGCTTAAGGAGATAGATATGTTTAAAAAGATTTTAGCGTCGGTAGGTATTGGCGCTGCAAAAGTAGATACAATTTTAGAAACTGAGCATCTTCAGCCAGGGCAACTTTTTAACGCTAATATCGTTATAACTGCAGGCGATGTGGCTCAAGAAATTGCTGGCCTTGATTTGTTTTTAATGACTCGCGTTAAAGTTGATGGCGAAGAAGGTGAGTACTTTACTAATCACGTAATTGATCAGTGGCGCATAACCGACATAGGCACTGTTGAGCCAGGTGAAGTTAAAAGCATTCCATTTGAAGCGCGCCTTCATCCAGAAACCCCAATTACTGAAATTAATGCCGGCTACAACCAATCACATGTATGGATTGAAACAGGCCTTGATATTGATTTAGCACTAGACCCTACAGATAAAGACCACTTGCATATTTACCCTAACGAAGCTGTTAAAACCTGTATGCAAGCAATGGATAAATTAGGGTTTAGTTTATTAAAAGCAGATGTTGAAAAAGGCCATTTACGTGCGCCTACTTTTCAGTCGGTATCGGGGTGTTATCAAGAGTTAGAGTACAAGCCTAATAGCCGCAGCTTATTTGGGATTCAAGAAATTGAATTATCGTTTGTACCAGAAGCACACAAAACGCATGTTTTAATTGAGCTGGATAGAGCATTTAGAGGCGATGGTTATGTTGATTTAACCATAGAGCACGACCATGTGAATTTATCGCAGTTGTGCGACCAATTAGAGCGTTTGTTTGCCTAAGTGATGCGTAGTTTAACTAAACCCAGCTTAGGCTGGGTTTTTTATTTTAGGATTTTATATGTCGTTTAAATGTGCGCATTTTGATGCGCTTGATACGCGTACTTTATTTACGATAATGCGCGGTCGTGTTGATGTATTTGTAGTAGAGCAAACGTGTCCTTACCCTGAGCTTGATGAAGTAGACATTAACCCTAGTACTCAGCATTTATATGCAATTGCAGATAATAGTTTATTAGCTTATGCCCGCTGCTATGAAAAAAATGAGCAGTACAGCGCAATAGGCCGTGTACTGGTTTGCAAAAGTGAGCGAGGTAAAGGGCGGGCTACTGAGCTTGTAAATGCGGCCATAGCATGTTGTAAAAAGCAGTGGCCACAGCGTCATATTTATATAGGCGCACAAACCTATTTATTAGCATTTTATCGCTCTTTTGGCTTTACAGAAGTAGGGGAGCAATACCTAGAAGATGGCATCCCTCATCAAGATATGGTGTTAAATACACTAAGCTAATTTATTACGAGTAAATTTAAGCTATTAAAAAGCCCACTTAACGCGTGGGCTTTACTTAATTTAAAACTTAACCTGAACTCGGGTTAGTTAAAAATAACGTTTTAACTTAACACCGAATGTAAAAACACAGCACCAATAGCTATAGGGCACACAAACTTAGTGTATACAGGCCATACTTTCCAAAATAGTGTGTTATGAACCTCAGGGTTACCTTGCTGTATTGCTTTTAGTAGTGAGCCACGGTACCAAATCCAGCCAACAAAAATACAACACATTAAGCCAAGTAAAGGCTGAGCAACTTTAGTTGTTAGGGTGATCACTAAACCAAATAAGCTTCCTAAGTTACATACTATGGTAATGCTCACTGCGCTTATTAGCGCGCCAATTAGCCATGTTGCCTGCAGGCGGCTCATTGCAAAGCGCTCCACAGTATACGATACCGGCGCCTCTAACATTGAAATAGAGGAGGTAAGTGCGGCTATACTCATTAGGGCAAAAAATGCAAAGCCTATAAATAGACCCACAGAGCCCATACCATCAAACAATGCTGGTAACACTTGAAACACCAATGTGTCTTCAGAGAGAAGTTTGCCTGTAGATGAAAAAATTTCTACGCCTTGAGCTTGTGCGACATACATGGCTGGTATAATTAAAAGGCCCGCTACAAACGCGATAAACACATCTATTAATGTTACATAAGCGCCTAGCGTGACTAGGTTTTCTTTTTTACTTATGTAAGAGCCATAAATAATCATCACGCTGGTGCCTAATGACAAAGAGAAAAACGCTTGGCCGAGTGCACTTACGAGTAAATTTGCATCAAATATAGATGAAAAATCAGGCACTAAATAGGCTTTAAGCCCTTGCATAGCACCTTCTTGGGTCATAACGTAGGCAATTAAGGCAAATAAAATACCTAAAAGCGCAGGCATCAGACGCTTAGACCATTTTTCTATGCCGTTTTCTACGCCACGACTAATAATAGCCACGGTGAGTATGATAAATATCACTGTAAAAATGATGTTTCGTGAAAGTGACTGCTCACTTAACCACGTTGAAGCTTGGTTTGCACCAGCTAATGTAGTGAGAGGTTCGATTGTCGCGCTGAGCATCCAGCCTGCCACAATGGCATAAAAACTTAAAATAAAGCCCGCACATAAAATCCCGCCAAAACCCACGATAAAAGCAAAGCGCTTTTGCCACGTGTGTGATGTTATTTTTGTTAAAGAAGACACCGCATTAGCTTGTCCGTGGCGGCCAATTATAAGCTCAGCCATAAGTGCGGGGTATGCTAAAAAGAACGCGAGTACCAAATAAGCGACTAAAAAAGCGGCACCACCATTGCTTGCTGTTTGGGTAGGAAAACCCCAAATATTACCTAAACCTACTGCAGAGCCTGCGGCGGCCATTATAAATCCAAAGCGAGAGCTAAACTCACCTCTAACTGCGCTCATATTGTTGTACTTCTCTATTTTTTGACGGCGCTGACAATCTACTGGAATTGCAAATAAATAAAAAGTACTTATTTGCCCAATTGTGACAATAATTATCGTCTGGTGTGTCTATCACGCGATGCATTTAATTAATGTTATCAACAGGTTTAGAATAAGGAGTTGATTTTGTGTAATAAATGTTAATTACAGTTGTGTAAATAATATTTTACGAATCGTGATGCTGGCCAATTTTAAGGGTAAAACACGCCCCTTGAAGCCGCGCACTTTTACTAACGCTTACACTGCCGTGATGCCAATCTGCCACTTTTGCAACAATGGCTAAGCCTAAGCCATAGCTTTTATCAGCACGGTTACGGTGGCTTTCTTCTCTAAAAAACGGGCTAAAAACGTTATTAAAGTTCTCTGGTGCGATGCCTGGGCCATCATCTTCAACTGTAATATATAAATAATGCTCATCGCGCTTTGCACTGACATAAATAGTGTCTTTTGCAAAGTCGCAGGCATTGCCAATTAAATTACTAATAGCCCGAGCAAGCCAATGTAAGTCAGCAAAAACCATATCGTCACTACTGTTTAGTTGTATTTTAAGTTGGCTGGTTTCAATTTTAGGCGAAAGCTGAGTAAGTAAGTCTTCAAGATAGTGCGATAAATTAGTTTGCGAGTAGGTGAGCTGGTTGGCATTTTGCTCAAGGGTTGCAAAGGCTAAATAGCTTTTAAGCATCGATTCCATATGATCAAGATCGTTTTCCATACGCACAAGGTATTGCTTAACTTTAGGCATATCTGCGCTGTCGAGCGCAGCATCTAAGCCAAAGCGTAAACATGCGATAGGGGTTCTAATATCGTGCGATAAGCTCGATGCCATTAATTTGTTCTCCGCCACGAGCTTTTCTATTTGGCTAGCCATTCGGTTAAATGTAAGCTCAACATCTCTTATGTAGGTAAAGTGAGAGACCTTTATTCTCGCTTGCACATCTCCTGCGGCAAATTTTTTAGCCGCATCGTTTAATACTGTTAAGCGTTTAGCAAGTGGGGCAATAATAAAGCCCATAAAAATGCAGAGCCCAGCATAAAACAACAAAGTTAAAATAATATCGTTGCGCTGATCTGTTTCAAAGCCTTTATCTAGGCGCATGGAAAGATGATAAGGCGACAATACTTCGCTACTGTAGAGCATATAAAAACCTTGCTGGTCTTCTAAAATAAGGCCGCTTTGGGTAT
The DNA here is from genome assembly GCF_028599215.1 of Pseudoalteromonas sp. Angola-30. Classification (NCBI taxonomy): domain Bacteria; kingdom Pseudomonadati; phylum Pseudomonadota; class Gammaproteobacteria; order Alteromonadales; family Pseudoalteromonadaceae; genus Pseudoalteromonas; species Pseudoalteromonas sp. Angola-30. The sequence goes on from NZ_JAQREI010000003.1 coordinate 164,459, forward strand.
GCATTTGTAGTATTAAAGACGGTGGTAGGGCAAGGGATTCATTGTTTTTGTAATCAAGCTTTACATTAAAGTCGTTTGCCAATTGCTTTACATAAGCTGCGCGCTCTGAGGTCGCTACACTACTCAAATGTTTACTAAAGCCGTTGATCATTTGGCTTTGTAGGCTGAATTCATCATGCGGTGTTTGAGTTTGTTGGCTAAATGCATCGATTAGCCAGCCCAATACAACAATAGAAAGCAGCGCGCTACCGAGTAGTGAAATGTAAAATTTTTTCATTTAAACCGCCACGGTTACTATTCCCACGCAGTGGCAACAAGTAAATAACCACGCCCCCAAATTGTTTTAATTTTTTCTGGGTTTTGCGGGTCATCATGAAACTTTTTGCGCAGCGCAGATATTAGTACATCAACACTTCTATCAAGCCCATCGTATTCACGGCCTTTGGTTGCCTTAAACACAGCATCACGCGAGACTACTTGGCCTGCATTACTGGCTAAATAGTGCAGTAGGAGGTACTCAGCACTAGAAATAGCCATATCTTGATTATTAAGCGTTACACTGCGTGATTGAGTATCAATACTAAGTGCGCCTACAGTAATCACACTCTCGTTAGTGGTTACTTTAGTCGGTTCGCTGGTAAGGCGCAGTGCTGCTTTTATACGGGCCAGTAATGCGCGAGGGCGCACTGGCTTCATGATGTAATCACTCGCACCTACTTCTAAACCAATTACTTCATCCATTTCATCATCGCGGGCGGTTAGCATAATAATGGGCGCGGTGTAAAAGCTACGTAGCTCTCTGCACACACTTATACCGTCTTGGCCTGGCAGCATAATGTCGAGCAGCACAATGTTAGGGTTTAAGTTTTTTACCTGGCTTATTACTTCATCGCCGCGGTGGCAAACATGGGTGGTATAGCCTTGCTCGGTTAAGTACTCTGCAACCCATTGGGCTAAAGAGGTGTCATCTTCAACTAATAAAATAGTGCCGTAATTATCCATAAAGCTTCCTTAGTGTTAGAGGGTTGCCGTGTGTGGATTGAAACTCGCCCTTAAATAACCCTAAGGGCTGCATAAGTTTGGGATTTGTGCTGCGTTAGTGCCTATTTAGGTGAACAACCACACTTTATAAGCGCTGACTTACTTAATTACCAAACACATTGCTGTAAAATCAATCACGAAAGGCCACACCTCTAATTAGAACAAGCGCCAGCGGCGTTTTTTTTGTCTATTTTGATAAACCCACTGCAGTTTAACCTCTGTTGTGGCAATAACTTGGGCTGTATTACTATCAAACAGTTCAAAAGAAATACTTTGCTGGGAGTCGAAGGTATATTCAAATACGCCTTGTTGCTGCTTTAACCAGCATTGCATTATATATTTTGATGTTGCGTCTCTTAGGCAGTAATTACCAATAGTTGGTTGCTGCCAGCTAAGCGTTACATCAGCGTAGCAATTGCGGCCTTCACGTAGTGCAACACAGGTGTCGGGCAGCGCAATTAATGGGGCTGTTTTATCTGTTGTTTTAGCAGATGAAATAGCAGGGAAGATCAATAATAAACAGATCCATCTAAAATACATAACGTAGGCCTACCTTGGCTTTATGTTGATACCCTTGAGAAATAATGGGGCTGTCGTCTATTTCTTTTGAAAACCACGTTGTTAACCAGCCAGACAAAAATACCCAATCTTGAGAAATAGGGTACTCAGCATGAAACTCAAACATAATACTGGTACTGCCATTAGGGGTGTAAATAGGGCGATTAGCGGTGGCTTCGTCTGCATCTATACCAAAGTAATAGTTAGTAAAACTGCCCGAATAAGCGCTAATACCCACCCCAGATCTAAACTCCCAATTACGCCATGGCAAAATATGGCTAAAAAAGGTGTTAAACACCCAGCCATTATGTGTACCTGTAATATCATGTAAAAACTCAAACGAAATTTGCGAGTTTTCAAAGCGGCGTGTTAATCTTAGCCCAGCATCAAAATCGTAATTACGCGATTTTATACCCGCAAGCTCTTCTATCACACCGTGGTTGTAAAAACCTAAGCCTTTGTCATCAAAGCCCGCCTGAGTATTGGTGCCTAATATATCCAAGCCCCAATCAAATTTATCTATAAGGCTGTAACCCACAACTAAGCCGCCGCTTAACTGGTTATGATCAAAGTCGAGATAAAAGTTTTCGTAGGAAATAGCCAGGCTTAAATCGAGTTCAATGCCATCGTCGTAGGAATCAAGGCCAATTAGGTAAGAATCTTCTACATAATAACCAGCCCCAGCGCTCCAATCCCACGCAAAACCTTGGGTGGGCTCTAGCGTGTTATCAGCATAGTATCGATTGCTTGCCTGGCTTTGAAAGCTCAAAAAACTGGCGCAAAGCAATACGCTATTAATAAAAGTATGCTGTAAGAAAGCGTTTTTCATCCCTGGGGACCTAATTATTATTTGTTATTAAGCGTATTATATTGGTAAGTGAATCCTTGAATCTGTAAAAAAATGTAGTTTTTTACGTTATTGCACTTTTATTTTATCAATTAAAATACTGCTTAAGTAATATTGCATCATAGGCGTTAAGGCACTCACCTCTGTACGCGTACATGGGCCTTGTAGTTTAGTTAAGCTGCTTAATTTAGTAATGGTTTTAAAGGGCGGTACAGTTACTTCCTTACCTGCGCGCGCTATACGGGCTTGCTCGGTATTTTGTTGATGTACAAATGTTGCCACTTCTAACTCATTAGTAATTTTTTGCTCTTGGGCAAAGCTAAACAATAAAGGCTCACGGTGGAAGCTTGCGCTGTCTATTGATGATTTTGCAAACCATACCACATCGCCAGAGGCGCGGTGCGTAATGCGCATGCTCACTTGCGCTAGTATGGTGGCGCATTGCTGGGTAGGGTATTGCTGTGCTACTTTGGCAAATAAAGGATAAGGGTTTTCAGGTTGAGTTAACGCATATTTTGTATCGTCAGTAAATGCTAAATCTAACTGATGAATAGCTAACGTGTAGTCACTGTTTTTGCTATCAGTCACTTCTAAGCCTTTATCGTTCAAGGCTTGGGTTATTTGCTTTAATAGCGTGTCAGTTACGCTTGCTTTATCGGTTGTAATACGCACTGTTTGGCCGCGTGTTACTATGTGCGCCGGTAACTGTACAGACTTAACTTTTGGCGATGCGTGCTCTGTTTTATACTCAAGCTGGTAAGTTTCGCTCTTTAATGTTGGCTTTAACGGTAAAGCCAAAGGCTCGGCCGGCTGTTTGGTAATTGCACAACCTGCTGATAATAATATAAAAAGTGATACAACTATAAAACGCATAAATACTTAACATCCACTTAAAAAGCCAATAATCGCAACATTGTACGTTAGTCCTATCAAAACTTCATGATATTATGCACATAGATGTAGTTAAAAAAGAATAAATTTGTAACGAATGAAGTATCTCACTAATTTTATGTACGTTTGGGTCGCTATTTGTCTATCTTTACCGCTTCAGGCGATAGCTAAAGCAGACTCAAGCTGGGATGGATTCGTAAAACAGTATGGACGCTACGCAGAAAAAAAACTCAACAGTAAAGGTATTCCTGGCGCTGCGCTTTCGATAGTGAGTATTGGTAACGCTGATTATATCCACACCATGGGCCGCACTAAGGCAAGAAGTGGCACACAGGTTAACCGCCACACCCGCTTTAGGTTGGCTTCTGTGTCAAAAACATTTGCAGGGTCGTTAACTGCAAAGCTTGCAAGTGAAGGGTTAATAGATTTATTTAAACCGGTAAGTGAGTATATACCTGCTTTTAAAGGCACGGTTTATAAAGACAATTTAAAAGTGTTTCACTTATTAAGCCACTCCAGCGGGTTGGTCCCTAATGCGTATGACAATTTAATCGAATCAAGAATGAATTACCCCGATATTGTCGAAAAGCTATTAACAGTAAAGCCCATTTGCGAACCAGGCCAATGCTATGGCTATCAAAATGTGATGTTTAGTTTAATTGATGATGTAATTTACAGCAGTACCAATAAAAAATATGACCAGTGGTTGCAAGAGGGAATTTTTACACCATTAAAAATGAGCGATACCAGCTTAGGCTACGATGCAATGGTGCAGGATAAAAATTATGCGCTGCCGCACGTTAGAGGCAAAAAACGTTGGTACACAGCCAAGCTGAAAAAAAACTATTATAAAGTCGGCCCGGCTGCGGGCGTAAATGCAAGTGCCACCGATATGGCAAAATGGTTAAATGCGCAATTAGGGCAAAACCTAGATGTACTCTCTTTAGATACACTTGCTACACAAACACGTCCTTACACACTTACAAAAAAAGAGCGTTATAGACGAGTATGGAAAAAGGAATTAGAACAAGCTTATTATGGATTAGGCTGGCGTGTTTATAACTATAACGATGAAACGCTTTATTATCATAGTGGCTGGGTGCAAGGCTATCGCAGTGACTTGGTGGTTATACCGCATTTAAATGTGGGTTTTAGCTTGATTGTTAACGCGGAAACAGGCGTGATAAATGAATTAACTACTGAATTTTTAGACCGTTTATTAAAATACAAACGCACTAAATAAAACAGGCCTAAAATTGCTTAAAAAGCGCCGTGCTTTAAATTTATTGTTTAAAGGTAAAAGGCATAAATAAGCACATATAATAAAAAAACCAGCTTAATGCTGGTTTTTTATAAAAAGCTCACTGCACAATTAACTTATGCGCGTGGTAATTGAATCTTTTTTTCTGCACTTTGACGATACAATACAACAGTGTGACCTATTGTTTGTAGCTTAGTAGCGCCGGTTTCACGAACGATTGCATCAAAAATAAGTGCTTTTGTTTCACGATCGTCAGTAGGTACTTTTACTTTAATCAATTCGTGAATTTCTAATGCACTTTGAATTTCGACTACTACGCCCTCGGTTAAACCGTTAGAACCTAGTAAAACTACAGGCTTAAGGCTATGTGCCTGACCTTTTAAAAACTGCTTTTGTTTGTTTGATAATGTCATGTTTATACAAATTTTGCTGAATATGGCTTGAATTAAGGGTATTCTAACGCCATCTAAAGAATATTACTAATTAGTTGCGTGTTAATTTATGACAAATAAAAAACATTCAGCCAGTTCAAAGCGATGGCTGAAAGAACATTTTGATGATCAATATGTTCAGCAAGCGCAAAAAAAAGGCTGGCGTTCTCGAGCTGTTTTCAAATTAGATGAGATCCAAAATAAAGATAAACTGCTTCGCCCTGGTATGACCGTTGTTGATTTAGGTGCTGCACCTGGTAGCTGGTCACAATACTTAGCCGAGAAAGTATCTGATAAAGGTCAGGTTGTTGCGTGTGACATATTACCTATGGACTCACTTGCGGGGGTTGACTTTTTACAAGGCGATTTTCGTGAAGAAGCCGTACTTGATGCATTGTTAAAACGCATTGATGGTAAAAATGTTGATGTGGTACTCTCTGACATGGCACCAAATATGAGCGGTAATAACTCGGTAGATCAAGCGGGTAGCATGTATTTGGTAGAATTAGCACTTGATATGTGTCATCAAGTATTAAAGAAAAATGGTGCATTTGTTGTTAAAGTGTTTCAAGGTGAAGGCTTTGATCAATACTTGCAAGACGTTCGTAATAGTTTTAAAGCAGTGAAAATACGCAAACCTGATGCCTCACGTGCCCGTTCTCGGGAAGTATATATAGTAGCGACCGGCTACAAACTGTAGTACAGTTGCTTGGCGTTTAGTTGAATTTAAATTAATTGGATACAAGAGGTTAACCCCTTGAGCGATATGGCGAAAAATCTAATACTCTGGCTGGTTATTGCAGTTGTGCTAATGTCAGTATTTCAGAGCTTTAATGGCGGCGATCAAGTTGATCGTCAAACAAGTTACACTCAATTTGTAAAAGACGTGCGTAGCGGCTCTTTACAAGAAGTTATTATTGACCGTGGAACGGGTAATATTACAGGTACTAAAAGCAGTGGTGAGCGTTTTCAAACCACAATGCCAATGTACGATGAAGACTTAATTAATGATTTACTTAAAAATGATGTAAATGTGAAAGGCGTTCAGCCTGAAGAACAATCGTTTTTAGCAAGTATTTTTATCTCTTGGTTCCCAATGTTGCTGCTTATAGGTGTATGGATATTCTTCATGCGTCAAATGCAAGGCGGTGGCGGTAAAGGCGCAATGTCGTTTGGTAAAAGCAAAGCGCGCCTGATGAGCGAAGACCAAGTTAAAACAACTTTTGCTGATGTAGCAGGTTGTGATGAAGCAAAAGACGACGTAACAGAGTTAGTAGACTTTTTACGTGACCCTTCTAAGTTCCAAAAACTTGGTGGTAGTATTCCTAAGGGCGTACTAATGGTAGGTCCTCCTGGTACAGGTAAAACATTACTTGCAAAAGCCGTAGCCGGTGAAGCAAAAGTACCGTTTTTCACCATTTCAGGCTCTGACTTTGTTGAAATGTTTGTTGGTGTGGGCGCATCGCGTGTACGTGACATGTTTGAGCAAGCTAAAAAGGCTGCACCCTGTATTATCTTTATAGATGAGATTGATGCTGTAGGTCGTAAGCGTGGCGCTGGCATGGGCGGTGGACACGACGAACGTGAACAAACACTAAACCAAATGTTAGTAGAAATGGATGGTTTTGAAGGTAACGAAGGTATTATTGTTATAGCGGCAACTAACCGCCCTGACGTACTAGACCCTGCATTACTTCGTCCTGGTCGTTTTGACCGTCAAGTAGTGGTTGGTTTGCCTGATATTCGTGGCCGTGAGCAAATTCTTAAAGTACATATGCGTAAAGTGCCATTAGGCGATAACGTAGAAGCGGCAGTTATTGCACGTGGTACGCCTGGTTTCTCTGGTGCTGATTTAGCAAATCTTGTAAACGAAGCCGCACTTTATGCCGCACGTGGTAATAAACGTGTTGTAAGTATGGCTGAATTTGATGCTGCTAAAGATAAAATCATGATGGGTGCAGAGCGCAAGACCATGGTGATGAGTGAGCAAGAGAAAGAAATGACGGCTTACCATGAAGCGGGCCATGCTATTGTTGGCCGTATGGTGCCAGAGCACGACCCAGTTTATAAAGTGTCGATTATTCCACGTGGCCGTGCCCTTGGTGTAACTATGTACTTACCTGAACAGGACCGTGTTAGCCATTCTAAAGAGCTTTTAGAGTCAATGATTTCAAGCCTTTACGGTGGCCGAATTGCTGAAGCACTTATCTATGGCGAAGACAAAGTAACAACGGGTGCGAGTAACGACATTGAGCGTGCAACAGATATTGCACGTAAAATGGTAACGCAGTGGGGCTTGAGTGATAAACTAGGTCCGTTACTTTACGCTGAAGATCAAAACGAGATGTACATGGGTGGCGGCGGTGGTCGCGCAATGAGCATGTCTGATGAAACAGCTAAAGTAATTGATGCCGAAGTACGCTTATTCTCAGACCGTAATTATCAAAGAGCAGAAGATATATTAAAAGAAAATATTGATATTCTTCATGCGATGAAAGATGCATTAATGAAATACGAAACAATTGATGCTAAACAAATTGATGATTTAATGGCGCGTCAGCCTGTGCGTGAACCACGTGATGCACACGACCGTTTAGACGATAAGCCAACTAAAACAGTCTCACCTCAAGAAAAGCCGGTTGATGAAAGCCAAAAATCGGATGATTCATCGAAAAAAGATGAAACAAACCTTGATGATAAAGCTGAATAATCGTTAAAATAATACTTTAAAAGCCCCGTACTTCGGGGCTTTTTTGTATCAAATAACTAAAAGGTTGGCGATGACTAACATAATAAACCTTCCCCGTGGGCGTAAACTTAATTTAGAAAAACCGTGTGTGATGGGTATTTTAAATGTGACCCCAGATTCATTTTCTGATGGTGGAAAGTTTTTATATACAGCGCACGCGGTGCAACAGGCAATGCAGTTGCTAGACGAGGGTGCAACTATCATTGATATTGGCGGGGAGTCTACACGCCCAGGCGCGCCAGATGTTGATTTAGACGATGAACTTAATCGTGTGATACCTGCAATAAAAGCAATTAGAGCTAAAAGTGACTGCGTTATATCGGTAGATACCAGTAAAGCGCAGGTCATGGAGCAGGCGATTTTAGCAGGTGCTGATATAGTTAACGACGTACGTGCATTACAAGAGCCCCACGCCCTTAGCACACTCGCTAAGTATCCCGATGTAGCAATTTGTTTGATGCATATGCAAGGGCAGCCACGGACAATGCAAAGTGAACCCACTTATACTGACTTGCTAGCGCAAATTAACCTCTTTTTTGAGCAGCGCATAAGCGCATGCGAAACAGCGGGTATTAAGGTGGAGCAACTTATCCTCGACCCAGGTTTTGGCTTTGGCAAAACCCTAGAGCATAATTTTGAAATACTTGCTAAATTTAATGCATTTAATAAATTTGAACTACCGCTTTTAGCAGGTCTTTCACGCAAGTCGATGATAGGTAATTTGCTAAACAGAAAAACAGATGAGCGATTAGCGGGCAGCTTAGCCGGTGCGCTAATTGCCGCGCAAAATGGCGCAAAAATTATTCGTGTACACGATGTAAAAGAAACAGCAGATGTGCTTGGTGTACTCCAAGCTTGCGAAAAAGGAGCTTTATAATGAGCGAAAGAAAATATTTTGGTACCGATGGGGTACGTGGTTTAGTGGGCACAGCTCCAATTAACCCTGAGTTTGCAATGAAATTAGGCTGGGCCGCAGGTCGAGTTTTGTCTCTAAGTGGAACAAAAAAAGTAATTATAGGTAAAGATACCCGTATTTCAGGTTACATGCTAGAAACCGCGCTTGAAGCTGGTTTAATTGCCGCAGGGATAGATGTCGTACTGCTTGGGCCAATGCCAACGCCCGCTGTTGCATATTTAGCGCAAACGTTTAGAGCCGAAGCAGGTATTGTAATTAGTGCATCACATAACCCATATTACGATAACGGGATTAAGTTTTTTAATGGCCAAGGCTTAAAATTGGATGACGACGTTGAGCTACAAATTGAAGCGATGCTTGATGAACCAATGACCTGTGTTGCCTCAGATAAACTTGGTAAAGCCTCGCGCTTAGTAAGTGCTGATGGGCGCTATATTGAATTTTGTAAAAGCCAATTTCCACAAGGCTTATCACTTGAAGGTTTAAAAGTTGTACTAGATTGTGCCAATGGCGCAACCTACCATATTGCTCCGTCGGTAATGCGTGAGCTAGGCGCTGAAGTGATTACTCATGCATGTGAGCCTAATGGGGTGAATATAAACCATGAATGTGGTGCTACACACGTTGATACGTTAAAGCGCAAAGTGCTAGAGCACAAAGCTGATGTGGGTATTGCTTACGATGGTGATGGTGATCGCGTAATGATGGTTGATCACAACGGTCGCGTATTTGACGGTGATGACTTAGTTTACATTATTGCCTGTCAAGCGGCTGAAGATCATATGCTAGGTGGTGGTGTTGTTGGCACGGTTATGTCGAACATGGGGCTTGAAAATGCATTAAAAGCAAAAGGAATTGAATTTGCGCGCAGTAAAGTTGGCGACCGTTATGTAATGGAAATGCTGCAGCAAAAAGGGTGGAGAATTGGCGGTGAAAGCTCAGGCCATGTATTAAACCTTGATTTAATCACCACGGGCGATGGTATCATTTCAAGCCTTCAGGTATTGGCTGCAATGGTGGCTCAAAATCGTACATTACAAGATTTAGGGGCTGGTTTTACAAAGTACCCAATGAAAATGATTAATGTACGTTACACACCTGGCACAGACCCTACACAAGCACCAGAAGTACAAGATGCGGTTGTGCAAGTAGAGCAAGCTTTAGGCGAAAAAGGCCGTGTTTTACTTCGTAAATCAGGCACTGAACCGGTAGTACGTGTTATGGTTGAAGCCGAACAAGAAAAAATAGTCATAGACAGTGCGCAAAAAATTGCAGCAGTTGTCGAATCTATGAGCAAATAAACTGATTGAGAACAATAACCTCTTGTAACTTAGGGCGAGAAAAGTTAATATCTCGCCCGCTTTCTAATCTGGAGTGGAAAATGGCAATACGTAAGGCAATGGTCGCAGGCAACTGGAAAATGAATGGCTCTTTAGGGCTTGTCACTCAACTGTCTGATGCCATTAACAGTGTTAAATCAAATGAGATAGACATTGTTTTATTTCCTCCATTTCCATTAGTATCAGCAGTGGTTGACAGTGGTGTTACCACGGGTACCCAAACGCTCAGTGAAAATACCCCAGGCGCCTTTACCGGTGAAGTGGATGCTCAGCTTATTAAAGATTTAGGTGCTAAGTATGTACTCGTAGGTCATTCAGAGCGACGCAGTATTTACAAAGAAAGCAATGCAACCGTAGCCGCAAAATTTGCCCGTGCACAGCAAGTGGGACTAACACCTATCTTGTGTATTGGTGAAAGCGAGAGCGAACAAGAAAACGGTCAAACCGAACACGTGGTTGCTGCACAAATTGATGCAGTAATTGGGAAATTAGGTGTAGCAGCACTGAAAGATTCTGTGATAGCATACGAGCCCGTTTGGGCCATAGGCACAGGTAAGACTGCATCGCCAGAACAGGCACAAGCTGTTCATAAATTTATCCGTGACAAAATTGCTTCATTAGATAGCGATTTAGCACAAGGGCTTACCATCTTATATGGTGGTAGCGTTAACGAAAAAAATAGCGAATTATTATTTGCACAACCAGATATAGACGGCGGCCTTATTGGCGGTGCTAGTCTAAAAGCAGATTCGTTCACTGCAATCTGTAACAGTGCAAAAGGGACCGTATAAGATGTACGAAATTTTATTAGTAGTTTATTTAGTTGTTGCTTTAGCTTTAGTTGGTATGGTTTTAATCCAGCAAGGTAAAGGCGCAGACATGGGTTCTTCATTTGGCGCCGGTGCTTCGGGCACAGTTTTTGGCTCATCAGGTGCAGGTAACTTCATGACCAAAACAACAACAAGCTTAGCAACAGTGTTTTTTGTTTTAAGTATTGTGTTAGGTAACTTAACTGCCGGTCAAATTAAAAAGACCGATGAGTGGGAAAACCTTGGAGCAGCACCTGCAGTCGAAACTGTAGCGCCAGCAGAAGAAGACGTACCTGTTACTCAACAGCAGAGCTCTGACGTACCAAACTAATTTAGCGTAAAGCTAACGTTAAACGACTTATACTCCTCAAGTAAGTCAATAAGTTTAACACCAAAGCGAAAGCTTAAAAATGCGGATGTGGTGGAATTGGTAGACACGCTACCTTGAGGGGGTAGTGCTTTCGGGCGTGGGGGTTCAAGTCCCCCCATCCGCACCAAATTATAAAACCAGTAGCAGCAATGTTACTGGTTTTTTTATGGGAAATTTTCAATTTGCTCACTTATTAATCGTTCAATCCTTTTTGCGTTTATTAGTTGTTTAAAACTCGCTGTATTTGTAAAAAAAACTAGAAATATTACAAATTTAGTTAACACTTATAGGTAATAAGCCGATAATAGATATAGACAACAAAATAAGGTATACACAATGGCTTCAGGCTTCTCTTTTCAAAACCTCAGCATAAGTAAAAAAATACATGCGATTACCAGCATTGCGGTTGTAGCATTTTTAGCAATCGTTTTGATTAATTACTTTGCAATGAATGACAATAGAATCGCACTTGATGAAATGGAAAAGTCTTCATATCAGGTTGTTAAGTTAACATCAGCAAATGTAAGTCTTTTAGAAAAGCTCGATGAGCTTTATACGCAAGCAGTTACATTTGGAGAGCAGGAGTTAGTAGAGAAAGCAGCTGATACATACAATGCACTAAGCAACAACATAAATGCGGTTGAGCAAATAAACGCTTCGTATATTCATAGTGACACGAAAGTTCAGTTAGCAAATTACGAAAAAATATCAGCGAGTATTGCCAATGGCATGGTAAATGGAACAGCTGACTTTAGTAAAATTCAGCAACAAGCACAAAGAAAAACAGCACTGTATAATGATGTGCTTGAAAAGTTTAAAACCGCTCAAGCAAAAGCAGACGATCGCTTTTTTGAGTTAGTTGCAAGTACTAAAGAGCGTTCTGATCATGCACTAACACTTATGTTGGTGGTATCTATTGTTTCGTTAATTTTACTGCTATTTATGGCTATTTGGATTGCTAAACGTATTGCTGCCTCTGCAAGTGATGCCGCTAATAACCTGAGTCTACTCGCAAACGGTAAAGGGTCGCTGAGCACTAATCTGAGCGTAAATTCAGAGGATGAAATTGGTCAAGTATCAATTAACTTCAACTCTTTCATCGCTTTGCTGAAAAAAACAGTACTTGAAGTAATCGCGGTATGTGAGCCACTAATGGAGAACTCAACTCGCTTAGTGCAAGGTATGGAGCAGGCTGAACGCGCAACCACAAAGCAAACAACAGAGGCTGAGGTGGTTAAACAGTCTATGGAAGAGATGAAGCAAAGCGTGGGTGATATTTCTCAATCGGCGGCAAGTGCATCAAATGCAGCGCAAACAGCAGAAAAAGAGGTAGAACAAAGCAGAACTCAAGTTCAAATGTCAGTCACCGCCTCGCGTACGTTAAGTGATGAAATAAATCAAGCCGCCTCAACTATCAATAAGTTAGCTGATGATACAAAAAATGTGTCTCAAATTCTTAATGTGATTACATCTATTGCTGAACAAACTAATTTATTAGCACTAAATGCTGCTATAGAAGCGGCTCGTGCAGGTGAGCATGGTAGAGGCTTTGCCGTGGTTGCGGATGAAGTAAGAGAGCTTGCATCACGTACAGCACATTCAACGAATGAAATTCGTGAGTTACTTAGCACCTTGACTGAGGCTGCAAATGAGTCTGTGACGGCGATGACATCAGCGCGAGATATGGCCACAGATAACGCAACAGCAGCAGAGAAAACTGGCGTTTCGATAGAAAAAATTGCAGAGCAAATGCTAGAAATAAATGGTATGAACTCACAAATCGCCGCTGCAACAGAAGAGCAAACATCGGTTGCTGCGATGGTTGTAGAAAATGTGACGAATATGCATGAATCGTTTGAAGACACCATGGACTCACTCGCGGCGGTGAGGGATGTAGCGAAAAACCTACACTACCTTTCAGATAACCTTTTAGATGCCACTGCGAAGTTTAAAATTGAGTAATATTAACTTGCAATAATACTTAGGCATTTTAGAGGCTAAGCCAAGTGATAGCTGCATTCAAAAAAACGTTATTTAGAGCAACTAAATAACGTTTTTTTGCCTAGCTATCTACACACTTTGTCTGCCTCTCAATTGCTTATTTATTTAAGGGTATTACTATAAAGCCGTAATATTTAGATATAAAAAAACCACCTAATCGGTGGTTTTTTTATATCTAGCTATCGCGCTTAAAACGTAGCAACTACCTTAACTTTATCTGTTGCCTTACTGCTGTCTATGTAACCAATTGAGTCGCCATTACTAGCAACAAAATCAATAACAGCTTGGTCAGAATCAAATTTCTCTGGTGGTGTACCTTTACCGGTAAAAACAAGTTTTGACCAATAGGCATTTAATTGGCTACTTGATTTACCAACTACTTTAGAATTGAATTCATCAGCAACAGCTGTACCATTTTGAGTGGCTGGGTTCACTTTATTACCGTTAGCAAATGATTTTGCTTTTCCTAGGTAAATCTTTTTAATAGTATCGGCATCAAGTGCACTTGCATTGCCAGGGTTTACTATTACCGCAACTTCAGCATAGGCGCTAAACGCACATACCGACAGTACACTGGCTAGGATTAATTTTTTCATATTTCGCTCCAATTAGAATACTAAGTCAACGCCGACAGCTACTACATCAGTTTCAATGTTTGTTATGTCGTTATCTAAGCGACTAAAGTCGATTTTAAATGCGGCTGACGGGTGGAAGTCATAACGGGCGCCGATGGTGTAAACATTACTTTTTGCTTTAGAGCCTTCTAATGCTGAATTTATACCTGCATTTAATTGCGGCACAGCTGTAAGTGAATCATAACGGTTGTTATCGTGTTTATCATCGTTGTTTTCATAGGTAACGTGAACAAGCCACTCATCCATACGATAGCCTAAAGAGGTATAGTATTGAGTTTGCTCAGCTAAAGCGCTGTTATCGACTTCAAACTGAGTATACTCTGCATCAAATAAAATATTGTTGTAGTCAATTGAAAAGCCAAGTGCGAAAAATGCCCCATCGTCTTCATTTACAGCAATGCTATCAGCTTGATCAGTGAAACCCGAGCTGCGAAGAGCTGCCTCTAAGCCATTAAGGGCGATACCAGCATCTGTATCATTTTCAATGTCAATGGTGGTCTCTGCCACAAAATAGGCAACACGTGCGCTAAACCAATCGTAACTAAGTGACCAATTAAGACCAGCGATATCATTAAGCTCAGTTTCACCATTGACCGACACTACTGCGATATTATCTTCAAAGCTACCATATATGACTTGAAGACTTGAGTCCCAATCACCGATTTGTGATGTATATAGTAAGCTCAATCCTTCGTAAGTAGAAAATGGTAAATTGTAAACCGATTGAGGAGGGCGAACCCAGCGGTAAGTGTAACCTACATCTAGAAAGTCAGAGTATTTGTAAAATGGCGCACGCATTTTACCAGCGCTGAGTTGTAACTCATCACTAAACTCATAAGTTAAATACGCCCATTCAAAATCTGCATCAAAGTCATTCTCGCCGCGAGCCACAATTTGCGCTGTTGCGCTGAGCTTTTCCTGAAGATCGGCAGATAGTTGTAATGCAAATACACTCTCATTTTTAAATGAGATATCGTCATCATATCCGTATAAAGTTTGATCACTGTCTAGACTTTTGCCACCCACTATAGATGCAAAGCCATTTATACGAACTTCAGCACTCGTGTAACTAGATGCAAGTGCGGCACATATTGCTACTGCTACAGATAGCTTTTTCATATGTATTTCCTATTTGTTATTTAGATGTTGATTTCATGGGGATTATAGAAGTGATTTTAATTTTTATCTAATAATTTTAGCTAGTTACTAAAAAAGAAGTCAGCATTTAGTTTATATTAAAGTTTACAATTGTTAATTTTTGAGTTTTTTGTAATCAAAGTTGTTGATTTAATTAAAGTTAAAAATTATTTAAATTTATTAAAGTTGTTTATCTAATAATTTATAAAATAGTAATTGCTGTTTAATTGGTTGTTTATATCTTATTTATCTTATGTTTTGCTTGTTTATAAACATTAAACATAGCGTTAAAGCGGACTTTAAGAGAGTGATAATAATAAAGAGGCTACCTTTATCGATTACGAGTCACTTAAATGTTTATACCAAACGGTATGCTTAGCTACAGTGTATTTAGTCTTACCCTTTGTTTTGTAATCAAATAACAACTTTCTAAACCTGAATTTTAGCTTAACATTACCACTGTATTAGCAAGGTAGTTCAAAGGAAGTGACAGTGATGAAGAGGCTAGCATGGTTAGTATTATGTTGCTTTGCATCCTATGCATATAGTAACGATGAAGTAAGTATTACATTGGTGGGGCATATTTCTCCGGTGTGTGAATTTACCTCACAAAATAATAACCTAGAGTTTTCTTCTGATGGCGTTGTTAATACAACATTAGAGATAAACTGTAATTCGCCAATGCGAATATCAATGCAGTCACTTAATGGCGGTTTGAGTCATGAGCAAAGCAGTAGAATAAGTTCATATAATATTAACTGGAAGTTGGAAGGTGCCAACAATAATGTGTCTGTATCGGCACAGGCAACCAAATCGACATATAGTTTTAATATTAATGATATTTTATTTGATAGCATTGCTGAGATTCAGTTAACTCTAGATGAACCCTTGATATATGCAGGAAGCTACCAGGATGTGATCCGCATAGAAATGACACCATCAGTAGTATCGGGTGGCGTGCTTTAAACGCACATTTATTAAACATAACAAACTATATGTCACATGGATAAGGAATATAACAATGAATAAACTAATCGTAATTTCAGCAATCGCAGCACTATCTTCAGGTTCAGCACTAGCAGAAAACTTAAATGTAGGTGGTGCCGTTGAGTCTGTATGTGAAGTAAGCAATATTGCAACAACACACTACTTTCCAGCTCTTGCGTTGGGGAATACAAAAACAGTTAATTTTGACTTGAAATGTAATGATGTGGATGGTGCAACACTTACTTTAACTACTTCTGAGGGACACCTTCAAAACGCTGATCACGAAGACAGAGGTGTAGGATACACTGCTCATTTAACAGCAGGTCCTTATGACTTTACTTTGTCAGCTGAAGATGGAACGAATGATCAGAGTGCTTTTCAAAGCAATGGTGGAAGTAACACATTAGCAACGACAGGCGTAACAGGAATGATTGACCTAGAAGTTACTCAGACTCCTGTATATGCAGGTACGTATGCAGATACTTTAATGCTAACTGTAACAGCAAACTAAAGTTAAATAGAAAAGGCAGTGACTATGCACTGCCTTTATTCAGGAGGGAATTCTATGCATATTTTACTTATCTTTATATTTTGTTTGCTTTCATTTTCAGTCAATGCCTTTCAAGTGAGACCTATGGTAGCCGATCTCAGCTCTCAAGGTGGTCAGTCGCAGCAAACACTTCGAATAATAAACCCATCGGATAAACCCTTAACTATTGATGTTTCTGCTTTTAATATGAGTATAAGTGATAATGGCGTTGAGTCTTTAGAGGTAAACGAAGAAGACTTCTTAATTATTCCTATGACAACGATTATCCCACCGGGAAATAGTCAATCGGTAATCGTTCGATATATTGGGGAGCCCATTATTAACCACTCTAAGTCTTATCGAATCACCGTAGAACAAGTGTCAGTTAACTTGAACGAAAATGCCCAATCTGGTGTTGGTATGTCACTTAGTTTTAGAACGCTATTTAACGTTGTTCCCGATAATGCTAAAGCTAACCTAATAATTAAAGAAAAAAAACAATTAGCAGAAAATCAATGGGGTGTGTCGTTAGAAAACCAAGGGAACAAATATGTACGCCTTTCAAAAGGTCAGTGGAATATTAAATCTAAGGGTAAAGTATTAACTTTAGAAGGAATGGATCTGAGTAGAGCCCTATCAGGTAAAATTTTACTTCCAAATTCAAAAAGCAATATTTCAATTTCAATACCAAAAGAGTTTCAAGCTGCTGATAGTGAGTTAGAGGTTATATTCTAATGTTTTGTGTTCAGTGGCTCTCCCGATCTTTAATGATACTAATATGTAGTATTTCTATATCGGCAGAGGCTCTGGAAGTAACACCTATGGTGATTACATTATCTCCGGAGAAGCCTTCAAAAATACCTTCCAGTCTAATTTTCAATCAACTGCCTAGAGAGATTGCATTTGACATTGAAATATATGAAATCGATTTTTCTACACCGAGTCCTTCTTTAATTAAGCTGGAAGATTCTCCATTATGGGTATTTCCTCCCTCACTATTTTTACAAGAAGGGCAAGGTCAGAGGATTCAATTTAGATGGATTGGACAGAGGCTCCCACAGCAGGATAAGAGTTATCAGGTCAGTTTAATAGAGCAGCCGTTAGCTTCTAATATCGGAAGTGGTACCTCGCAACTAAAAATATTAATGAATGTAAATTTAGTTGTTCACGTAGACAGGGATATATATTTACCTAACTTAAAAATACTGACTTCTAGAATAGAAAGTGGGGAGGTTTTAGCCCAAGTCAAAAATGAAGGAGAGGGGGCTGCGCGGCTCAGTGACTATAAAATTAAAGTAACTACAAATAAATCCGTTGTAACTACTTTTGAAAAACAAGCTTTATTGGAGAAGGGGTACGATGTTTTTTTTGCGCCTTATGCCACACAGACCATAAAAGTTAAGCTACCTGAACATATTGAAAGCCGTGAGGTAGAGTATTTAAGTTTAGATCTGGTGCAATGAAAACTTTAGCAGTGTTCCTCTTTGCTGTATTTTTTTTACCACTTAGCGTGTTAGCAAAAATAAACCCTTCTAGTAGGACAATTGAACTTAATGTGTCAGTTCAATTAAATAAAAGCCCTATAGGTCAAGTCTCCCTTAAAGTTGATAAAAATGATGCCCTTTTTTTAAAGTGGGACGAATTAGAGCCACACCTTCGCGAAATTTTACTTGAAGAAAAAGAGAGGGAGCTATTTAAGGTATTAAAAGGCAATACTTTAGCGGTAACTTCATTAAGGGAGCTAGGTTTTAGTGTTGTGTTTGATATGAGTGATTTTAGTTTGGACGTTGTTGTTCCCGTAGAATTAACCCGCCCGCAAAAATTAAGTGCGCAAATGCAAAGGAAAAGGTTGAAAGCTATTGAACCAGCCAATGCGAGTGGGTTTGTTAACGCATATGCAAGCTACGTTCACCAAGATGATAAGGAGCAACAGCAAGTTCAAGAGCAATACGCATTACGATCCGAAATTGTAGCGAGTTGGCAAGGCTGGGTGGTAGAAAATGAATTCGAATATAATAAAATATCGCAGCCAGCCTCATCAAGTTTTAAGCGGCGAGGAACTCGGCTTATTCATGATTTACCAAATTTAGGTATGCGTCTTTCTCTTGGAGACAATTTTAGCTCTGGTGGCTACTTCCAGAACTCTTCTCGTTTGTTAGGCTTTTCAATAGCACATGATTTTTCTCTATTATCAGACAGGCCCATAAGGCCAACTGCTTCACGTAGCTTTACTCTTCAAAGCCCTTCAAGTGTAGAGGTATATGTCGATGAACGAATTATTCAGCGCCTTAATTTGGTTGCGGGTATTTATTCTTTAGATGACATACCTTTGAGCGAAGGCAGCAATAATATCTCTCTAAAAATTACTGATATAGCTGGCGTTGTGCGCTATGTAAACTTTGATGTTGCAACTGGCTTAGATCTATTTGCACAAGGGCAGCTTGAATATGAAATTCACTTAGGCGTTCCTGCTGAGGCTGGCGATAAACTCGAGTATGAACCAGATTCTCCCTTCCTCAGTGCCTATCTGGATTATGGCCTGACCCCAAGTTGGACTGCAGGGGTTACAGCGCAGGGAGATAAATACGCTCAGCAAATTGGCTTTAAACAAATCTATGCAGCTCAAATAGGCCAACTGGCATTTGAGGGCGCATTTAGCTTCGCGGAACGCCAAGGATACGCTTACCGTACTGTTTATAGTAGCTATAATATGAGCAACTTAGGAAGTGAGCTAACGCTCGGTTATGAATACAGTTCAAAAGACTTTACAGCTTTAGGTTATCGGTCTCAAGATACGTTTAATAACCGCTATAGAGAACACTATGCACAGGCGAGTTATAGTTATTATGTTAACGATAGAACATTAGCCTCTTTTTTTACAAATATTTCCCGAGATCATCAAAGTGTTCAATTTGATAAATCGCTGGGAGTCAATTTCTCAGGCGACTTGGTAAATAGTCAGTGGAGATATACTGCAGGGGCGCAATGGGATGAGTTAAAAGGTGAGCGAGAGTGGGGTATAAATTTATCATTTACCTATAAATTTAATAACCAGCATAGAGTTAAACTATCCCACCAGTCTAGACGTGATAAAACGAGACTAGAATTTACCCAAGACAGTAATCAGCGTTTTGTCGGTGCTTTGAACTTTCGAGCTGGTTTAGAGAGCAACGAATTAAATAAAACTATCTTTGATTTAAACATGCAATATAACGCAAACCGTTTTGCTGCTAACCTTGAACATGCAAGTTTTTATAAAGATTTAAATGCTCGTTCTGCTTATCATCAAAGTCGTGTAAGCCTCTCATCTAGCATAGCTTTTGCAGATGATGCATGGGCATTTGGAAAGCCAATATACGATAGCTTTGCTTTGGTTAACGCCCACAAAAGTTTAGAAAATAAAGTGATTACATTAGGCCGAGTTGAAAATGACTATAGAGCTGATAATAGAGATTTCAAAACTATATTACTTAATGATTTGAGCTCTTATGACAATATCAACATTCCTGTTGATATTGATGATCTAGCCCCTGGCTATGATATGGGCTCTGGCATGCTTAGCTTTTACCCTAAATACAAAACTGGACATAAGGCAATAATTGGGACTGCAGCAAATATTTCTGTTATTGCAACTCTTCGAAGTAAGGACGAGAGCCCCTTAGCCTTAATGGTTGGAAAGGCTATTTGTCAAGATAAAGCATCGGCCAAAGAGTATACATTCTTCACAAATAAGCGGGGCCGCTTTGCAATAACGGGCCTTGCTCCTTGTCAGTATAAAGTGACCTTACAAAATAAAGATAGTACTACATTTTTAATAGAGGTTCGTGATGCAGAGCAACTTCAACGAAAAGGGGTTATTTATGTTCATTAAAATTGTGTATTTAGCAATAAGTATATTTTTACTAACTATGGCATATAGAGTTAATGCTCAGTGTGATGCAAGTATTGGGGAAATTGAATATTTGTTTGATGACCTGTCATTTTATCACGTGAAATCACAAGTCGATGCTGAGAAGACAATTCGAGTAGACACAATAAATACGTCGGATTGTACTTTGTATTTTAGTCTTTCTTCGCAAAACCAAGGATACCTTAAAAGTAACTCTCAATTTATTGACTATCAAATTCGTCTAGAAAATCAGTTGTTAAGTAGGAGCATCAATCAGGTTAAGCTTAACAATAGCAAAGTAGATATCAGGCTAGTGATCCCCGCAGGGACGCCAGTAAAAGCAGGGTATTACACTGATAGGCTTGAGTTGAGACTCTATGATGAAAATAAGCAAACCGTAGATGAAATAGAAATCGAGATTGAAACTAATATTCAACCCCGAACTAGTTTATCTTTATTAGGTTATAACACTTTTTCTAATACTGTTTATTTGGGAGAATTGAAGCCAGCAGAAAAATACACCATGTTACCTAGCTTACAAATAGTGACTAATACGGATGTTCAACTTAATGTAACCTCAGAGAATAAAAGTCGTTTATTACACTCTATTTTTAGTAATAAATATGGTATTAGCTATACATTGCAGTTAGGCTCAGAAGAAATTAACTTAGTAAAAGCTTCAAGTCTAAACTTTTCGTATTCTGGCCAGACTGAGTTTTACATTCCGCTTAGCATTCAATTGGAGGACTTCACACGTCAAGCCGCTGGAGAGTATTCAGATGTTATTCGTTTTCAAATAAGCCCACTTAATTATTAACTTTACTTAAGTTTTTTTGGCACCAAAGCAATGCTTGTTGTTTGTTTTTTACAGATATTTTTTGATAAATTTTATGTAAATGCACTCTGACAGTGGCTTCACTTATAAATAAGCTATCTGCAATAGCACTGGAGTGTAGACCGGAGAAAAGCAAGTTTAATACTTTAATTTCTTTACAAGTAAGGTTACTTGATTGCAGGGTGGTTTGCTGTTCAGTGGCTAACATTTGTCTCATCCAGCTGTCAGTGACATCACGGGGAAACCAGAGCTTACCTTGTTCAATAGCTTCAAGGCCTTGTTGAAAAAGGGAGTCATCTGAACTTTCGTAAAAAAGTCCCTTTAAATTAGGCCATTCTTTTAAAGCTAATACGTCACTATTTTTTGGAACATCAAAAATAACTAAGCTTTTATAACCGTTATCTTGCATAAACTTATTGATAAGTTCATAAGTTGTGATTACATTAAGTGCTTGGTAATTAACTAATAAAATGTTGTAGTTAGCTGCTACACAGAAAAGTGAAGTATAGTCTGGACTATTAAAGCACTTTATATAGCGTATTGGAGTATTTTTAATATCCATAATTTCTGTCCGTAGATGCAATAGTAATACTATATTGCTATTTTTGGTTAATATCAATCATAGTGCATAGTTCGATAAGCTATACGAAGCTTTAATTAATGTGCTTTATGGAATAATGGTTCTCTTATATGTAAACATAAAAGGTGCACAAAATTAGAGTGTGTATAACGTGATTACTTTTTAGCAAAAGGCCCATTTTTTTGTGTAGGTTATCCAACAATAATCAAAAGTTATAATTAATTTGTACCTGTATGTTTATTAAATGAAAATTTTTATACATTTCTTCACAAATATGTAATATAATGCCCCTCCAGAGGAAAGATGCTATTAGGCGTCTTTTTTTATGCCCAAAACTTATTGCCCAAGCCAATAAGTTCGCATAACTAAATTATACGGTATCCTTTGGAGAATATTTTGAAACTACGCAAACTCTCACAGTTAAGCCTCGCAATTGTCGCTGCATTAACTACCTCAGTAAATGCTGAAGAAGCTAAAACAACAGCAAAACAAGACGCGTTTGAAAAAATCGAAGTTACAGCTCGTAAACGTACAGAGAGCTTGTTTGAATCTCCAACCGCTATCACATCAATTGGTGCTAACCTAATTGATAAAGCCAATATGAGTAACCTAGAAGATATTGGTAAATACGTTCCAAACTTAAATATCACTCGCTACGGTGTAGGTAATGCGGCGCATGCCTCTGTGTTTATTCGTGGTATTGGTCTACAAGATCACATAATTACAACCGATCCGGGTGTAGGTGTTTATTTAGATGGTGTTTACTTAGGCCGTCAAATGGGGTCAAACTTATCCTTACCAAATGTAGAGCGTGTTGAAGTTCTACGTGGACCACAAGGTACATTATATGGTCGTAATACCTTAGGTGGCGCAGTAAATGTAATTACTAAGCAACCAGGTGATGAAGGGATTGTTTCAACTACAGCTAAAATTGGTAGCCGCGGACGTATTGCTGGCGATGTATACTTTAATAACTCGCTAACAGATGAAGTAAGTATGTCTGCAAGTGCATCATACAAAACGCGCGATGGTGTGGGTGAAGCTGTCAATTTAGCTAATCCAGAAAAAGAAATTGGTGAAGAAGAAGAGTTTAGCGGTCGCGTAGCCCTTAAATGGCATGCCAATAGCGATTTAGCGTTTACTTTTTCACTTGACGGTGTTGATAACGAGTCGGGTCAATCGCCTTACACTATTGAGTTAACTGAGCCGCTTGATGCAAATGATGTATTTAATGGTGACTTTCCTTTATTAACACAGGATATGATCCCATCTGACCCTGATGATTTAGGCACTACCGTTGCTGGTATTGAATCTACGTCTTACTCAGGGTGGGGTACGTCATTTACTGCTGATTGGGCAATTGATGATACGTACACGGCTAAATTTATTTCAAGTTACCGTACTTCTGAATACGAAGGTGGACTTGATGATGATGCCTCACCTCTTAATTTATCTGAGTTCCCAGAAGAGGGTGGTGCAGACCAATACTCGTTTGAAATTCAACTAAATGCGACTTACGACAATATGGACTTTGTATCAGGCCTTTACTTCTTTAATGAAGATGGCTTTACACGTTCAGGTCCATTTGTCTTTAGCCCATTCAATACACCTAATGGCTTATTAAACGATGGTGTTACACCTTCATTTGGTGGCTATGGCGATTTTGAAATTAACCAAGAAACAAACTCATACGCTGTATATTTTAATACAAGTTACGATTTAACAGATGATTTAAGTATTGGTGGTGGCCTTCGTTACTCAAAAGATGAGAAAGATGCTGATGCGATTTTCCCAACATTTGCTGAACGTAAATACGTAAGTGCAGAGTTTGACGCTGTAACATGGGATGTAAACGCATCATATCAAATCAGCAATAACATGAATGTATATGGTCAAATCCAAAAAGGTTACCAAACCGGTGGTTTCCCTCCACGTCCATTTGGTGGCCCCGATCAGTTTGTATCGTTTGATGAAACTAAAGCAATTAACTACGAAATGGGCTTAAAAGGCCAAGTACATGAAAATGTATCTATGATGTTGGCTGTATTTGTAACAGATTACACTGACCTTGCTTTACCATTTTCTGACCCTACTGCAGGCGGTGGTTTTGTAACGATTGTTGAAAATGCAGGTGAATCTAAAGCGCAAGGTATTGAGCTTGAAACTACCGTTGCCATTACAGATGATTTCACAATTCGCAGCTCTGTAGGTTACTTAGATTCTGAGATTACAGAAGTAGATGCAGGCGTACAAGGTATTGGTAAAGGTGATTCACCGGCATTAACACCACGTTGGACTGTAATGATTGCCCCTTCTTACTTTATGGATTTAGACAGCGGTGCAACCGTTGCATTTAACGCTAACTACTCTTACAGAAGCGAAATGCAAGGCCAGTCGGTTTACAATGAAAGCGAAACTATTGATTCGCGTGAATTAGTTGGTTTTAATATTTCTTACACTAACCCTTATGGGGATATGGAAGTAACCTTATACGGTGAAAACGTATTAAACGAGGTTTACGATGTAGGTCGTTTACAGCAGTCAGGTTTTGTTGGTGTAATGCGCAGTAATGACCGTAGCGAGTTTGGTTTAAAATTCAAAAAAGACTTTGAGCTTTAATAACCCGCAATGAGTTAATTAAAAGGTAAGCTTAGGCTTACCTTTTTTTTTCACCTGTAAAAAGCAAAACTTAGATCAACAGCGAATCTTTTTGTAACAAGCGCTATACAATCGTGTAGTGCAATTGCTATTGATATATTTAGTGTGGTGCGAAGGCTAATCGCTAAGTATTAAAAAGCGCCACAGGCATCAACTAGTCTTATTTTTAGGCAATAAAAAAGCCCTCAGAGAGGGCTTTTAAACAATCAACATAGGTTTAAATAAAAACCTCTGCCATTCTTATTTGTTAGATTCATTGTATTCACGCGTTAGTCTTGCGTGCTCACTTAAATCTGTCAGGCCAAGCTTTTCGTAGCTTTTTTCCATCATCTCAAGCGCAGGCTCTAAATAGCTGCTTTGCGAGTAATGCTCAACAACGTACTTACCACGATTAGCGGCCGCTAGGTAAGCTTCACGTTCGTAGTAGTAATTAGCCACTTTTAGCTCGTAACGCGCCATGCGGTTTAAAAGCCACACTAAGCGACGTTTAGCCTCTGGTGCGTAATCACTCTTTGGAAAGCGTTTTACAAGCGTTGATAAATCGGTAAATGCAACACGTGTACGGTTTGCATCGCGGTCAGCTCTGTCTATGCCAAAATACTCTTGGAAGGCATTTTTATCTGCTTTAATGTTAACCAAGCCACGCATGTAGTACATGTAATCTAAATCTTTGTGGTTTGGGTTTAAACGAATAAAGCGGTCAATGGTCGCTAATGCTTGCTCTGTATTACCTGATTGGTAATGGGCATACACTAAATCCATTTGTACTTGCTTTGAGAAAGGGCCAAATGGGTAGCGTGAATCAATAGCGGTTAACAGCTCAATTGCACGGGCGTATAAACCTGAGTCGAGCGTTTGTTTTGCATCTTCATACAAAGCGTGTGCAGATTTGTTAGGAACGCGTTGGATATCTTCTTGGTCAGGCGCAGAAGAACAGGCCCCTAAAGTAAGTACAGAAGCTGAAAAAACAATGGCGAATGCACGTTTCCCTATTTTATTTATCATTTTATTTGTTACCTTCGATGTCTTCGGCTAGGCCACGGCGGTAAAACCGAGTAAACTATGCGTATTATATTATGCTTTTATTAAAAGCGATTCTAACCCAGTCAGGCACAGCTTGCACTGGTAAATTGGGTAAAGTTACTAATGTCAGAACAAATTTCACTTCAAGCCGAGGTTCCTACCGAGTTAGGTGGTAAACGTCTAGACCAAGTATTAGCGCAATTGTTCCCTGATTATTCACGTTCACGTATAAAAACATGGATATTGGATGATAAAATCACCGTTGACGGTGAAATCTATAACACACCACGAGAAAAACTACTCGGTGGTGAAGTTGTAAATGTTGAAACCAGCATTGAAGCACCACGCGAATACGAAGCACAAGATATCAAATTAAACATTGTTTATGAAGATGATGATATTTTGGTTATCAACAAACCTATGGGCCTAGTCGTTCACCCAGGTGCAGGTAACCCAGATGGCACAGTGCTAAATGCATTGCTGCATCATTTTCCGGATATTATTAACGTACCGCGTGCAGGTATTGTGCACCGTCTAGATAAAGACACCACAGGCTTAATGGTGGTGGCTAAAACTATTCAGGCGCAAACACATTTAGTTAAAGCACTGCAAAAACGCGAAAACTTTACGCGTGAATACGAAGCTTTATGTAATGGTACTATGACCGCAGGTGGCATGGTTGAAAAGCCGATTGGCCGTCATCCAACGCAGCGTACACACATGGCAGTTCACGAAATGGGTAAGCCTGCTATTACACATTACCGTGTTGCTGAAAAATTCCGTGCTCATACACGTTTACGCCTTCGCCTAGAAACCGGCCGTACACACCAAATTCGTGTTCATATGGCGTATATAAACCACCCGTTAATTGGTGATAGAGCCTACGGCGGGCGTCCTCGTCCACCTAAAGGTGCTACGCCGGAGCTGTTTGAAATGTTACGTACATTTAATCGCCAAGCCTTACACGCAGTAAAATTGAGTATTGCGCACCCTATTACGGGCGAGATGATGACCTGGCAAGCGCCTATTCCAGATGACATGGTGGCAATGACTCAGGTGCTTAGAGAAGATACCAAAGCTAACCCTAACATAGAGTATTAATGGCTTTTTTGTCAGCCCCTTGGCCTAATTTAACCTTGGTAGGTACGCTCAGTACCACCCGAGAAGGCGGCGTGTCAAAGCCACCTTTTAATAGCTTAAATTTAGGCCTACATGTTGATGATGATCCAGAGCACGTGCTAAAAAACCGT
This sequence comes from Pseudoalteromonas sp. Angola-30, assembly GCF_028599215.1. Lineage (NCBI taxonomy): Bacteria > Pseudomonadati > Pseudomonadota > Gammaproteobacteria > Alteromonadales > Pseudoalteromonadaceae > Pseudoalteromonas > Pseudoalteromonas sp. Angola-30. The sequence continues at coordinate 191,196 of NZ_JAQREI010000003.1, forward strand.
GCTTTGGTTGAGCAATCCCTGCCAAACCCGCCACTGTGGCTTAATCAAGTGCATAGCGCCGATGTGCTCTGTGTTGATGCAGATTTTAATTTTCAAACATTACACAGTGCTGATGCGTTGTATACTAAAGTTAAAAATCAGCCTCTTGCTATTATGAGTGCAGATTGCCTGCCTATTCTGTTTGCAAGTCATGATGGCCATGAAGTTGCAGCAGTGCATGGTGGTTGGCGCGGCCTTGAAAAAGGGATCATAAAAAATACCCTTGCCTGTTTTAGCTCGCCTAGTAAGCAAATATATGCGTGGCTTGGGCCTGCTATTGGTGCTGAGCAATTTGAAGTTGGCGCCGAGGTTGCTACGCAATTTATTGCAAAATCTCCGTTGTTTAAAGAGGCGTTTAAATTACAAAGCAATAATAAATACTTGTGCGATATTTACCTAATCGCTCGCATTGAGCTTGAGCAATTAGGTGTTATTAATATTAGCGGAGGCGATTATTGTACTGTTTCTCAGCCATCATTGTTTTTCTCTTATCGGCGAGAAGGTAAAACAGGGCGTATGGCAAGTTTGATCTGGCGCAAATAAAACACTATTTCCCCACAATATTCTTCTTAACACCTTGAACAATTCTATTAACATACCCATTTATTAAGCAATTAGTTTATTAAATAGGTAAACCCTCATGCGTTTAGATAGATTCACAAGTAAATTTCAATCTGCGCTTTCAGATGCTCAGTCGCTAGCATTAGGGCGCGATCATCAATTTATTGAACCCGTACATTTAATGTATGCGCTTTTACAGCAAAATGGCTCTAGCGTGCGCGCCTTGCTTGCACAAGCCGGCGTGAGTGCGGATGAGCTTAACACCAAGCTTTCTCAAGAAATAGAAAAGCTGTTTAAAGTCGAAGGAGTCGGGGGCGACGTACAGCTTTCTAATAATATGGCTTCGCTTATTAACTTATGTGATAAGTACGCGCAAAAGCGTAAAGATAAGTATATTTCGAGCGAATTATTTGTATTAGCTGCCTGTGACGACAAAGGCCCTTTAGGTGATATTTTTAGAGCGCTTAATATCACTGCAACTAAAATAGAAAGTGCCATAAAAGCAATTCGCGGTGGTCAAAAGGTCGATGACCCTAACGCCGAAGAAACCCGACAAGCACTTGAAAAATACACCATTGATTTAACCGAGCGCGCAGAGCAAGGTAAGCTCGACCCCGTTATTGGGCGAGATGACGAAATCCGTCGCACGATTCAAGTTTTGCAGCGCCGTACTAAAAATAACCCCGTGCTTATTGGTGAGCCAGGGGTAGGTAAAACGGCCATTGCTGAGGGGTTAGCACAGCGCATTATAAATGGCGAAGTGCCAGAGGGCCTAAAAAGTAAGCGTGTTTTATCGCTAGATTTAGGCGCGCTGGTGGCGGGTGCTAAATACCGCGGTGAATTTGAAGAGCGTTTAAAATCAGTGCTCAACGAGCTCGCTAAAGAAGAAGGCCAAGTGATTTTATTTATTGATGAAATTCACACTATGGTGGGCGCAGGTAAAACCGACGGCGCTATGGATGCTGGCAATATGTTAAAGCCAGCGCTTGCTAGAGGGGAGCTACACTGTGTGGGCGCCACTACGCTAGATGAATACCGCCAATACATAGAAAAAGATGCCGCACTTGAGCGTCGTTTTCAAAAAGTATTGGTTGAAGAGCCCTCAGTTGAAGACACCATTGCCATTTTACGCGGCTTAAAAGAGCGCTACGAGTTACATCACTCGGTGGATATTACCGACCCGGCAATTGTCGCTGCTGCGCATTTATCGCACCGTTATATTAGTGACCGACAATTACCAGATAAAGCCATTGATTTAATTGACGAGGCTGGCTCTTCAATTCGTTTACAAATAGATTCTAAGCCTGAGTCTTTAGATAAGCTTGAGCGCCGTATTATTCAATTAAAACTTGAAGATAACGCTTTAGCTAAAGAAAAAGACGATGCAAGCCAAAAGCGGCGCAGCGAAATGCAGCAGCTCATTACCGACTTAGAAGCGCAATATCGAGAGCTTGATGAAGTATGGAATGCAGAAAAAGCTTCGTTACAAGGCACGCAAGTAATTAAAGCTGAGCTTGAACAAGCGCGCCTTGATCTAGAGGTTGCCCGCCGAGCAAGCGATTTACAGCGTATGTCGGAGCTGCAATACGGAAGAATTCCAGAGCTTGAGCGAAAACTTGATTTAGCCTCGCAAGCTGAAATGCAAGAAATGAGCTTACTAAAAAACCAAGTAGGCGAAGACGAAATTGCAGAAATACTCTCTCGTTGGACCGGGATCCCAGTATCGCGAATGCTGCAAGGTGAGCGAGAAAAACTGTTAAAAATGGAAGAGCAACTTCACAGTAAAGTGATAGGGCAGGACGAAGCAGTTGTTGCGGTCGCGAATGCGATACGCCGCTCTCGTGCGGGGCTTGCCGATCCTAATCGACCAATAGGGTCATTTTTATTTTTAGGACCCACTGGGGTGGGTAAAACAGAGCTTACTAAAGCGCTTGCAGGTTTTATGTTTGATACAGAAGATGCCATGGTGCGTATCGACATGTCAGAGTTTATGGAAAAACACGCTGTAGCACGTTTAGTGGGCGCGCCTCCCGGTTATGTTGGTTACGAAGAAGGCGGTTATTTAACCGAAGCCGTTCGTCGTAAGCCTTATTCTGTAATTTTGCTTGATGAAATAGAAAAAGCGCATCCCGATGTATTTAATATTTTATTGCAGGTACTCGATGATGGCCGCCTTACTGATGGACAAGGGCGCACGGTTGATTTTAAAAATACGGTTATTATTATGACCTCAAATTTAGGCTCAGATATTATTCAAGAGCAAGCGGGTACAAACGACTACGCAACGCTTAAGAGCAAAGTTATGAATGTGCTCGTTAACGAATTTAGGCCAGAATTTATAAACCGTATTGATGAAACCGTCGTATTTCATCCACTTGCCAATGAGCATATTAAAGAAATTGCCGATATTCAGCTTGTTAAATTGCGTGAGCGTTTAACAGAAATGGGCTACCTATTAGAGATCAGTGATGCGGCGCTTGAAAAAATTGCCTCTAGCGGGTTCGATCCTGTTTACGGTGCTCGGCCATTAAAACGAGCTATTCAGCAAACAATTGAAAACCCACTGGCTCAGCAGCTATTAGGGGGAGAGTACAATCCTGGCGATATTGTCGTGATAGATGCAAATGAGCAGGGCCTGATTTTTTCAAAACGCTAATACAGACGCACAATAAGCCGCCAAGCAGGCGGCTTATTGCCTTGCTTTATACTTTAAATGTATAAAGTAGGTTGTTTACTTTTTGAGAGCCGGCAACTAATTCTGCGGCATCTTTAGCAACGTCAAAACTTAAAGCTAAGTTTTCGTTACTCACCTCTTTTATATTATCTACATTATTAGCAATATCATGGCTCACCATCTGCTGCTCCTCTGCAGCCGTCGATATACTGTTTGTAAGTAATGCTATTTCACTAATTTGATTGAATATACTATCGAGCTCTTGGTGTGTTTGATCGGTTGTTTGTACGCAGCCCTCAGCTTGTAGTTTTGTACTTTGCATTACCTTTGACCAATTAACCAATGTATCCTGTATATCTTTAATCGAGCTGTGAATTTGCCCCGTAGCACTTTGCGTACGAGAAGAAAGAGCACGCACTTCATCAGCAACTACGGCAAAACCACGGCCATGCTCGGCTGCTCTTGCGGCTTCTATTGCTGCATTAAGCGCTAGTAAATTGGTTTGCTCAGCAATACCTTCTATCTCATTCATTACTTGGCCTATTTTATCTGCTTCCTGCGCGAGGTTATTAGCCGTATTGGCAGCATGATCTACGTGAGTTGCCAGCTCAGATACCATTTTTTTGTTATCAGCAATATGTTGTTTTATATCCGCGCAGCTGTGCTGAGTAGAATTAACTTTGTCGGCGGTAGTTGTTGTACTATTCGAAATCTCACCAATAGTGGCGCTCATTTGCGCCATAGCAGTGGCGATTTGTGTAAGCTGTGTGCTTTGTGCCTCAATGCCTTTTTCGGTGAGCGTCGATTTATCATCTAGGTTTTCAGCAATGTTATTAAAGGCATAGGTGGCATCTTTTACGCGCCCCAATACAGTTCTGAGCTTAGCAAGTAACATTTGCTCTTTATAGTCACTCACACTTAGCGGTGAGTTATCGCAAAAAACATAGCGCGAGATAGAGTCAGAATGCTGTTTATAGGTGTTTAATTTAGCAGGGGTTGCCACAAGCTCTTGATAATTTAAGGCCAAAATAAGCACGCAAATTAATACGTTGATAACCGCTGCCATGGTTGAAAAGGCAAACCCACTCATTATTAGCCAGCTAAATACAACGGCTAACGTAAGCATTTGGCGCAAGTGTGTGCGTTCTTTAAAATTAAAAGCGGCTTTACCGCTATTTAATTTTTCGTATAGTTTATGGGCTGTTAAAACATGTTTTTTATCTGGTTTTGTACGTACAGATTGATAGCCAACTAACTGATCAGCTTCAAAAATAGGGGTTACAAATGCATCAACCCAGTAATAGCGCCCATCTTTACATCTATTTTTTACTATGGCGCGCCATGAGTGGCCGCTTTTTAGCGTACTCCACATTTCTTTAAATGCTGCTTTGGGCATATCTGGGTGGCGCACAATATTATGATTTTTACCAACGAGCTCTTGGGCACTAAACCCTGCTACATCGCAAAATGCCTTATTTGCATACGTAATGACTCCTCGTAAATCGGTTGTGGATACCAATTGCTGAGCATCACTAAAGTGAACCTCTTCATTTATTAAGCTTTGATTATGACGCATGTTAGTTTTAACAATCCTTTTTAATTAACTTGTCATTGTATTGGGTAAACTAAAGGAGGTGAAGTAAAGGCGCTGCGCTAAATAAAATTGTCATCAAAATTGCGACTTTTTATGATCTATATCAAATACTGCGTTTAAAATGTTAAAGCTTATGAAGAGTAATCTATTAATTCAGGGTCTTTATGTTTGGGGCGTGAGGGTTTTTGGTGGCTGAGTTTACAGCAGTGTGTTTGGTTTTTAGGCAAGGGGTATGAGCAGGACGCGAAAGCTTTGTTCGGTTTTTACTTATTCTTACATGGATGTAAGTCATAAGAATAACGCAGGGCAGTTATCGTGCCAATTAGGTTACAAATATTGCGCTGCGATTGAATCGCCCTTAGTTTGGACAAATTTCAATTCACAAAGGCCAATACGCCCTAGCAAAGCGATTGTATATTAGCGTGAGCAGTGGCAAGATTAGCTTGCTGGTTGATGCTTGTTGTATCAAGCGCATGCTCAACAGGGTAAATAGCTAAAAATTTTGAAAAATTATATTGTTCTTAACAATTTAATCTTGAGTATGGGCAATTAGCCCCCATAACCCTAAGATTAAGCCACGTGGCCGAGGAAGCATTTTTTGACTATACATGATTTATCTAGCGCGCTAAACGCGTTATCAGCAACACCGCATCAGCACGCAATTAAAGGGATCAAACGTGGTATTGAGCGAGAGTCGTTGCGTATTAAAGGTAATGGCGCCATTTCCATTTTAGGACATCCTAAAGGCGTAGGTAGTGCATTAACAAACGGACATATTACTACCGACTTTTCAGAGTCATTACTTGAATTTATTACCCCTGTTAGTGAATCAGCGACAGAAACCTTAGCGCAATTAAAAGACCTACAAAAGTTTACACTTGAGCACATGGGTGATGAGCTTTTATGGCCTATCAGTATGCCATGCTTTATTGAAGATCAAGATGACATCGTACTGGCTCAATTTGGTAGCTCAAATACTGCGCGTATGAAAACCCTATACCGTGAAGGATTAAAAAACCGTTACGGTAGTATGATGCAAGCGATTGCGGGTGTTCATTTTAATATTTCTTTTCCAGAAACACTTTGGCAATCTTTACACACCTTAAAGCAAAGTGAGCAAAGCCTAGAAGCATTTATATCGGATGGTTATTTAGCGCTTATTCGTAATTTTAAACGCGAGCTTTGGTTAATTAGTTATTTGTTTGGTGCATCACCTGCATTATGTAATTCTTTTTTACAAGGGCGCAAAACTGACCTACCGTTTAAAAAACTAGGTAAAGGTACACTTTATTTAGAAGTAGGAACCGCGCTACGCTTGGGTGATTTAGGTTACACCAACAGTGCGCAATCTTCATTACGCGTAATGTATAACTCGCTTGATGAGTACGTTGCGGGGCTTAAAAAAGCAATCAACACGCCTTCTGACTTATACGGCGATATTGATGACTACACCACAGCAACACCTAAGCAGCTTAATAAAAATATTCTGCAAATCGAAAACGAATTTTATTCGCCGATCCGTCCTAAACGTAATGCTAAAAGTGGTGAAAAACCAACGGATGCATTATTAAGAGCAGGCATTGAATATGTTGAAATTAGAGCGCTGGATGTAAACCCGTTTAGTGAAACGGGCATTGATATAGAGCAAATCCATTTTTTAGATGTGTTTTTAACGTATTGTTTGTTAAAAGACTCTCCAGAAATGCAGTGGAAAGAGCAAGCCCGCAGCACTGAGAATTTAGACACAGTGGTTAATCAGGGGCGTCAGTTAGGTGTTATGCTTAACGACAACAACCAACAGCGTACGTTACAAAGTTGGGGGAGAGAAATTTTTGACCAACTAAGTGAAGTCGCTGAGCATATGGATAAGGCGTATGGAGTGACCTATTACAGCGAAACCATCGCACAAATGGCTACTTGGGTTGATAACCCAGCGCTGACTTTTTCAGGGCGTTATGTGCGCGAGCTAGAAAGTGCGGGTATAGATAACGGTTTATTTGCTATTCAATTGGCTAATAAATATAAGCAAAGCCATGCGCAAGCCAACTACAATGTGTTTTCTAAAGAATGGCTAGAGCAACAAGTTGTTCTCTCGGATAAAGCGCGAGAAGAAATAGAGCGCGCCGACACGCTAAGCTTTACTGATTTTTTAGATGAATATTTTAATGCCAAAGCACCCGCTTAAGTTTTTTTAAGCAAAAAAAACGCAGCCCAAGGTGGCTGCGTAAATATTCTTCAGGGATGAAACAATGCTATACTGCTGCATTCATATACTCAGACCCACGCTTTTTTAAAAAGTTCAGTGAGATCTTATAAAAATGAAAAAAAATGCAATTATTTTATCTTTTGCCCTCTCTTTAGCTGGGTGTGCCACTGCGCCGCCAAAGCAACCTAATGATCTTTGTAAAATTTTTGAAGAAAAGTCAGACTGGTACTTTGATGCAAAAGATGCACAAGAAAAATGGGGCTCACCTAAACATGTTCTTATGAGCATGATGTACCAAGAAAGCTCGTTTCGTCATGATGCCGCACCACCCATGGAGTATTTTTTATGGATAATTCCAACTGGGCGTGCCAGTGATGCTTACGGGTACTCACAAGCAAAAACTCCAACTTGGTCTGACTATATTCGTGAAACGGGTAACAGTGGGGCTGATAGAGATGATTTTGACGATGCAATCGACTTTATGGCATGGTTTGTTTATAAAACACATAAAGTAAATGGTATCTCTAAATGGGATGCTTATGCCCAATACTTAAATTATCACGAAGGGTGGGGCGGTTATAAACGCGGTACCTATAAAAAGAAAAAGTGGCTAATGAGTGTGGCTAATAAAGTAAAACACCGCGCAAGTCGTTATGGTGCGCAGCTTAAACGTTGTGAAGAGGAGCTTGATAAAGGCTGGTTTGAGCGACTGCTTTTTGGCTAACTACATACCTTAAAAGCAAAAAAAGGAGCCATGGCTCCTTTTTTTAATGCATTATTTACACTTACAACTTACGTTGATTTGGCTTAATTTTTACCTGTTTGATCATATTCTCTTTTACCTCTAACACCTCAACAGGGTAGCCGGCTATTTTAAGGCTTAAATTAGCATCTGGAATATCTTCTAGGTATTCCACAATTAAACCGCTGAGTGTTTTAGGGCCATCAAGAGGAAACTCCCAGCCCATCTCTTTGTTTAAGTCGCGCACGTTAGCGCCGCCATCAACAAGGTAAGAGCCATCGCTTTGTGTGGTCACTTCTTCACTTGGCGTACGTGTTTGCGTGGTAGTAAAATCGCCAACCACTTCTTCAAGAATATCCTCAAGGGTTACGAGACCTTGTATGTCGCCATATTCATCAACCACTATACCAATACGCTCTTTTGATTGCTGGAACTTTAATAGCTGGGTATTTAGGGACGTCCCCTCAGGAATAAAGTAAATCTCACGTACAGCACGCAATAATGACGGTTTATCAAATTGCTCTTTGGTTAAAAGACGAAGAGCGTCACGCGAATGGATAAAACCTACCGCGTCATCAATATTGTCGCGATAAAGTAATACACGGGTGTGCTGAGCATGAGTTAATTGGCGGCTAATGAGCTTCCAATCGTCGTTAATATCAATCGCCACTATTTCGTTACGAGGGATCATAATATCTTCAACGGTCACTTGCTCTAAGTCTAAAATAGAGGTCAGCATGCTTTGGTGACGAGCTGGCAGTAATGCGCCTGACTCATTCACCACTGTTTTAAGCTCTTCTTTACTCATGCTGTGCTCATCTATTTGTGCTGAGCTGATACCAAATAGACGTAAAATACCGTTGGTCATCCAGTTAACAACAACCACAAATGGGAATAGTATTTTGAGTAACCCTTTTAGAATAATAGAGCTTGGAAAGGCTACTTTTTCAGGGTACAACGCAGCAAGCGTTTTTGGGGTTACTTCTGCAAATATTAGTACCACTAGCGTTAACACACCGGTTGCAATACCAATACCTAAATCACCGTATAAACGAATACCAATAATAGTAGCTACCTGGGCGGCAGCGATATTTACAAGGTTGTTACCAATTAATATTAGGCCTATGAGTCTATCAGGACGGCTAAGTAATTTACTGACTCGTTTAGCTGCGCGATGTTCCTCTTTTGCAAGGTGGCGCAAGCGTATACGATTAATTGACATGATCCCGGTTTCTGAACCCGAGAAATAAGCAGAAAAAAGCACCAATAAACCTAAAATGATAAACAAGGTACTTGTCGATATGTCGTCCAACGATGGATCCTTTTTTTATAAACCAATGCGTATTAAGCTAGAGTGAGCTGACAGAGTCAAGTTAAAACTTATTTAACACCACTTCTTGTATAAAACGGCTGCCAAAATAAGCAAGTGTGAGGATAAATGCAGCGACCATGATGGTAATAACCACAGGTTTTCCACGCCAGCCTTTTTTCATATGCCCAAGCGCCACAGTGACAAAAATAACCCATGCGACAAGCGATAAAATGGTTTTATGGATAAATTCTTTTGCAAACATCCCATCTAAAAACACAAACCCTGTTAATAAGGCAAAGGTAAGTAACACCGTACCTAAGTTTAATAGTTGATAGAGCTGACGTTCTACCACCATTAATGGTGGCAAATGACTATGCACAATTGCTAAATCTTTACGTTTTAAACGTTTATCAATAAAGTAAAACTGCACGCCGTATAAAGTGGCAATAATTAACACGCAATATGCTAACAGTGATAGCGATATATGTGTGATAAGGCCTATTTCAATATTAAAGCTTTGTAATAAAATATGGTGCGGTATAAACAAACTTGCAATGGTGAGTAGGGCTGCAAAGCCATAGACAACCGGTAACAGCAATGTAGCAGGGAACTTTAACGACACCGCAGTCACCGACACCACAATAACCCAGCAGGTCAGCAGTGCAACATTAACAATGCTTAAATCTTGCCCGTCGGAGCGAAACACCGAATTAACCAACAGCAGCATGTGCGCTAGTATAGCCACGGTACTTAAAATAACCGTTACCTTTTGGCTAGGACCTTGTTGATGAAACAGGCGTGTTAACACGTGAGACGTTGCTAACACATAAAACAAACTGGCAATAATAGTTAAACTAATAATCAGCATTGTGCTTGGGCCACTTATAATTAGAGTCAAATAATTCTTGTTGTTATAAGCACATTGTATTTTATAGCAAAGCAATTGCATAGACCTAAAAAAAGAAACTCAATAAGCTGTGCTTCAATACTGTATTGTGCGCCATCATTTACGGTATACTGTTTTTAATTGAAATTTAATACTATTGCTCCCATCTAATAAGTAAAATGCAAATAAGCGTGAGCTTATTGGGTCAATATAAACGTCTTATCGGAACCGTTACATGTTTGAGAACCTCCAAGAACGATTAGGTAAAACCTTAAAAAATATTAGTGGCCGCGGCCGTTTAACAGAAGACAACATTAAAGATACGTTACGTGAAGTACGTATGGCGTTTTTAGAAGCTGACGTTGCGTTGCCTGTTGTTCGCGAGTTTGTAAAGCAAGTTAAAGAACGTGCCGTAGGTGTTGAAGTAACTAAAAGCTTAAGCCCTGGCCAAGTATTTATAAAAATAGTGCGCGAAGAGCTTGAAAAAGCGATGGGTGAAGCCAACGAAGAGCTTAGCCTAAATGCACAGCCGCCAGCCGTTGTTATGATGGCTGGTTTACAAGGTGCGGGTAAAACAACCAGTGTTGGTAAGCTTGCTAAGTTTTTAAAAGAGCGTAAGAAAAAGTCAGTGCTAGTTGTTAGTGCCGATGTATACCGTCCGGCGGCTATTAAACAGCTTGAAACACTTGCCAGCGAAGTTGACGTGGATTTTTTCCCAAGTGATATTTCGCAAAAACCAGTAGATATCGCCACCGCTGCTATTTCTCATGCTAAAAAGAAATTTATAGACGTTGTTTTAGTCGATACCGCCGGCCGTTTGCACGTAGATAACGAAATGATGGGCGAAATTAAAGACCTTCATAAAGCAATCAACCCAATCGAAACATTATTTGTGGTTGATGCAATGACGGGTCAAGATGCGGCGAATACCGCTAAAGCATTTGATGAAGCGCTACCTCTAACCGGTGTTATTTTAACTAAAACAGATGGTGATGCACGCGGTGGTGCTGCTTTATCTATTCGTCATATTACCGGCAAGCCAATTAAATTTATGGGTGTGGGTGAACGTACGGATGCACTAGAGCCGTTCCATCCAGATCGTATCGCATCGCGTATTTTAGGCATGGGGGATGTACTTTCATTAATCGAAGAAGTCGAAATGAAAGTCGATAAGGAAAAAGCAGCTAAGGTCGCCGAAAAAGTATTTAAAGGCAACGGCTTTACCCTTGATGATTTTGCAGAGCAATTAAAGCAAATGAAAAATATGGGTGGCATGATGTCGATGCTAGATAAGCTGCCTGGTATGCAAAACTTACCCGATGCTGTAAAAGGCCAAATGGGCGACAAAACCTTCATTCAAATGGAAGCAATCATCAGCTCTATGACCAAACAAGAGCGTGCGCGCCCTGAGATTATTAAAGGCTCTCGTAAAAAGCGTATAGCCGCAGGCTCTGGTACACAGGTACAAGAGATAAATAAACTGTTAAAACAGTTTACGCAAATGCAAAAAATGATGAAAAAAATGAAAGGTAAAGGCGGCATGCAAAAAATGATGCGCGGCATGAAAGGCATGTTACCACCTGGAATGATGGGTGGCGGTGGCCCTAAATTTTAATATAGCGCTTAAATAGCCGCTATATAATGTATAACAAAAGGGCTAATTGGCCCTTTTTTGTTGAATAAATTATGCGCGTGGTGCATGATAATCTATTAATTGTGGCTCAGATCACAGTTTAACCTACTAAAGTGGCTTTTTGCTTCACTTCTTACTTGCATTGTTGCTAAAAACTCGTACAATTCCCCAGCTCCCCATACTGGGGAGTAAATCTTATTAATGAAAACAGTCAATCTATTTAGAGGACGGTATGGTAACTATTCGTTTGCAACGTGGTGGCGCTAAAAAACGCCCTTTCTATCAAATTGTGGTTGCGGATAGCCGTTTCTCGCGTGACGGTCGCTTCATCGAGAAAATTGGTTTCTTTAACCCAATTGCTTCAGGTCAAGAAGAAAAACTTCGTTTAGATTTACCTCGTGTTGATCACTGGGTAGGTCAGGGCGCAGGTCTTTCTGATCGTGTAGCTAAGTTAGTTAAAGACGCTCGTAAAGCGGCTTAATAGGCGTAAGTGTAACCATGAGTCAAGAGAACACCTCATCAATTATTGTCGTAGGAAAGCTCGGTGCCCCATATGGTATAAAGGGCTGGCTTAAGGTACATTCATTTACTGATGATCCCCAAGGGATCTTCGATTTCAGCCCGTGGTTGATAGGGCAACAAGGTAAATGGCAGACCTTAGAAGTGGTCGACTGGCGTCGCCACAACAAAGGCTTTATCGCTAAAATTGCGCAAGTAAACGACAGAGACGAAGCAATGGCTTATACCCATGCAGAAATATCTGTTGATTCAGCGCAATTACCAGAACTGCCGCAAGGCGAGTTTTATTGGCGAGATCTCATTGGCATGTCGGTTGTAACTGATAAAGGTTACAATTTAGGCACTGTTGATGACCTGATGGAGACAGGATCGAATGACGTACTGGTTGTTAAGGCAAACAGTAAAGATGCATTTGGTCAAGCTGAGCGTTTGATTCCTTTTTTAACTGATTCAGTAATTAAAGAAGTTAAATACGAAGCGAGAGAAATTACCGTAGACTGGGATCCTGGGTTTTAATGACTCAAACTAGTTCATTATGGGTAGGGGTGATAAGCCTTTTTCCAGACATGTTTGATGCTATTACACACCAAGGTGTCACTGGTCGCGCAGTGAAAAATGGCTTAATTGACTTTAACTGCTGGAATCCACGTGACTATGCTTTAGATAAGCACAGAACCGTAGATGACCGTCCTTACGGGGGCGGCCCAGGTATGTTAATGATGGTTGAACCATTAAAACAAGCCATTCTTGACGCTAAAAAAGCGGCAGGTGATGGCGCAAAAGTAATTTATATGTCCCCGCAAGGGCGCAAATTAGATCAGCAAGGGGCTAGCGAACTCGCAAACTCTGAAAAGCTGATTTTGATTGCCGGTCGCTATGAAGGTATAGACGAGAGAATAATAGAGTCATACGTTGACGAAGAATGGTCAATTGGTGATTTTATTTTGAGTGGTGGCGAATTACCTGCCATGACATTAATTGATGCAGTAGCGCGATTAGTGCCAGGCGTGTTAGGTCATAACCAGTCAGCAGAGCAAGACTCATTTTCGGATGGCTTGCTAGATTGTCCTCACTATACACGGCCAGAAACATTGGACGACAAACAGGTGCCTGCTGTACTACTCAGTGGAAACCACCAAGAGATTGCAAAATGGCGGCTTAAGCAGTCATTAGGCAGAACTTGGCTACGACGTCCTGACTTGTTGCATAACCTAGCTCTGACTGAGGAGCAAGCGGTATTACTCGCACAATTTCAGCAAGAGTACCAAAAAGCTTGTGGCTAGAAGACAGTTACACCTAGGAAAGTGAGAAACATAATGGCAAAAGTAAACCAAAATATTATTAAAGCGCTTGAAGAAGAGCAGCTTAAAACAGACGTACCAGCATTCGGCGCTGGTGATACAGTAGTTGTACAGGTACGTGTAAAAGAAGGTAACAAAGAGCGTCTACAGGCCTTTGAAGGTGTTGTAATCGCTAAGCGTAATCGTGGTCTTCACTCAGCATTCACAGTTCGTAAAATTTCGAGCGGTGAAGGTGTTGAGCGTGTATTCCAAACGCACAGCCCTCTTATTGATAGCGTAACAGTTAAGCGTCGCGGTGCGGTTCGTCGTGCTAAGCTTTACTACCTACGTGAGCGTTCTGGTAAATCTGCACGTATTAGAGAAAAACTTAACTAATACGCGCTGTTTATCAACGCAAAGAAAACGGGTTGCAGCCTCACGGTTGCAACCCGTTTTGGTTTTTAAGCATTAAATAACATACTACCTCTTCACAAAAGCATCCCTCTGTATTAAGTAATCTTCACTCTCGTTGTTACATTAGCCTTTTAACCCATACTTGATCCTGTTAGTATTTAACGTATTGATTAGTTTACTTAAATGTAAATATATATTTACGAAATGAGTTGTTTATAGGTGGAATGAGAAACGTGGCTGAATTAAGTGATTTATCACAATTACGAGATGGCATAGATGAATGCGATGCGCAATTAGTTGCTTTACTTGCAAAGCGAAATGCAATAACCCAAAAAATTGGAGCTATTAAGCAGCAAAATGGCGCCCCCCTGCATGCCCCTGAAAGAGAAGCTGCTTTGCTAGCGGCTCGACGTGATGAAGCGATTAAACAAGGAGTCAGCCCTGAACTTGTTGAAGACATATTAAGGCGCATGATGCGCGAAGCCTATCAAAACCAACAAGCTAAACTTGCCTGTGCAGCTCCTGATTTATCACCTATTGTAATTGTAGGTGGGCAAGGGGCAATGGGCCAGTTATTTGCTCAGCAGTTTATTCGTTCAGGTTATGAAGTTAAGATTTTAGATAAAGATCAGCAAAACGATGCTAAAGCCATTTTAGCTGGCGCAAAATTAGTGATGATCAGTGTGCCTATCAATGCACTTGAGGCCGTTGTTGCTAAGCTACCTAAACTTGATGATGACTGTTTGCTTGTTGATATTACCTCAGTTAAGCAATCACCCATTAAGGCATTAAAGGCGGCGCACTCTGGGCCCGTTGTTGGCTTGCACCCTATGTTTGGCCCTGATATTTCTCACTGGGTTAAACAAACTGTTGTTGTGTGTGAAGGCCGAGCGCATGATGCTGCGAAAGGCTTACTACAGCAGTTGCAAGTATGGGGTTGCCAACTTGTTGAGCTAGATGCTAAAAAGCATGATGAAGCAATGCAAATTATACAAGTAATGCGCCACTTAACGACCTTTGTTTATGGGCAGTTTTTAGCAAAGCAAAGCCATACGCTTGAGGAACTAAGAAGCTGCTCGTCTCCTATTTATCAGTTAGAGTTGATGATGGTAGGGCGCTTATTTGCACAATCTCCTGAGCTATACTCAGATATAATGTTGGCCCAGTTTGATAATGTTGAGAGTTTATTAGCGCAATACCAAGAGACCTTTGCACAAACTCTTGAAAAGCTAAAAGCGGGAGATAAAGGCGCACTCATCGATGCATTTGCTGATGCTAAAGCGTATTTTTCAGACTCTACCGCGCACTTTTTAACGCAAAGCCGTAGCCTGCTAAATAAAGCAAATGACGCCAAGGTATTAGATTAAAAGGGTTAAAAATGTGTAGTTACTTAAGCTATACGTTGAAAGCATTTTAAATGAGCGATTAAAAAAGGGCCTACTTAGGCCCTTTTTAGTATTTGCGTGTTAGGTTAGGTATTTACACTCACAGCTTGTAAAGACTCACTTTGATAACAGCCTAAAACGCGCACATATTGAGTATGCTCTTTTAGCTCCTCTAAGGAATGTTGTACTTGGCTATCGGCAAGGTTTGCTTCTAAGTCCACATAAAACACTTCTTCCCACGGGTTACCCGGTACAGGACGAGACTCTAGTTTAACTAAGTTTATTTGATGTTGCTTAAACACCATTAGCGCATCAGCCAATGAACCTGCTTGTTGCTTAGTGGCCATAATAAGGCTGGTTTTAGTCGGTATTTGTTTAGATACCTGCAGAGGTTTGCGCGCCACCACGATAAAGCGGCTGTGGTTTTCACTTTGATTCGCAAGGTTTGATTTAATCACTTCAAGACCAACGTTTTTACCTGCCTGCGCTGAGCCAATGGCCGCACTATTTGGCGTATTTAAAGCTGATTGTAGAGCACTTGAGGTTGAATCACAGGTTTCATGTTGTAAATCACCGAGGCCTTGTAAAAAGCGACTACATTGAGCAAATGGCTGAGGATGGGCATAAATTTTAGTTAATTGGCTTAATTCAGTATCTGGGGTGGCAAGTAAGCAGTGCTCTACACTGTGTGTAACTTCACCTACAATTGATACTTGAGCATGTTGTAATAAATCAAATACTTCGTTAATACTGCCCGAGCTGGTGTTTTCTATAGGCAGCAAACCAAAATCTGCTTGGCCATTTTCTACTTTACCCGTAATTTCATCAAACGAGGTACAGCCAATTTCGACTAACTTACCAGGGCGGCGGCTAAAGTATTTATGACACGCTAGCTGACTGTACGAGCCTTGCCCGCCTAAGTATGTAACGCGATGTGTTTCACTTAATGCATCGGGGTTTAAGTTTTTTTGCAGCATGGCTTGCTGATGCAGCACAGAGTCTTCCAAAATGGTTTGAAAAACGTTATTTACATAATACGCATCTAGACCAAGCGACTTGCCATAACCAATCAGCTTTTCGAGTAAGGCTAGTTCGCGCGCTTCATCACGAATCGGTTTGTTATTCGCAATTTTATACTCAACAACACCATGGCTAATACGGCGGCGCTTAGCTAATAACACCAATAGATCGGAGTCTATTTCGTTAATATCGTGTCTGAGCGCGTTTAAAACATCGTTGGTCATTTTGGTTTCCTCATTCCAAAAATAAGTTGCTTAGTGCAACTAAAACAAAAAAGCCTCCCAAGTGGGAGGCTTTGCTATTCGATTGATTTTATCTCACAAACAGTTCAGCCTCTTTTATATAAAGAAGCTAAAAAAAGAAAAAAAAGTGCAAGATAAGATAATTTTCATGCTGTTAATGTATGAGGTGTTACTAGCAAAGTCAACAAGCAAGCCAGTTTAAATAGACATAATGAATAATTATCAGCTCCTAGCTAACATTTAGATAAAATTTACAAATAGTTTATAAATATGAATAGGGATCTGGTATATTTCAGGTATTAGCTAAAAATAACAACAACTAAAATAGTAAGGTTGGCCTGTGGTGTATAGACGCCCTCCATCGCGTTTTGGACTAAATTCTTTAAGTGTAAAGCTGTCGTTGCTTATATCTGCAATTTGTTTAATTGCCGGTGTGTGCGCTGCCGCGCTGATGCTTAAATCTGAAGAAAAACAATTAGTTTTCGAAGAGCATGAAGTACTTAAAAGCTCCACCGAATTACTTATCAGGCAATTTGACGCACTAATCAAAACAAAATCAGCCGTTGCCAAGCAGGCTAATAATGTTGTGTCAGAGCAGCTATTTAGTGATAGCTCAGCAATCAATTTATCTAACAAAACCCAGTTACAATTTAATAGCGACGGCACTATACGCAGTGCATCGAGCGACGGCCTTTCAGCCGCATTTCTTCCTCAGCAGCATTATTCTCCTTTTTATAAGCGTTTATTTAATAACTCAGAGTCGTTATGGAAAGTCATTTCACCAACCTTAATTCACGACTTTTTTAATTTTTATATGATCACCAAAGACGATTTCATCCGTGTCTCGCCCCCCAATTGGGCGTTAAACGCACCGGCTGAACTCAGAGGCTCTAATGGTGCAACATTTAAGTATGTACAAAGTGATTTAAACCCTAGCAGAGAACCTGTTTGGTCTAAGGTTTATTACGATAAAGTGTGGCATAAATGGGTTATTAGTTTGCTTGTCCCCTTGTATGTTGATAATGACTTTTTAGGGGTGACCGGCAGTGATATAGATTTAAACACGCTGATTTCATTTTTACCTGTGGGCGATAAAGAAAAACATTTACTGGTATTTGATAAAAAAGGCCAACTACTTGCGCACCCGAGTCTTAACCCAGCGCTACAAGCAAGTTATGGCAGCAAAGATAAAACAATAACAACAAACGAATTTGTTAATCCGCAATTGCAAGCCATTATAAATGAAGCAATTACCATGAAATTACCAGAGTATGCTAATTCGTTTGTACAAAACGATGAAGCACACATTATTAATATTCGTAAAATTGATAAACTAGACTGGTACATTGGGGTTTATAAAAAACGCTCATCAACGCTCTCTGCTCTGCAAGATTTAAAACTGAAGTTTTTTGGCTTGTTTGTGCTTTATGCGGTCTTGGTTGCCTTATTGTTACACCAAGCGCTGTATCAATTAGTGCTTCGCAGAATTCACACATTAGTACATGCAGTTACTGGCTTTGGTAAAGGGCAATTACTAACCGAATTCCCGCCAGAAAACAAAGACGAAATAGGCACGCTAAACGGCTCATTTAGAGATATGACCGTAGAAATTCGTAAGCTTATAGATGGGTTAAACCAGCGAATTACAGAAAAAGAAATTGCCGAGAAAGCCGCTAATAGGCTCTCTAAAGCCGTTGCCTTCTCAGGAACCGGTGTGGTGATCACCGATGAAAACTTTGTTATAGAATACGTTAATCCCAAAATGCTGGAGATGACAGGCTACCCAGAGAGCCACTTTAACCGCGCGCCGCTGTTGAATATTATCGCATCTGAGATGGCCATTTTGGTTGAAGATATCAATATCGACCTTCGCAGTAGAAACTACTGGCGTGGTGATACCTTGATTCAGGGCAATGATAAACAGCCTATTTGGGTATCGTTAAGTGTTTCTCCTATTCGCGAAGACGGCGGTGAGATCACCAGTTATGTAGCCTCCGCACAAGATATTTCGTTTGTTAAAGAAAGCCAGCGCAAAATGGAGCAGCTTGCGTACTTTGACACGTTAACGGGCTTAGCAAACCGAACCTTTTTTAGAATGCAGCTGCGTAAATCAATGGCTTTGGCTGAGCGCGGCCATTATGCGTTTGCACTTTTTTACTTTGATTTAGATGAATTTAAGCGCATTAACGATACGTTAGGCCATGATGCAGGCGATCAGTTACTAATTGAAGTTGCTAACCGTCTTAAAGCACGCTTACGCGCCGAAGATACAATTGCCCGCCTAGGGGGCGACGAATTTGCTGTATTACTCAGTGGTATTGAAAGCCAAGAGCATGCCAGTGATGTCGCAAATACTATTCAAAAAACACTTAATGTGCCTATAAAGCTTGGCAATAACGAAGTAATAGTCAGCGCTAGTATTGGTATTACAATGGCCCCTTACGATAGCCTAGAAGAAGATCAGCTTTTAAAACATGCTGATTTAGCAATGTATGAGGCAAAAGCCAAAGGGCGTAATACTTACCACTTTTATAGCCAAGAGCTTAACGCGGCTGCCAATGAAAGGCTGTTCATTGAAAACGAATTACGCCATGCGATTAAAGAAAAACAGTTTGAGGTTTATTATCAGCCGCAAATAAACTCATTAACTCAGCACGTTGTAGGCTATGAAGCGCTACTACGCTGGTTCCACCCAGTAGAAGGGCTTATATCGCCGACCAAGTTTATTCCTATTGCTGAGGCAACAGGGCTCATTGTGGAACTCGGTGAGTGGGTATTACAGCAATCGTGCGAGTTTGCCGTGCGTTTAGCGCAAGATGGACGAGATAACAACGTATCTATTAATTTATCGGCACGTCAGTTTAAAGACGCTAATTTAGTGCCCATGCTCAGCAGTATTATAAAACAAACAGGGGTAAGTGCTAAGCGGTTACACTTGGAGCTTACCGAAAGTATGCTAATGGGCAATGTTGAAGCTGCCATTACGCAATTACACGAACTAAAAGCACTGGGCATTTCAATATCGATTGATGATTTTGGTACTGGCTATTCGTCACTAAGTTACTTAAAACGATTCCCGGTCGACATATTAAAAATTGACCGCTCGTTTGTAAAAGATATCCCTGCTGATTCTAATGACATGGAAATTACCGCGGCTATTATAGCCATGGCGCAAAAGCTTAAATTAGACGTAGTTGCAGAAGGGGTTGAAACGATAGAACAAGTAGAGTTTTTGCAAAATAATAATTGTTATATTGTGCAAGGGTTTTATTACAGCAAACCGATTGCTGAGAGCGAACTGCCAGCGTTATACAAAAAATTAAACGATGCGCCTAACATTGCTAGTAGCAAATAAAAAGTTGCGGGTTTAGCCACCCGCAATTTTTACTTTAAATTTAAGGGTTTCTAAAATCCCTTTTAGTTTTTCGCGATCATCGCCTTGAACTTCAATAATACCTTCTTTTACCGCGCCACCTTGGCCCATTTTACTTTTTATGGTTTTAGCTAGCTTTTTTAGATCGTGTGCTTTTGGATCTATACCCACAACCAACATCACACCTTTACCTTTTCGGCCCTTAGTTTGGCGCTCTATGCGGATAAAGCCATCTTTAAATAGTTTTGCAGTGGGTTCTTGCTCAACCTTTGGCTGGCTAATTCGGCCCATATCGGTTGAATATACTAAGCGGTTATCACTCATAATTTACCTAAATAAACGTTTTTATTGATGTATTAAATAATAACAAATTTGCTGGCGAGTGTTTTTATTTTTGCTAAATACTTTTAACAGGTTATATTTAGGTCAAAGGAAATATTATTGGAGTTTATAATGAGTTTAACAAAGAGTTTATCGGTTGATGAAAGTACTTTAACGATACAAATTAAAGGCAAATTTGACTTTAATTTAGTGCAATCATTTCGCCAAGCCTATGCCCAAATTGAGCCTAAAACAAATAAAGTGATTATCGATTTAAGAGAGACCGACTACATGGATAGCTCTGCTCTTGGTATGTTGCTTAACATGAAAAAAACCATTGAAAGCCAGGTACAAACAATAGAGATCAGTAATTGTCAGCCTCAGCTTAAAAAAATACTGCAAATATCACGTTTTGATAAGAAGTTTGATATTAACTAATGACCCACGTACTTATTGTTGACGATCAGGCGCTTAATCGCATCCTGCTCGAAAAAATGCTGCTCGAAGAAAACTATAAAATATCAATTGCGTTTAACGGCCTAGAAGCACTTGAGGTGTTAGAAAAAGAAGCGATTGATATTGTTCTACTCGATGTACTTATGCCGGTAATGGATGGCTTTGAAGCTGCAAAGTTGATAAAGCAGCGATACAACGACGTTTATCTACCCATTATTTTTATTACTTCACTTGAAGATCAAAGCAGCTTTGAGCGTTGTTTAGAGGTAGGCGGGGATGACTTTATTCAAAAGCCGTTTGAAAAAGTAATTTTAAACGCAAAAATTAAAGCGCACAGTCGTACGCGCGAATTAAGTAAAAAAGCCCATCAACAAAACACCTTACTTGAGTATCATCGCAATCAAATAGAGCGCGAGCACGAAATAATTGAGCACATTTTTAATAACTCGCTCGAAAACCAAGATAAGTTTAAAGACCATTTAGACTTTAGCCTTTCTCCTGCTTCTATGTTTAACGGTGACATGTTTTTAGTCGCGCAAAGCCCAATAGGCAATCTATATTGCATGTTGGGTGATTTTACCGGGCATGGGTTAGCGGCCGCGATTGGAGCATTACCTGCATCACGGGTGTTTTACACTATGGTGCAAAAAGGCATGGCTGTTAACGATATCGCCTCTGAGATCAATATATTACTGCATAACTTACTGCCAGAGCACATGTTTTGCGCGGCGACTATTATTGAGCTCAGTGCCTCGGGCAAAAGTATTTCAGCCTGGCTTGGTGGCTTACCAGATGCGTACTTAATAAATACTGATGGTGAAGTAAAGCAAACGCTTGAGTCGCAACACATGGCACTGGGGATTTTAGACAGCGATGAATTTGAATATGAGCTAATTAATTTAGAAGTTGATAAAAACACCCGCTTGGTGCTTTCAACCGATGGCATAATAGAAACTAACAACGACGCCGATATTTTTTATGGTGAGCAGCGCTTTTTAGCAGCACTTAAAAGCAAGCCGATGATCAGCAGTCAGCGTGTTATAGATAATGTAAATACCTTTGCCAATGGCAGTGAGCAATTAGACGACTTAAGCTTAGTGCTGCTTAATTGTTTGCCGCTAACCCCAGAGCCTGAGGCCAAAGAGGCGTATTCTAATTTGGCATTTAACTTTTCACTTAGCTTGAACGCGCAGCAAATTAAATGCACAGACCCTGTGTATGATGTTGTTAATGTATTAAGCAGTGTTGAGGGGCTTAGGTCGCATCGCTCAAATATATTTTTATTGCTTTCTGAGGCGTATAACAATGCACTTGATCATGGTGTGTTAGGCCTTGATTCAGACATAAAAAAACAAGACGATGGCTTTTTTAAATACTATGAATTAAGAGAGCAAGCACTGAGTAAAATGAAAGAGGCGATGATTATTATTGATATGCGTTATTGCCCAGATACCTTGTGCTTGTACTTTATTATTTGTGACTCGGGTAGGGGGTTCTCAAGTGACTCCTCTACACGTACCGAACTCAACGCAGAGTTTGGCCGTGGCTTATCGTTACTCGAAGAAGTGGCAGAAAAAGTCACGTATAACGCAAGTGGTAACCAAGTCGAAATGTGTTACAAGTTGCTATAGCTCAGAAAAAATTTCCATGTTATTATCTAAAAAATTTTAGATGTATGGATGGCCAAATGATTTCTTCTTACCTTGATATTGCGCAATTAAATATAGACCCACAATTAATTGCCAAAGAGCTAGAGCAGCTAGAACAGTATATTGCTGCAAGCGCGCTGCCGTCTGTACGTTGGGAATATCAAATTCCTGAACTCGGTGAAGGCGGAGCGTGTAGTTTGTTTGGTTATTTACAAGATGAGCCATTTAAACTTACTGATCACGTGAGTGCGACTTCACAAAACGAGCAAAAACTAGCAAACCTACAAAATATAGTTAATTACATAGAGCAGCAAACACAGGTCGATTGGTATGGTATTTATCAAGCGGTTGATACTGCGCAGGGTCCGCAATTATTAAAGCTGGCGTATCAAGGTGCGCCAAGCCGTCCACTGTTTCCTCTTACTGAAGCATTTGCAGCAGGCAGTAATAATGTACAAGTTGCATTGTCTAAGCGCGGGCGTGTAATTAACAACGTAGAAAACTATTTAGCACAAGGTGGCGAGTACTATACGTGCGACCCTAAAGTGAAAGCTGAAACCTGTTTACCCTTATTTAATGAGCAACATGAATGCGTCGGTATTATAGATGCAGAGGCATTTAGTAACGACTTTTTTAATAGCCGTACACTGGCTGTATTAGTTGCGTGCTGCATTAAAATTCCTCACTTTCTAGTGTAAATATCACTAGCCAAGAAGGTAAGCTTTTATGTTAAGCTTACTACAACAGCCAACCCCTAATTAATGATAAGAGATAGCTAATGTTCTCAGAATTAAAACCATTACCAACAGATCCTATTCTTGGCCTTATGGCAGCCTATAAACAAGATACAAACCCTAACAAGATTGATTTAGGTGTAGGTGTCTATAAAGATGAGCAAGGCAACACACCGGTATTAAAAGCGGTAAAAAAAGCTGAAGCATTTCGTTTAGAAAACGAAACAAGCAAATCTTACATTGGTTTAGCGGGTAACTTAGACTACTGTCAAAAAATGGAAAACCTATTACTAGGTGAGCACCAAGCACTTTTAGCAAACCGCGTACGTACTGCACAAGCACCAGGTGGTACAGGTGCACTTCGCGTTGCCGCTGAATTTGTTAAGCGTTGCAATAAAGACGCAACAGTGTGGGTAACTACGCCAACATGGGCAAACCACATTAGCTTGTTTGAAGCTGCGGGCTTAAACGTTAAAGAATACCCGTACTACGATTACGAAAACAAAGATTTATTGTTCGACGACATGATAAACACCCTTAAGCAAGTACCAAAAGGGGATATTGTGCTACTTCATGCTTGTTGTCATAACCCAAGTGGTATGGACTTAAACGAGACACAGTGGAACACAGTTGCTCAGCTTGCAAAAGAAGTTGGCTTTACACCACTTATTGATATTGCTTACCAAGGCTTTGGCTCGTCACTTGAAGAAGATGCACGTGGACTGCGCATTTTAGCTGATGCAGTAGAAGAGCTAATTATTTGTTCATCATGTTCTAAAAACTTTGGTTTATACCGTGAGCGTATTGGTGCGTGTTCAATTATTGCAAAAGACACTGCAACCGCTGATATTTCAAATTCAGTACTATTAAGCGTTGTTCGTAGTATTTACTCAATGCCACCAGCGCACGGTGCTGACATTGTAAACACTATTTTAAGCAGCACAGAGCTTACACAAATGTGGCACAGTGAGCTTGATGAAATGCGTAATCGTATTAATGGTTTACGTAGCTTAATTAAAGAAAGCTTAGCAGCAAAAGAGATAGAGCAAGACTTTTCGTTTATTGAACGTCAACACGGTATGTTTTCTTTCTTAGGCATTAATAAAGAGCAAATTGCGCGCCTACAAAAAGAATACGGTATTTACATTGTTGGTTCTAGCCGCGTAAATGTAGCGGGTATTAGTGATACTAACATTGAGTATTTCGCAAACGCCGTTGCTGACGTTTGTAAATAACGCTTTTACTTAACAGTAATAAAAAACCGCCCAGCCTAAACTTTAGGCTAGGCGGTTTTTTTTAGCTGTTATTTATACCAATTAGCCAGCGTTTACCACCAATACCAATCCGCAATAATACTTAATTATTTTGCGGGGCTAAACGTGTCGCTACCTGCGTTAAAAAGCTCTCATTTAGAACACTTAAATAGCGATTTTTTTGCCGAGCTATCAACACGTTTATCCACCCTCAAAGTAGATCACTTAATTAGGCGAATTGGTATAACTATAATTACAGCACTATTCGCTATCGATTAAGTCTTCTACGCCTACAATCAGCCATGGTGCATCTGAGGTGGTAGCACGCTCAAGGTGCCAAATCTCTAAAATAGGCTCTTCTTTTTTATCGTCTAAGTCGCGGTATTTGCCTTTAAATTGCACACTTACTTGCCACGAATTTGCTGTTGTTTCAGCGCGCACAAGCTCGGCATCAATAAACATCACCTCAGTCGCTACCCGTTCAATCGCTTCGCGCTCAGTTTTAAACTCTTGAGCTAACGATGGGCTTAAATACTCAGCCATCGTGGCGTAATCTGCATTATTCCACGCAGTTTGCATAGTGTGATAGTGGCTACGCGCGCCTTGTAAAAAGCCATTTACGTCAAAATTAGGGGGTAAATTGAAAGGTACTTGCTCAGTGTGTGCGCTTTGCTGGGTAAAACCACTGCTGGTAGGTTGCTCTGGGGCTGCTTGCTTAAAAGCAGAGTGCCCCGTAGCGTGAGTACCGGCTAATTGCGGGGAGTGGCGAGCGCGCATAAACCCCGTAATAAGTTTAAACAAAATAAAGGCAACGCCTGCTAATAAAATAATTTCTAATAGCTGCATGCCCTCAAAGTTATCTCCTAGCATAGCGGCAATTAAACCGCCGGCTAACAATCCGCCTAATACTCCGGCCATAATGCCTTTTTTACTGCTTTTTGTCTTAGCTGCAGGTGCTGTGGTATCGGCTTTTTGCTTTTGTGTGGTTTGTTGTGTTGCTGGGGTTGTACCGCGTTTACTACTACCAAACTTTTTGCGTGCGTGTGCATCAAAACTTGCTGTACACAGTAGTGCAAGTAATGAAAATATAACGATGATGTTCTTCATGTAATTCCCTAAGTTAAACTGAGCGGTGAGTATAATTAACTTTTCAGTAAAAATTAATAATTACATTTAAAATCAATTGTTTTGGATGAAAAATGAGCGCTGAATAGGCACAAAAAAACCGCTCAGTGTTACTCAGCGGTTTTTAGTCGTTAAGCGCTAGTTACAGCCAGCGAATGGCATTGGTAACCCGCTCGTTGTACACATTAATTGGCGCGCCGGAATTAGCCACTAAAATAGTATCGGCTTTGTCGCCTCGATTAATATGACCTGCAAAGCGCGCATCATGAAAATCATCTTCGCCAAACCCAAACGACTTATTCTCAGAAGGAACAATAAAGACCGTCATTGGGCCAAAGTCCGACTCAAAAATTAAGTGCAGACCTTTTTCACCTTTAAAGTCGCAAAACATTGCATAAGTAATTTTACCTGGCAGCTCTTCTATATGAGCGCCTAGCAGTGCAAGCTTATCGTTAACGCTTTGTAGGCTAATAGCATTGGTTTTTTCAAGGGCGGTAATTTCATGGTAAACATGGGTTAAAGCATGTTCGCCTGCTTCATGAGCAATGTGTTGCTCTGTGCTAAAAAAGAATGCGCCAATAGCTACAAAAAAAGACGCGGCTAGGGCTAAGTGAACACGGTCAAACTTAAAACGTGAGCGTGCATCTACAACGTTATCCCCAGTTGCTTGCTCTTCTTGCATTGCTTTTTCTTTTAACGAGGTGTTTAAAAGAATACGCTCAGCAAGGTTGTCAGGCACAGGCACATCTAACGCATCTTGAATTTGTTTATCAAAGTCTTTCATATCGCTTATAAAGTTTTGTCGCTCAGAGCTCTCTTTAGCAAACTCTAAAAGCTCCTTATCTAAATCGTTTGGCTGCGCAATAGTGCGTCGACGAAACTCAAGTTCATCCATTATTTTGATGCCCCTTTAAGTTGTTCATCATCACGGCTTAAAGCCTCTTTAAGTTGGTTTCTGGCACGGTACAAACGAGTCATAACCGTGTTTTTATTTAAATCGAGAATCTCTGCTATTTCTTCACCAGAGCACCCCATAACAACTTGCAGAAGTAAGGGTTCTCTGTATTCATCAGATAGCAGCGCAATTTGGCGTTGGATAACCGTTTGCTCCATTTCATCATCTAACGAATGGCTGGTTTCATCGACAAGTGTATCGTTTTCTACATCGCTGTAGTCAAACTGCTTGCGCTCAAAGCGACGTGCATTTTCTCTACGCAAAATAGTCAGCAGCCAAGGCTTGGCGGCTTTTTGATCCAATAATGAGTCAAGCGAGCGCCAAGCACGTAAAAACGTTTCTTGTACTAGGTCATCTGCAATATGTGGGTCACGGCATAACCAATAAGCAAAGCGATAAAGCTCCTTATTATATACATGGACCAAGGCTTCATAGCGCTTTTGTTTCTCTGCCATATCAACTAAGACCTGATTATTTGATTTTTTCTTTCCAAGCATAAGTACTTTTTTAATTAAAATTTATTATTTAATGCATGAAAAGACCTAAATTTATCAAACTAGTTAATAAAGGTCTTTTAATACAGCTTGTTGCGACTTTGTACGTTGAACTTGGTGCTGCTCAATTATGTTAATAATAGCATTAAGATCGACATCTGCACTGCTATTTGCATAAAGAGCTGACTGTAAACGGTTAACCTGCGTCGCCAGTTCATCATTATTGATGTTGTGTATTAACGTATCTATCGCAGCCACCTTTTTGCCCGTAAGCTTAATCGCTACCTCATTTAGTTCGCTATAAAATGCATTGAGATTATTTGATTTAGCTGCATTTTTAAGCGCGTTTAATGAAAGCGTTTGGGCTTTATTTACAGATACACTGTTATTTTTTTGCTCATTATTAGTAGAACGGCTTAACCAATAAAAAATTGCAGTGATTATCCAAAAAATATACCCAAGCACGGCAACAATAATTAACCAAAGCGGAATAACACTTTGCGGCGCGGCTATTGCTGTATTGGGCTGCTGTGTATTACTTACTTTATTAGCAGGCAAAGTTGGCTCACCTGTATTAAGGTTGTCGTTTGCAATAGCACCTGGGTTTATAGCATTGGCGCTTGGTGTTACCGTTATAGTGCGCTCAGGCAATGTAGCGTAACTAATGCGGTTTATTTTGGTGTTATACCAAGGCAGTGTTATTTCTGGGAGGGTGTAGGTGCCCGCTTTTTGTGGTAATAACGCAAATGACGCTGTTTGCTGAGATACAACCCGTCCGTTTCTTACGGCATTGTTTGTTTCTACATCATCGGGGTAACTGCGAATCCCCGCAATGGTTTTCATATCAATTTCGGGCAGTTGCTCTTTAGTAACCCCTAACGCGGTTAAGGTAATAGTGCGTGTAATAGGCGTGCCAACTTCTACTGTATTTTCATCAGGCTGCCACTGCTCATCAATATTAACTAACTCACTGGGTAGCCATGCGCCTTTATAGTTTGCCGGAATAGGTTTTATCTCAAGTTGCTGATCATCCCCTAAAGCCGACACTTCTAATTGGCGGTAATTTTGCTGTACACGGCCTTGAAACGTAGGGCCAACAATGGTGTATACACCACTTTTTTGCGGTTGTAGTAAGTATTCTCGGGTGATCACTAAATAACGTTTACCATCTACAAGCTCATAGCTTTCGGTTTGTTTACCTAATTGAGTAAGCTGTGCATTTTGCATACTGGGCGTACTTAGGCTGCCATCAAGCAGCTCTTTTGCTAGGTAGAGTTTAATCGTATATACGCCAGCTTCTTGAACAAACAACGAGTCACTTGAGAGCGATGTTTTTAAAAAAATATCGTTATTTTTATCAGCATCGGCAGCGCGTTTTGCCACTTTTAATTTTATTGGCTGCGAGCTTAAACCGGCCACGTTAAAAGCCGGAATGGTGTATTCACCTTCATTACGGGTCATTAACTTAACAGACCAGGTTGTTTGCTTGTTAATGCTGCCATTTATAATGTTGGTGCGCGTACTTAAACTTGTTGGCCCAACTACAAAGTCTTTAAGTAACACCGAGGTGTCGGGTTGCTCGCTTTTTATTGTGTCGTCAACTGAAATGTTAAGCATAAAAAATTCGCCAGCAAGGACTGGGTTTTTATCTACACTTGCCTCTAATTTGGTGGCGGCCCATGATGGCATCGCACTTAATAGCAATAAACAGCAAAATAATCGCATTACCATGATTTTTCTACTCCTGTAGGGCGACGTTGATATTGTCTTTTTTGGGCTTCTAATTGCATTTTATTCCGTAATAAAATTGCCGGATCGTCCGGTACTTTTCTTAATAACTGGTTAAGCTGCTGGGCTTTTTCTTTCTCTTCGTTGGTGAGCTCACGCGTTTGAGCTTGCGCGGCTTGTTGTTGAGCGTTTTGCTTTTGCTCATCTGTTAACGTTTGCTGCTGCGCTGTTTGCGGCTGAGTATTTTCAGCTTGTTCTTCGTTTGTTTGCTCAGGCTGTTTTTGCTCTTGATTAGCTTGTGGCTGAGTTTCTAGTTCTGGCTCATTTTGTTTATCTGATTGTGAACCCGACTCAGCACTTTGTTGGTCTTGCTCAGTGTCAGACTCATCACTTGGCTCACCTTGCTGATCTTGTGATTGCTCGCCTTGACTTTGCTCTGATTGAGAATCGCTATTTTCACCTTGTTGGTTTTGATCTGATTGCTGATTGTTTTGTTGCTCACTTTGATCAGATTGTTGCTGGTTATCTTGCGAATCACCCTCTTGCTGTTGCTGCTGTTGCTCGAGCAACTGCTCAACCAAAGCTTGGTTATCAGCGGCTTCGCTAAAGTTAGGTTGTAGCGTTTGTGCTTGTTTGTAAGCATCTATGGCTTGTTCTAGCTGTCCTGATTTGGCAAGCGCGTTGGCATAGTTATAAAAACCAGTGGCTGATTTATCTTTACTAAAGGCTTCTAGTGCGGCATCAAAATTACCTTGTTGGTACAATGCAGACCCTTTTAAGCTGCTTGAGTCGGCATTGGCGGCCCGTTCAAAATCTTTATCTTTATAAGCATCAAGCGCTTGCTGATCAGTGTTTTTTAAAAAAGAGGGGAGCTCTAATGCACTTGCCTGTTGGGTTGGCAAAACGCTGAGTACTAAAAAGGCGCCTACAAATGCTGCACTTCTAAATAAATAAAGGCCTAAGGGCAGTAAAATAAGTAACCCATATATACCTGCGTCTATGCGCCACAGGGCATGGCTTTGTTTTTCATCTTTTAATAACTCACTGTTGGCACTTGGTGCAAAAGTGGCTATGTCACTGCTGCTTGGTTGGTAAAGGGCAAACTTTCCACCACTGCGGGTCGCTAGGCTTTTTAAGCGGCTTATGTTAATGGTGGGGATGACTATTTGACCGTAGCTGTCTTTTAAAAAACCGCCTTCAGGTAATTTAATAGGAGCGCCTTGCTCTGTGCCTACGCCATAAATATTTAGCCGATAAGAAGAATTACTGGTAAAGCTAGTAATATCGCTTTGCTCTTCTTGGTCTATGCCATCGGTGACTAATATTATATCGCCATCAATATAGCCTGCTTGTGTTAAAAGCTCTTTTGCCATATCAAGGCCAGCTAAAACATTAGAGCCTTTGTCGGGCATAATGTCGGGGCTTAAACTCGGAATTAAATTAGTAAGCGTAGTGGCATCGTTTGTAAGTGGCGAAATAGTAAATGCACTGCCGGCATAGGCAACTAAAGCGGTGTCGCCTTCTTTAAATAGCTCAATCATATCGAGTGCTTTAAAGCGTGATTGCATTAAACGATTTGGTGCTATATCGGTACTGTACATTGAGTACGACATATCCATTACAATCACACGGGCACTTTTACTTTGAAATACAGGGACCTGTTTTTCTTCAAAACTAGGACCTGCACTAAAAATAATAGCTAAACAGCAAAATACAGCGACCAGCCAAAGTGGCTGGCTGGCTTTAGTGTTTGACTCGTTCATAATAAACGGCGCCAAATGAGGGGCAATTAGGTTATCTGCGCTTTGTTTTTTATGCTTAATAAAGGCTATAAAAAACAACGCAAGTGCAGGTATTAAAAGCCACAAAACAGCGGGACGAATAAATGTAAAGTCCATTAGTTAGGCTCCTTTAATGCACGTAAGGTGCTTAACATTACTTTTAAACTAATGAGTAAAATAGCAATAAGTAGTGGGTAGTAAAACAATGAGCTTTGCGGGCGAAATGTTTGCTCATCTGCGCTAATTGGCTCTAATTTATCAAGCTCTGCGTAAATTTGCTGAAGGCCAGCCACATCTTTGGCTCTAAAATATAACCCACCGGTTTGTTCGGCAATGTCTTTTAACAAGCTTTCATCTAAGCTGCCCCCACTCATACCACCCATATTAAATAGGCTAAATCCACGGGGGTTATCTGAGCCAACACCTATGGTATATACTTTTATGCCTTCCTCGCGGGCAAGGAGTAGGGCATCTTTAGGTTTTAAATTACCTGCTGTGTTTTGGCCATCGGTTAATAGCACCACAATACGGTTACTTTTATCTTTGTTGGCAAAACGCTTTACCGATAAACCTAGCGCATCGCCAATAGCAGTGGCACGCCCAACTAAGCCTATTTGAGACTCGCTGAGCATTTTACTTACGGTTTTAACATCGCGAGTCAGTGGCGTTTGTAAAAATGCGGTGTCACCAAATAATATCAGGCCTAACCTGTCGCCTTGGCGCTGCTCTATAAAGTCACTCAATACCGCCTTTACCATAGTGAGGCGGTCAACATATTGGCCGTTGTAAGCCATGTCTTGTTCGGTCATTGAGCCAGATAAATCGACCGCAAGCATTATATCGCGCCCTTCGTTTGGTAATGAAATAGGGTCGTCTAACCATGTCGGGTTGGCTGCAGCAGTGACCAGTAATAGCCAAAGTAGCCATTCAAAAATAGTTAGTTTACGTGCGCTTTTTTCAAGGCTTTGGCTGGCTAAGTTATGTTTGGCAAAGCTTGGAATACGTAACCGGGTATGTGCGTTACTGGCAGCAGGTTTTAATAATAAAAGCAATAAGGGCAGAGGTAGTAATAAAAACAACCAGGGCCAGCTAAATTCAAACATGTACTGGCTCCTTAAGTTTAAATTGCTTTATGCCTTGGCGTAATTTTTCGTTAAGCGCGTCATTGGTGTGCTGCGCATTATACAGGCTTAAAAGCTCATGCTCGGTAAAGCTTAAACCGGTTAAGGTATTAAGTGTGTTACACCAGTTAGCAGTTGATTGCGTTGCTAGGCGTTTATCGTAATACTCTATTACTAAGCGCTTTAAAATAATATGAAGTGTTTGCGCGCTTTGCTCGTTGTGGCTTAAATCGATTGCGTAGCGCTTAGGCTTTTTAAATTTATAATTTTTGTAAAACCAAAAAGCAGCTGCACAGATTGCTATGAACAGCAGGGTAATAATAACCCACCAAGCAGGGGCGAGTGGCCACCAACTAACTTGGCTTGGCGCTATTATATCGTGCAGGCCATCGAGTGGATTGGTTTGCATGGTTATTTTCTCACTAATTGCAGCTCAAGCGGGCTCGCTGCATTGAATGATATTAAGTTAAGACCCGATTTAGTTAAGCGATTTAGACGTGTGCTAAATGCTTGCTCGGCGTTTTTTGCAAAGCGTTCTCTAAAGCTTTTATCCATAAGCGGTAGCGCAAAATCTTGGCCGTTGGCATTAACCGTGACAGTGTTTTTAAACGCGGGGAGCGTATGTTCAAACGGATCACTTATATGACAGCCTATCAGCTCACAGTGGCGGCTTAATATTTCTAATTGTTTAAAGCTTGCATCATCTAAGCCATTAAAGTCAGAGACTAAATACACCAAGCTGCCAGGTTTAGCTAAGTGGTTAAGGCGTTTTAAATTATCGCTAAAGTTATTGGTTGCTTGTTTATCTATATTGTTAAGTGCTTGCTGGTGGCTGTCGCATAGATTATGACACAGCTTTAATACCGCTTTTTCGCGGGCGCTGGGCTTTAGTTCTAAATGCGAGTGTTGATTAAACACGATACCGCCAATTCTATCTCCGCGTTGACACGCCGACCACGCAACTAGCGCGCTAATGTGCGCAGCCTGTACCGACTTAAGCAGCAGCTTTGAGCCAAATAGCATTGAGTTTGAAAAATCAGTAAATACAAAAACAGGGCGCTCTTTTTCTTCTTGAAAAAGCTTTGTATGGGTTTCGCCGGTACGCGCTGTTACTCGCCAATCAATAGAGCGAATGTCATCACCTTGCTGGTAATGACGCACTTCGGCAAACTCCATGCCTCGGCCTTTATGGGGCGCAAGGTATTGCCCAGTTAAACTGTTTTTAATTTTAACCTTAGGTGCCAGCTCTAATAACTGTGCTTTAGCTTTGTAATACAGCAGTTCTTTTAGCGCTAAATTTACACCGTGGCTGTGGCTTTCTTTTAGCCACGCCTTTGAGTCTAATTGTGTTTGCATAACTTAGGGTACGGCTACAAGTTCAACAATGCGGCTTATAACCTGATCTTTAGTAATGCCATCAGCCTGTGCTTCGTAGCTTAAAATAATACGATGGCGCAGTACATTATGTACAACGGCTTGAATGTCATCGGGTGCTACAAAATCGCGGCCATGTAACCAAGCGTGGGCACGGGCACATTTATCAAGTGCAATGGTGGCACGCGGGCTTGCGCCAAACTCAATCCAACGGCCAAGTTGCTCATCAAACTTAGCCCCTTCACGAGTGGCAATAATAAGCTGTACTAAATATTGCTCAAGCGGCTCGGCTAAATACAAGCCTAAAATAGCTTGGCGAGCGGCAAATAAATCGCTTTGGGTAATTTGTTGCATAACCGCTTGTTGTTCATTAAGAGCTTCACCACGGGTTAACCGGAGTATGTCTAGCTCGTGCTCTGCACCTGGGTAATCAATGCTTAAATGTAATAAAAAGCGGTCTAATTGTGCCTCTGGCAGTGGGTAAGTCCCTTCTTGCTCCAGCGGGTTTTGGGTCGCCATTACCATAAATAAATCGCTTAGCGGGTAGGTGTTTTTGCCTACCGTTACTTGGCGCTCTGCCATGGCTTCTAGTAGTGCTGATTGTACTTTTGCTGGGGCACGGTTTATTTCATCGGCTAAAATAAGGTTATGAAATAAAGGGCCTTTCTCAAACACAAACTCGCTGGTTTGTTGGCGGTAAATATCGGTGCCAGTTACATCGGCAGGTAATAAGTCGGGCGTAAACTGTACGCGCTGGAACGAGCCTTCAATACCTTTAGCAAGGGCGTTAACAGCACGGGTTTTTGCAAGCCCTGGGGGGCCTTCTACTAATAGATGGCCATCGGCTAAAATGGCAATAAGGAGTGCTTGAGTAAGCTCTGGCTGGCCAATAATTTGTGTATCTAAGTACGTTTTTAATTGTTTGAATGCGTTAGCTGCCATAATAAATAGACTTCCTCGTCAGCTGGGTTTGTACCTAATTTATTTTAGGTGATTAATACTGACCTAGTTATAAGGTTTATAAGTGAGTAACTCAAGAGTTAGACTGTATTTTTAAAAATAGTTCGTTATTTTTTAACGGTTTTTAGCGTACCACAAAACTTTGTAAAAACGCGTAAAAAAGCCTATTGTGGTAGTCAATATTAAGCACTATGTATATATCTACCTTTAGTGCTTTTGTATAAATTTGTGTTTATCTATTGGCTTTAGCACACGGGTTGTTTAGAATCGAGGAAAACAAACAGGTCAGACCTGTCAGCGGGAGAGCATAAATGTCTGAGCAAAACATACTAAAAACACCAAAAGGCGACCGTATTGCCATCGTTAGCGGCTTACGTACTCCTTTTGCAAAACAAGCAACAGCGTTTCACCATGTACCAGCCCTTGATATGGGTAAGTTGGTGGTTAACGAAATGCTTGAACGATTAAATTTCGACAAGTCAGAAATCGATCAACTTGTATTTGGTCAAGTAGTTCAAATGCCAGAAGCGCCAAATATTGCACGTGAAATTGTTTTAGGTACGGGTATGCCAGTAGGCGTAGACGCGTATTCAGTATCGCGTGCGTGTGCTACCAGCTTTCAGGCCATTGCTAATGTAGCTGAATCTATTATGGCAGGCTCTGTAAATGTAGGTATTGCCGGTGGCGCCGACTCATCTTCAGTATTACCTATTGGCGTAAGTAAAAAATTGGCAGGTAGCTTAGTTGATTTAAACAAAGCACGTACCTTAGGCCAGCGTTTACAAATATTCTCAAAACTGCGTTTAAAAGATTTATTACCAGTACCGCCTGCGGTTGCTGAGTACTCAACAGGCCTTTCAATGGGGCAAACTGCTGAGCAAATGGCTAAAACACATAATATAAGCCGTGAAGATCAAGATGCACTAGCGCATCGCTCGCATTCACTTGCAACCCAAGCATGGGCCGACGGCAAGTTAAAAGATGAAGTAATGACGGCACATTTACCGCCATATAAAAGCTTTATTGAAGAAGATAATAACATTCGTAAAAATTCTACAGTTGAAGGCTACGCTAAGCTTAAACCAGTATTTGACCGCCAACATGGCTCGGTTACCGCTGCAAATGCAACACCATTAACCGATGGTGCAGCCGCCGTACTGATGATGAGCGAAAGCAAAGCAAAAGCACTAGGCTACGAAATTTTAGGTTATGTACGTAGCTTTGCGTTTTCGGCAATTGGTGTAGAAAAAGACATGCTAATGGGCCCAGCGCATTCAACGCCTATCGCACTTGATAGAGCAGGTATTACACTTGCTGATTTAGATTTAATTGAAATGCACGAAGCCTTTGCATCGCAAACACTCGCCAATATGAAAATGTTTGCATCAGATAAGTTTGCGCAAGAGCAACTTGGTCGTAGCAAAGCAATTGGCGAAATTAACATGGATAAGTTTAACGTTAACGGCGGCTCACTGGCATATGGTCACCCATTTGCAGCAACCGGTGCTCGCTTAATTACGCAAAGCTTACACGAGCTTAAACGTCGTGGTGGCGGTTTAGCATTAACAACAGCGTGTGCTGCTGGTGGTTTAGGTGCAGCCTTTGTATTGGAGAGCGCGTAATGACAGATTCAGTATTTAATTTAACGGTAGATGAAAACAAAATTGCCGTAGTAACCATTGATGTGCCGGGTGAGAAAATGAATACCCTGCGCGACTCATTCGCAGATGACTTAAAAGCTTTACTTGAAGCGGCTAAGCAAGAGTCAGTAAAGGGGATGGTATTTATTAGTGGTAAAAGCGATAACTTTATCGCGGGCGCTGATGTAAAAATGCTTGATAGCGTGCAAAAGCGTGAAGATGCGTTAGCAATTAGTGAACTTTGTCATCAAGCCTTTTTTGATATGACAAAACTACCTTATACAACAGTAAGTGCAATACATGGTGCTGCGCTTGGTGGTGGTTTAGAGTTTGCTTTAGCGTGTGATTACCGCGTAGGCACAGATAGCGATATGACTAAAGTAGGCCTGCCAGAAGTACAACTTGGTTTATTACCAGGTGGCGGCGGTACGCAGCGTTTAACTAAAATTGTAGGCATTCAAAAAGCACTTGAATGGATGCTAACAGGCAAGCAGATTCGCCCTAAGCAGGCTAAAAAAGCAGGCGTATTAGATGATGTAGTACCACAAAGCGTATTACTAAAAGTCGCTAAAGAATTTGCCGCTAAGAAAAAGCCTGCAGATAAAGAGCCAAAGCTTGATAAAGTAAGCAAATTATTAGAGTCAAACCCGTTTGGCCGTAACTTTATCTTTAAAAAAGCCAAAGAAAACGTCCTTAAAAAAACCGGAGGACATTACCCTGCGCCGCTTGCAATTATTAAGGCTGTGCGTGCAAGTGTAGAGCTTGATAAATTAAAAGCATACAAAACAGAAGCTGAAAGCTTTGCAACACTTGTAATGAGTGATGAATCTAAAGCGCTTCGCGGTATTTTCTTTGCAACCACTGAAATGAAAAAAGAGTGGCGCAACGACGATGCGCCAGCAATTAGTAAAACAGCTGTTTTAGGTGGCGGCCTAATGGGTGCCGGTATTGCGCATGTAAGCGCAGTAAAAGCCAAAGTACCTGTACGTATTAAAGATGTAGCAGAGCAGGGCATTAGTAATGCCATGAACTACACCTACAAAATTTTAGATAAGCGCCTTAAACGCCGCATTATGTCTAAAGCTGATATGCAGTTAACAATGAACCGTATTACCGGTACTACCGACTACAGTGGCTTTAAACACATTGATTTAGTAGTAGAAGCTGTTTTTGAAGATTTAGCCTTAAAGCAAGGTATGGTTGCCGATATAGAGCAGCAATGCCAAAGCAATACTATTTTTGCAAGTAACACGTCATCACTGCCTATTTCACAAATTGCAGCACAGGCACAGCGCCCTGAAAACGTGATAGGCCTGCATTACTTCTCGCCAGTTGAAAAAATGCCACTCGTGGAGATTATTCCGCACGAAGGGACTTCACAAGAGACTATTGCGCGCGTAGTTAACTTTGCACGTAAGCAAGGTAAAACGCCCATTGTGGTAAAAGACATGGCAGGTTTTTACGTAAACCGTATTTTAGCGCCTTATGTAAATGAAGCAGCTAATTTAATGCTTGCCGGTGAGCCAATTGAAAAAATTGATGCAGCCCTTGTAGAGTTTGGTTTCCCAGTTGGGCCGCTTGCTTTACTTGATGAAGTAGGGATTGATATAGGATCTAAAATAGCCCCAATTCTTGAAAAAGAATTAGGCGAGCGTTTTAAAGCGCCAGATGCATTTTCTCGTATGATTGATTCAAAACGCCTAGGCCGTAAAACGGGTCGTGGTTTTTATGAGTACGATAAAAAGAGCAAAAAAGTTGACGAGTCAGTGTATGAGCTATTAGGTGTAACCCCTGCACCGCGTTTAAATAAAAGCGAAATTGCTAAGCGTTGTGTATCACAAATGCTTAACGAAGCCGTGCGTTGTTTAGACGATGGCATTATTGCAAGCCCACGTGATGGCGACATTGGCGCTATATTTGGTATTGGCTTCCCACCGTTTTTAGGTGGACCGTTTAGCTATATGGATAAATTGGGCGCCAGCAAGGTTAGCTCTGACATGTCTACATTAGCTAATAGCAATGCAAATTTTGCCCCATGCGACACGTTAGTAAGTATGGCTGAATCAGGCGCTAAGTTTTATCAAAC
Organism: Pseudoalteromonas sp. Angola-30; assembly: GCF_028599215.1. Lineage (NCBI taxonomy): Bacteria > Pseudomonadati > Pseudomonadota > Gammaproteobacteria > Alteromonadales > Pseudoalteromonadaceae > Pseudoalteromonas > Pseudoalteromonas sp. Angola-30. The sequence goes on from NZ_JAQREI010000003.1 coordinate 228,753, forward strand.
GCAGCCTGTTGCAGATGAGCCAAGCCCAGCATCTGTTGCTGAACAAGCAATAGAAGCAGAGCCTGCTGATGAGCAACCTCAAGAAGAGAGCGTTGACTCACCAAAACAAGACTCGTAAACAGCTTGATTAAAAAAAACCGCATTATATGCGGTTTTTTTATATCTGCTATTTGTAAATATAGAATACTAGGACGCAATAATACCAACCCGCAATAATACTTAATCATTCTGCGGGGCTAAACGTGTCGTTACCTGTGTTAAAAACGTGTATTTATAAAACCTAAATTGCCAGTTTTTATTTAGTTATCGACAGGTTTTTACCCTCAAATAAGTCTTATAATTAAGTGGCTTGCTATAAAGTATGTTAGCTTATTTTGCAGCTAAGCAGATAAGAGGTAAACCATTATGCAGTTGTTTACAGCACGATTGGCAATGCGCCCGCTTCAAAGCAGTGATTGGCCATTATTTTTGCAGTTACATCAAAATCCTACCGTGATCCGTTATTGCTACGATATGCCCAGCGAAGCGTTTGTACGCAGCCGCTTTGAACAACGTTTAAAAAGCTGGGATAGCACTTCTACTCATCCACTTTGCCTTGTGGTATTTGATAAGTATTCAAATGAGCCCATGGGTGTAACGGGGTTTACATACGAACTTGAGCAAGCTGAGCTAGGCTATTTGTTTTTACCCGCGTATTTTAATCAAGGCTTTGCCAGTGAGTCATTGCGTGCCGTGATTGAGTGGGCATGGCAACAATGCGGTATTACACAGTTTAAAGCCGTGGTTACAAAGGGGAATATAGGGTCTGAAAAGGTATTACAAAAGTGTGGATTAACGTTAACTGGCATTAATACGCAAGCGCACACTATTAATAATACACGTTATGACGATTTGATATACACATTAAAATTGTAGCAAATAGGGCTAGCAAGCTAGCCCGTGATGGTGGTTTCTATAGATGTGCTTCAATTGCTTTACGGTCTTTTTCTGGCATATTCTCAACGACTAATTTGAACGAATTATCGATCATTCTTTCAATTTCGCCTTGTGGAATAGAGCCATCTAATATCACCGTATTCCAAAGCCGCTTGTTCATATGATAGCCAGGGATCACCGCAGGAAAAATATCACGCAATTTAAGTGCTTCATCGGGATCGCACTTTAAATTAAGCCACCAAATAGGATCTCCATCATCATTAACGTCTCCATCATTACCTAAGGCAAGGGTGGCAAACATTTTATGATTTACTTTATAAACATCAACCTCTTGAGCAAATGGCTTTGTCACTTGCACCAAGGGCTTCTTTACTAAATACTCATGTACTGTGTTTTGGTCCATGATCCAATCCTTGAAGTCATACTCGGTAGAGATACCATAGCAGTTTTTTTCGCTTTTGATTATAGGTATTTAGTTTTAAATTAAAAATTTGCAAGTCTATATCAAATGCAGCCCCAAATTAACGTATTTTTAGTTGAACAATACCCAGTTCGTGGTATGTTTCTGGCAATCAAAAAAATAATAGGAAAACCCCCATGCCAAAGGCGAGTGAAGTTAAAAAAGGAACCGCGATTGAGTTTAATAATCGCGTGTTGGTAGTTAAAGATATTGTACGTTCAGTACCGCAAGGTCGTGCAGGCGGTAGTTTGTACCGTATGCGTTTATACGATGTAGTAACAGGTGCGAAAGTAGACGAAACCTTCAAAGACAGCGACATGCTAACCCTAGCAGATTTAACTCGCCGCGAAGCAATGCTTTCGTACATTGATGGCGATGAATACGTGTTTATGGATAATGAAGACTACACGCCGTATAACTTAAATAAAGAGGCGATAGCAGAAGAAATTCAGTTCGTTAACGAAGAAACGCAAGGCGTACACGTTATTGTAATTGATGGCTCGCCTGTAGGTTTAGATTTGCCATCAAGCGTAGAGCTGGTTGTTGAAGAAACAGACCCTTCAATCAAAGGCGCTTCTGCCAGTGCACGCTCTAAGCCTGCACGCCTGAGCACGGGTTTAACCATTTCGGTGCCTGAGCATATATCTACGGGCGACCGTATCCGTATTAATACGGTTGAGCACAAATTTATGGGTCGCGCTGAAAAGTAACCCAAGCTATACAAAAAAGCTGGCGCTATGCCGGCTTTTTTTATGGCTAAATTTTTAAACTAGGTAATAGTAATCTGCATCAATACTTAATTTATATGCACTGATAGCTAAATGGCGACTCATTGGCTTATTAAGCCTGCTGCTTTAAAAGTGTGTTATTTGCCGTTAAAATGCGCGGCTTTGCTTTTGAGCTCAGTTGGGGTGATGTTTGCTTTTCGTTTTTATTAATGCTCTATGTGCTTTGGCCATTTATGTTCAAGCGCTTAAAAAAGGTATGCCAATTAAACGGTGGATTTTATTAGGGGCGCTAATCGGACCTGGCGCATGGTGCTTATTTGGTTTGCATTACAGGCGTGCTTTTATACGCAACGTAGGAGCTGGTGCGTGTATATGGCGCCCGTAACATTACCTTATTTGCGCTAAATGGTTATTAGCACTAATAAGGCTTGGCGTAGAGTTGCTTTGTTGCTGTTTCAAAAAGGCCGTAAACTCATCTTTTGAAAGCGGTTTTGAATAGAAGTAGCCTTGTACGGTTTCACAATTTAGCGTTTTAAGTATGTCAATTTGGCTTGCTTGCTCCACACCTTCAGCAACCACATGTAAATCGAGGTTTTGCGCAATCGTCACGATAGAGTCAACCATGTTGCGGCCACGTTCGGTTTTCATGTCATCAATAAATGCTTTGTCTACTTTTAAGGTATTCAGCGGAAATTGTTTTAAGTACGCTAAAGATGAATAGCCTGTACCAAAATCGTCCATGGCTAAATGAATACCACGGGCACTTAGCGAGCGCATAATTGCAATGGCTTCTTGTGGGTCGTCCATTACCGTGCCTTCGGTAATTTCCAGCTCTAAAAAGTAAGAAGGTAGCTCGTTTTTTTGCAATATCACGTCAATACGGGTCGTTAAATCTGGCAAGCTAAACTGCTTAGCCGATAAGTTAACTGCAACGCGGCCGCTAAATAGTCCATCGTCTAGCCATTGTTTTACATCGCGACATGCTTTGTTTAAAACCACTTCACCAATTTCTATTATTTGCCCGGTTTCCTCTGCAATAGGAATAAATACACCGGGGCTAATAACGCCTTTTTTAGGGGTTATAAAGCGCACTAATGCTTCCATTCCGGTAAGTTTACCAGTGCGAATATTCATTTTTGGTTGGTAATACACTTCAAAATGGTTTTCTTTTAGACCAAAGCGCATTAGGTTTTCTATTTGTAAGCGTTTAACCGCTTGGCGGTTCATGGTGTCGTTAAAAAACAGGTAACTATTGCCTTTCTTTTTAGCATGATACATGGCGGTATCTGCGTTTTTTAACAGCAGCTCTGGCGTACTGCCATCTTCGGGGAATAACACTATGCCTACGCTTGAGGTAATAGCGAGCTCGTGGCCTGCCATTTTAAATGGGGTCGCAATTGCAGCTAAAAACTGCTTAGCCATGCGAGTAATAACATGAATATCATTAGTATCTGCCATAACTAAGGCAAATTCATCACCCCCTAGGCGGTAAAAAACATCATTCTCTCGGGTTAATTTATTTAATCGCATAGCCAGTTTTGCTAACAGGCTGTCGCCTAGCTGGTGGCCTAATGAATCATTAATCTTTTTAAAATTATCTAAATCAAATACCAAAAGGGCATGGTGGGTATTTTGTTTTACTAGCTTTTGTAGGTCGGTAAAAAATAAATTTCTGTTAGGTAAACTGGTCGTACGGTCTCTATTTGATAAATTATGCAGTTGCGATTGTGCATTTTTACGTTCGGTTAAATCTGAATAAACCACTACATAGTTTGTTATTTGGTGTTGATCGTTTTTTATCTCATCAATAGAAATCTCTATTGGCAGTAACACTCGCTCACTATTGCGCAGTTTTACCTCTTGTTGAATTCGCTCACGCTCTCGTACTATATTTTTAATGTTTTCTGTGTAGCTTTTATCGTAACCAGGTAAGTTGAAAGGCTTTTTGAGATATTGCTCTCTAACGCCACCAAAAAGCGTTAAAAAGCTGGGGTTAATATCAACTAAGTTAAAGTTTTTATCATATATAGCAAGTGCATCAGTGAGTGATTCTACACACTTAGCAAATAAATTGAGACGCTCTTGTGTTGATTTTAACACTGAAATATCGCGCACTGTGCCGGTCATTCTCAGTGGCGCTAAGTTGGCATCTTTTTCTATTATTTTTCCGCGGTCTAATACCCAGTGCCAGTGGCCAAAGGTGTCTTTAATGCGGTAAGTGGCTTCAAAAAAAGCAGACTTTTGAGCAAAGTGTTTTTTTAATAAATGCTCTACTGAGGCAATATCGTGTGGGTGGATCAAGCTTTTATTTGGCGGAAAACCCATTAACGTTGTTGAATCCATCATGTATTTATCGTTAATACGAATAACTTCGCCAGTTTTTATATTCCAATCCCAAAGCGTATCGCCACTGCCTTCAACCGTGCTTTTTAAGCGCTTTTCCGAGAGGCTGTGCTGTAACCGAGAGCGCTTTAATTTATAAATTACAAATAATAGGTATGGCAAAGCCAGCGCAAGTAGGGCACTGGCAATAATTAAAACGGTGTTGGTATTTATATTAAAGGCGTGTTCAAAGGCAACCGCTGCGGGTGCTAGGCTTAGCAGCAACCAGTAAAAACCACATTTTATTGTTGTTATTTTTATCATTTGTTTTATTACTACTAATTAACAAATGATAATTTAAATCATGCCACTTGCAGAGTCAAAGAGATTGCGAGCAAAGCGGCATTTTTTGCGATTTATTTACTTTTGCGCTACTTAATAACTCATACCTTGGCCTATCTTTAGAAAAAGTAGCTATGGCATAGCTTTTCATTTCTTCTAGGCTGAGGGCGTGCAGTGCCTCTAGCAGGCGTTTTTGCATATGAAAGTCATGATCTTTATTGCCTATTGCAAGCCAAAAGCGCTGTGAACGTAACCGTAAGTTTTTATCTTTTTCAGCAATATGAGTTGTCAAACCTTGTTTATGCTGCTGCCATGTTGTTTCATCCAGGGAGTCTAGGTTAGCAATAAACTGGCTTACAAAATGATTATGCCTGTGCAGTAGAGTCTGAGCTTCAAATTTTGGTGATTGAATATAAAAAGCAATACCGGCGCGGGTGTTAAATGGTGCATAGCCAGAGCCAACTAAGTAACCTAGCTGTTGTGTGGTTCTCAGCTCGTTAAAATAGTCTTGGTTAATTATATGGTTAAGTGCCATTAATTTAACTTTTTCATCCACTTCTGCACTTTGTGCTTGGTAGTAAATGACCATGGCGTTATCACTGCATGGCAGTTCAAGTTCGCAGCGAGTCACTTGGTCTATCTCGTGCAGCGGGCGTGTTAAATCCTCAATAGCCGTGGCATTTTTTAAATGCTCAGCCACTTTTTTATGAAATACCTTCGCGTCTGTTTGTTGCCAATTACCGTGTAAAAACGACTCAACATGTAGGGCTTTAAAAAAATCGGCTCTAAATTCGTTAAATTGCTGAAAACATGTATTTTTAAGTGCCGTGGCTAACTCGTCGGGTTGTGGGTTCCATGGCATTATTTTGGCACCTAACACGCTAAATAATTCACTCACGGGTTTATTTTGGTTGCTGTTACGCCAGTGCCTTACCAGTTGCTTTTTGTATTCGGCAAAGCGGCGTGCGCAAATATCAACATTAAACAGCGCATCAAGTAATTGCTCCACCAATTCTAGCTGACTAGTCGATAGCCCAGCTGTGTGCAACGTAAGCCCGCCTTGGTGAGAGGTTAAATGATAACTTAAACCTGCCAATTCTGCGGGGTAAAACTGCTCGCCAACACTGTCCATAAATAAGTCACTAAAAAGGCGCGTTAATGCCATGTGCTTTACATCTTTTACTGCAAAGTGCGAGTCCATTGCTAAATAAAAATGACCTTTGGCCACTCTAAAGGTGTTGTCTTGTTTAAACCAAAAGTCAAACCCTGGCTCTTTAACTAACAGTAAAGGCTTGGTTTGAGGTTTTTCGACTTCGTATAACACCACTTCTTTTGTTAAATAGGGGTTTGCTGTGGGCAGCAGCATAGTGCTCAGCGGTTTATTTATATGCGCAAGCGACTCCAGCCAATGCGGCGAAATTGGCTCAACTTTGTAAGGGGTGTTGTACCACGCGGTGGTGTGCTCTGCCTCTACGCCTGGATGAATAAGTACTAAGCGCATATTATGCGGGGTAAGCCATTGCATCGCCATTTCGTGAGTGGCTTTATTAAAGCCCTCCATTAAGTAATCGCCTTGCACATAGTTAGCTTCGTCGTAGTGCTGCATATTAATGCTTAGGTTACTTACCCAATCTATTAAGCGTGATTTTTCTTGGTTATCAAACGCAATTTGTAACAGGTTTTTTTTATCTTGATATAGGCGCGGTAGTTTGTCGGTGTTATCGTTGATTAGACAAATATATTCAAACACAATTTCTATTATGTCTTCAAAGTATTCAATGCCTTCATCGGTAAGCGCCATGCTAATGTTAAAATCTTTAAAGTTACTGCCATTTATACCGCCGCCGGCAGAAAGTGCGTTAATCCACCCTTGTTCTTTTAAAATAGAGTACAACGAGCCTGCGCCTTCGTAGCCTAGTAAGTGGGCTATAAAGCTGACGGTTTTGTGGCGATAAAAGTCATCGATATTTGGCATAGCAAAACTAATAATGAGTTTTTGCATGTGCTTGTGTGGTTCAATGTGCAGTACTTTGCCAATATCTTGCGCGCGATATAATGGCTCCTCAATAGGGGCTTTAAGCGCACCTTTATGGCCATTAATGCCACTAAAATAGCGATGTGTCCACTGCGCGAGTGTATCAAGCGGTTCGTTGGCACAAATTACCAGTGTCATCCACTGCGCTTGATAGTGCTTATTAAAAAAATCTCTTAACTCCTCACTTATGCAGCGCTCTCTATCGGCGAGGGTATGTAAATTACCCACCGAAAATTTAGCAAAGGGGTGGGCTGGGTTTACGGTTTCTTTATGAGCCTGATAAATACGACGCCCATCATCTTTTATTTTTAATTTAAACTCAGCCTCTATGGCATTACGTTCTTTTTCGGTTTCAGCTGGGTTTAATAATGGGGCAATAAAAAAACGGCTAAATTGCGCAAGTGCTTTTTCAATGGCTTGGTTATTAATATCAAAGTAATAGCACGTGTGCTCAGTGCCGGTCCAGGCGTTGGTGTTCCCGCCCGATTGAGACACAAAATTATTAAAGCTTCCAGAGTCAGGGTATTGGTCGGTACCTAAAAAAAGCATATGCTCTAAAAAGTGTGCAAGGCCTTGCCTGTCAAGGGGGTCATCAAAATGGCCAGCGTTAACCGCCATAGAAGCAGCGGCTTTAGTTGAATCTTTATCTTGCACTAATAATACTTTTAGCCCATTGTCGAGTGTAATGGCGCGGTATGCTCTGTTATCATTGCGGCTGATATTCAAATGATGCTCCTGAAACTAGACGTTTACTTGTTAACAACAGATGATAGCTTCAGGACAGCGAAAAAATAGCGAAAAGATTTACCTGAATATCATGAGAGAATTATTCTTTGGAATAATAGTTAATATAGCGGACAAATGGGCAAACTGGCTACTGTTTTATATTCATTAATCGGTTGATTTTTTATGAAAACAATCTTAATTATGCGCCACGGCGAAGCGACACCGATGCAAGCTAACGACGCAGCAAGAAACCTAACACCGAAAGGCCATGCAGAAGCAGAAAAAATGGGCTTATGGCTACACAAACACTTTTCTGTTGATGCGTTATTGGTAAGTCCTTACTCGCGCGCGCAGCAAACGGCTAAAGAAGTTGAAAAAAACAATGTATTTAAATTTAGTGAAACCTGTAGCGACATAATCCCCGAGGGAAAGCCACAAATAGCAGCTGATTATTTAGAAACACTTATTGCCATGCATCCTCAGTGTAATACCTGGTTAGTGGTCGCCCATATGCCTATTGTGAGCTATATAGTTGATCAGCTCAGCCCGGGTAATATGCCTATTTTTAACACCGCAGCAGTTGCTGTAATTCAGTATGACGAAACATCACAGCGCAGTGAATATGTAAATATTAACGCGCCTGCCAACATATAGAGAAAAGAGATAACAATGAGTATAGAACGCCTTGAAACGGGTGCGCGCATGAGCCGTATAGTTAAACATAATGGAACCGTTTATTTATGCGGACAAGTATGCAGCGATGCAGAGCAAAACATTACAGAGCAAACGCAAACTATGCTCGACAAAGTAGAGGCCTTACTTGAGCAGGCGGGGAGTTCTAAAAAGCATATGCTAAGCGCAACTATTTACGTTAAGAGCATGGAATATTTTGCCGATATGAATGCTGTATGGGATGCGTGGGTGCCAGAAGGTTATGCACCAGCACGCGCCTGTGTTGAAGCTAAAATGGCGCGCGATGCGCTATTGGTCGAAATTTCGGTAGTGGCCGCACTTAAATAAGCGATTTTATAAAAGCACTGCAAGCCAAAACGAAAAGCTTACAACACTAAGCACCGTTGAAAGCACCACTGCACCGGCGAGCGTAACTTGATGCGTATTTAATTGGCTTGCAATTAAATACGCATTAACGCCAACAGGCGAGGCGCTTAGCAATACCAGTACGTTACGAATTTGCGTATCTAGTACAAACACCCACGTAGCTGCTACACACACAGCAGCAGGCAAAATCAGTATTTTTAACAGTGAAGAAATAAGGGCCGGCTGCCAATTTGCTGCCACCTTATAAAATACCAAATTAGCGCCTAACACAAATAAAGCACATGCAATAGCAGGGCTGGCGAGTAGCTCTAAGGCATTGGCTAAATTCGCAAATAATGTAATTCCCGACACATTTAAAAGTAATCCACAGCCAATACTCAACACAATAGGGTTAAGGACCATGTTTTTAGCAAATTTCGCCCACGAGAAGTCAGCTGTGTTTCCTTTCGCGCCTATTAAATAAGTTAGCGCAAAAAGCAGCGTGCTATGAAATGTGATGATCATAAAGGCGATAGCAATCATGTCTTTGCCAAGTGAAGCAATAACAATGGGTATACCCACTAACACCATATTTGAATAGCTACCGGCAAGACCAAACACACTATGCTGTTGATAATTTCCAGCATTGGCTTGTTTAGTTAAATAGTACCTATCAATAAGTATGCCCAAAGCAAATACCGCTAATACAGGAATATAAAAGCTTAAAAATGCTTCGAGGCTAATACTTTGATGCAAATTTATTTGCGACATATTGAGCATTAAAAAGGCGGGTAAGCTCACATAAAAAGTAAATTTACTTAAGCCGGCAATATGCTGCTGATTAAAAAACTTAAAATAACAACAGGTGTAGCCCAGTGCGACAATAAAAATTAAGGGAAAAATAATCGAAAAAATTTGCACGTATTATTCCTTTAATTAGCGTCTAAACTCATCACTTTGTGGTAAATCAATTAAAATCAGCACGGCACCGCGCCCGCCGTATTCTAGCGGTGCTTGATGCATGGCAATTACATCGGGGTGCTGTACCAAATACTGCGGTACTTTGTGTTTTAAAACACGCTCGCCAATGCCATGCACTATGCACGCGCAGTAATAATGCTGTTTTTTGCACTCGTGAATAAGTCCCGCGAGTTCATCTTTTGCACGTTCTTTATTAAGCCCGTGCAGATCGAGTGTTAAATCGGGTGCAAAGTCGCCGCGTCGTAACTGTTTTGCTAAAAAAGAGTCGTGGCCATTTTGCACGTAATTAATGGTGCTATTTGTGTCTATATCGGGAATATATTCGTCAGAGAAGAAAAATTCAGACTCAACCTGCTTTTTTTGCTGGGCAAATTGCTTCGCTTGTGACACCTTAGGTTTTGTATCAAACCTATGGGTATCTTGTTTAAACACCTTAGCGCCTGTAATTGTTTGGCGAAAAAGGTCAATGTCGTCATTGCTTAGGGACGATTGTGATGAGATGTCTTTTTTCATAAATTTTACCTAAACAAAAAAACGTAAAAACGCAGCGCAAAAGGCGGTACAATATAAAGGTGAGGGGCAATTGTAATTTGCTCAGCACAGTTAGGCAATGCAATCGTCGCAAAGACTCAAAACAGTCAGTTAGCTAAAACAGGTAAAAAATATGAGTGATTTACAAATAGAAGAAGCAACACTTGATGAAGCTGTTGCAGAACTGTCAACGTTACATGACTGGTTACGCTGGACTACAAGCCAATTTGCAAGTAGTGGAATATTTTTTGGACATGGCACAGATAACGCGTGGGATGAAGCTGTTAGCTTATTACTGCCTGCACTAAGTTTACCTATTGATGCCCCCAAAGAGTTAATGCATGCGCGGTTAACAAGCACAGAAAAAAACCGCCTAGCAGGGTTAATCGCAGAGCGTATAAATGACTGCACGCCGGTTCCTTATTTAACAAACATTGCTTGGTTTGCGGGCATGCCATTTTATGTTGATGAGCGTGTGCTTATTCCGCGCTCGCCGTTTGCTGAACTTATTGCTAATAAGTTTTCACCGTGGCTTGAGCAGCCGCAAAGCGTTAACCGTATTTTAGATTTATGCACAGGCTCTGCTTGTATTGCTATTGCGCTTGCTCAAGCGTTTGAAGCGGCACAAGTCGATGCGGTTGATATTTCGTATGAAGCGCTTGAAGTAGCAGATATAAACATAAACGACTATATGCTAAGTGACCGCGTACTGCCTATTCAGTCAGATGTATTTAGTGGAGTGCCAGGGCAAAAGTATGACCTAATAGTAGCCAACCCTCCGTATGTTGATGCTGAGGACATGGCTGATTTACCACGAGAATTTCATCATGAGCCTGAGCTTGGTTTAGCATCTGGGCATGATGGCTTAGACGTTACACGTACTATTTTAGAGCATGCTAGCAATCATCTAACTGATAACGGTTTGTTATTTGTAGAAGTTGGTAACTCTATGGTACATATGGATGCTTTATATCCGGGCGCACCATTTGAGTGGGTTGAGTTTGAGCAAGGCGGCTTAGGTGTATTTGTAATAAGCAAAGCGCAGCTTGATACGTATTTTGCAAAATAAATTTTAGGCCGAGCGTATGCTCGGCAACTTTTGTAGTCATTAGGAATGAGGAAAGTTAATGGCAGGTAATAGCATAGGGCAGTTGTTTAAAGTGTCCACCTTTGGTGAGAGCCACGGCGTTGCCCTAGGCGGTGTTGTAGATGGTACTCCCGCAGGCCTTGAGATCACAGAGGCTGACTTACAAATTGATTTAGACCGTCGTAAACCTGGGCAAAGCCGCTATACAACGCAGCGCCGAGAAGACGATCAAATAAAAATTCTTTCAGGCGTTTTTGAAGGTAAAACCACAGGCACAAGTATTGGTTTACTTATCGAAAATACCGATCAACGCTCAAAAGACTACGGTAAAATTAAAGATGTGTTTCGCCCAGGTCATGGCGATTACACTTACTGGCACAAATACGGCCTGCGCGATTATCGCGGCGGTGGTCGCTCTTCTGCGCGTGAAACCGCAATTCGTGTAGCGGCAGGCGCAATTGCTAAAAAATACTTAAAGCAGTTTCACGGTATTGAAGTAAAAGCATGTTTAAGCCAACTTGGGCCAATAAAAGCCGAAAGTTACGACTGGGATGAAGTTGAAAACAACTTATTCTTTTTCCCTGATGCAAGTAAGCTAGAAGCGCTTGATGAGTACATGCGAGACCTTAAAAAGCAAGGTGACTCAGTGGGCGCTAAAGTAAAAGTAGTGGCTAGCAACGTACCGGTAGGATTAGGCGAGCCTGTGTTTGATAGGCTAGATGCTGAGATTGCGCATTCACTAATGAGTATTAATGCCGTTAAAGGTGTAGAAATTGGCGATGGCTTTGATGTGGTAGAGCAAAAAGGCTCAGAGCATCGTGATGAGTTAACCCCAGAAGGCTTTACCTCAAACCACGCGGGTGGCGTACTTGCTGGTATTTCTACAGGGCAAGATATTATTGCCTCTATTGCGCTTAAGCCTACATCAAGTATCACTATTCCAGGTAAAAGCATTAATACTGAAAACGAGGCAGTTGAGATGATCACCAAAGGGCGTCACGATCCGTGCGTTGGTATTCGTGCAATCCCTATTGCTGAGGCAATGATGGCCATTACATTAATGGACCATTTACTGCGTCAACGCGGGCAAAACCCACATGTTAACCACGAACATGGACCAATTAACGGCTCTGTTTAACCGTTAATATTTTAAAAAAGCGCGGAGTACCGCGTTTTTTTGTGCCTGTAATTTGCTTTTAAGCCTTTCAGGGGTTGTTCAAGTTTGCGCTATATACTGTTTTAAGGAGGAGAGTAATCATGAACAATAATAAGCACGATAACACACACCTTGAAACCCAAGCTGCTATAGCAAGGCTAGAGCGCTTTAGTAAGCTTACAGACAGCAGCATTGGTATCCCTTTTACTAAATTTAATATTGGCTTAGAGGCTGTGATTGGTTTAATACCCGTTATAGGGGATGCTGCAGGGCTTATTTTATCAAGCTATGTACTGGTAGAGGCGCAGCGATTAGGCGTAAGTAAACGCATAAAAACGAAGATGATCATTAATATGCTGATTGATTTTGTAGGCGGCTTAGTTCCATTTTTTGGCGATATATTTGATGCTTTTTTTAAAGCCAACACCCGCAATACCCGTTTATTAAAAAAACATTTAAATGCGCAGTTAGCTAATTGATAGTAATACTATTTTTTTTAGAGGCTTTAAATTTAGCATTAAGAATAAAAAACAAAGTGTTGTTGGTTGTTTAATCACCTAGTAAGGTAGGGAAGCCTATTCACTTTGGTATATACAAAATGCAATTATTTATCGGTAATAAAAACTATTCTAGCTGGTCATTACGCGCATGGTATTTAATGAGTAAATTTGATGTCCCGTTTGACGAAACCCAGCTTGTGCTCGACACCAGTGACTTTTACGACGAACTAAAACAACACTTCCACGTTCAAAAAGTGCCAGCGTTAATTGATGGTGATTTGCAAGTGTGGGACTCGCTCGCAATTTGTGAATATATTAACGATGCCCATTTATCGGGAGCAGGGTGGCCTAAATATATTACTCAGCGAGCTACAGCGCGCGCATTAAGCGCTGAAATGCATGCCGGCTTTATGGCACTGAGAAACGAAATGCCGATGAATATAAGAGCCACACGTAAAGTAACGCTTTCAAGTGCTGCACTAAAAGATATTCAACGTATTGATGAGATATTTTCCCAGCAGCAAGATATGTTTCCTAATGAATGGTTTTTTGGCGACTTTAGTATTGCCGATGCGATGTACGCCCCCATTGTACTTCGTTTAAAAACGTATCAGATTACCTTATCCCCAGCGGCGCAGCAGTATTGTGATTTTGTGATGCGTTGCCCTGTTTTGCAAAAGTGGATAACCCAAGCACTTACAGAAACCGATATAGTGCAGTGCGATGAGGCGGGAGTAGAGGTATAACTCGCTCATCACTTTTACTTTAAAGGTAAAAGCCCGTACAATTCGTCTCGTTTTTAGTGCGCTAATTTTGCGCTGTAACCGAGACGAATTAATCAGTTTTTATGCATCACATAGCCGATCTTATATCTATTTTCGATAGTGTTTTTTATCAAAGCCATAACACTCGCTTAGTAAAAGGCGATGATGAGCCTGTTTATCTACCTGCCAATAATACCCATGGTTTTAATCAAATTGTATTTGCACACGGCTTTTACGCCAGTGCCCTACATGAAATAGCGCATTGGTTAGTGGCTGGCAATAAACGCAGAGAGCTTGAAGATTATGGGTATTGGTACTGCCCAGATGGGCGAGATAAACACCAGCAAGCTGAATTTGAAAACGTAGAAATAAAGCCACAAGCCATAGAGTGGCTGCTCAGCACCGCTGCTGGCTTTGATTTTAATGTGTCGGTAGATAACTTGAACGGCGAGCAAACTTGCCGGTTTGACTTTCAGGCGCGAGTACACCAGCAAGTATTAATGTTATTAGAGCAGGGAGTTAACGCACGTACCCATGCATTATTAAAAGCGTTAAGTGATTTTTATAAAACACCGTGGCCGTTAACCGCTCAACAATTTAATTGGCACCACCCTCAGGAGTTACAAAATGCAGTTTAAGTTAGGCTTAATTATTAACCCTGTTGCAGGGCTTGGTGGCAGCGTTGCTTTAAAAGGCAGTGATGGCGAAAACACTGCTGCAAAGGCAATTGAGCTGGGTGCGCAAGCCAAAGCTAACAGCCGCACACAGGCAGCCCTAGAAGTACTTGTACCCTATAAAGAGCAGTTAACAATTTATACTGTAAATGGCGATATGGGCGAAAAAGCAGCACGCGCACTAGGCTTTACTGTTGAGGTAATTTATACCGCCAATACCGTAACAAGCGCCGATGATACTGAGGCTAGCGCAAAGCTACTTAAAAATTTAGGCGTAGATTTAGTCCTGTTTGCTGGTGGCGATGGTACTGCGCGCAATATTTGTCATGCCATAGAAGATACCGTACCAGTGCTGGGTATACCTGCTGGCTGTAAAATTCACTCTGGCGTATATGCAATTACACCTAAAGCAGCAGGGCGCGTAGTAGAAATGCTAGTAAAAGGCGAGCTAGTTACACTTGCAGATGCCGATGTAATGGATATTGATGAAGAGGCGTTTAGGCAAGGCACCGTAAAAGCTAAGCGCTACGGTGAAATGCAAATACCAAGCGAAGTACGTTATGTACAAGCGGTTAAAAATGGTGGTAAAGAAACAGACGAATTAGTACTTGCCGACATTGCAGCGCATGTGGTGAGCGAAATGGATGAAGACACTTATTACATTATGGGTAGTGGCTCAACTGTTGAAGCAATAATGCAAGAAATGGGGCTGGATAATACTTTATTAGGCGTAGATTTAATTAAAGATCAAACCCTAGTTGCGCAAGACTTAACTGCTAAACAGCTACTTGAGTACACGCACGGGCAAGCTACTCAATTAGTGATTACATTAATAGGCGGGCAAGGCCATATTTTTGGTCGAGGGAATCAGCAGCTAAGCCCTGAGCTTATTCGCACCATTGGCAAAGAAAACATTATTGTGGTGGCAACTAAAACCAAATTACACGCGTTGAACGGGCGTCCACTTATTTGTGACACCGGCGACAGCGCTTTAGATGATGAATTAACAGGTTACATTAAAGTAACCACCGGCTATAACGACCATATTATGTATGCTGTCGGTTATGAAAACCAGGAGAAGTAACACAATGAGTTTAGTGAATTATATTGATGCTGCGCAGCAATACTTTGATGATTTAGTAATTAAAGCAACAGATGATGAGCTGTTCGCTGGTGGTTACTTGCGCGGACATTACGACCTTGCAGTAGGCTATGCAGAAGTAGAAGAGCTGACAATCTCTATTGATGAGCTCAACGAAACCGTGGAGCAAAGCTTAGTTAAAGCATACCGCAATGGCGAGCTAAACGAAGAAGATAAAACCTTGGTTGTTAGGCTTTGGGAAGAAGTGAAAGCCCTCGCTTAATCGTTGTTTAGTTCACAATTATAAAAACGCGGCGACGATAACGAAGCCGCGTTTTTTTATGCTCTATTTGTGCCCATAATAGATTTATTGGTTAATTTACTGTTACACATTAATAGTATATTGTTACTTAAACCTATTTTGGGAGCTTTAAATGAACAATAATAATCAAGCTGCGGTACCTACAGGGTTAATCGCGCGTTTTTTAAACTTTGTGGAGCGAGTTGGTAACAAACTTCCCGATCCGGCGATTATTTTCTTATTCGCTATGTTACTTATTTGGTTGTGCTCGTGGTTACTGTCGGGGGTGAGCTTTGACGCGTTAGACCCACGGACAGGTCAAGCCATTGTTGTAAATAACCTATTAGAGGGCGACTCACTTGCCTCGTTTTTATCTTCCATGGTAAAAACCTTTACAGGCTTTGCACCGCTAGGGGTGGTACTGGTTGCCATGTTAGGTGTGGGAGTGGCTGAGCACTCAGGTTATATCAATACAGGCCTTAAGCTAATGCTTAAAGTTACCCCAAGGCAACTGCTAACCCCTTCAGTCATTTTGGTAGCTATTGTAAGCCATACAGCAACCGATGCTGGCTACGTATTAGTGATCCCATTAGCGGGTGTTATTTTCTTTGCAGCAGGGCGACACCCATTAGCGGGTATTGCAGCCGCATTTGCTGGTGTGAGTGGTGGATTTGGCGCTAACTTTATTCCATCAGGAATAGACCCATTACTGCAAAGCTTTACCCAAAGTGCAGCGCAAATTATTAACCCCGATATGTCGATTAACCCCCTTAATAATTGGGCGTTCACTTCTGCTTCGAGTTTATTTATTGTGTTATTAGGCTGGTATATCACTGACAAAATAATAGAGCCTCGGTTAAAAAACACAGCACTTAATGAAGACACCCAAAACTTACCCGCGTTTGATGAAGCTAAAAGTGATGAAAAACGTGCTTTTTTTATAGCCAGTAGCGTAATGATTGCAGGACTTGCTTTACTTGCGTTTGTATCCGCTCCTGCCGATTCTGCAATGCGCAGTGCCGATGGCTCACTAACTAATTTTAGATCGCCCCTGATGCAATCTATCGTGCCTTTAATTTTTTTATTATTTTGGATACCCGGAGCCGTGTATGGTTTTACCGTTGGTACCTTTAAAACCTCAAAAGATATGATAGATGCGATGAGTACCGCGATGAGTGGCATGGCCTATTACATTGTAATGGCGTTCTTTTGTGCGTTATTTATTGCTGCGTTTTCTAAGTCTAACTTAGGGGCATTAATGGCCATTGAAGGGGCGCAGCTTTTAAAAGCAATGGAGTTGCCCAGTGCGGTAACAGTTGTGGGTATTATATTTTTAACCGGCTTTGTAAACTTGTTCGTAGGCTCAAGCTCTGCAAAATGGGCATTACTGGGGCCTATTTTTGTACCAATGTTAATGCAACTAGGTATATCACCCGATTTAACCCAAGCGGCTTACAGAATCGGAGACTCTAGCTCAAACATTATTACCCCACTTATGCCGTATTTCCCATTGGTTGTGGTGTACTGCCAAAAGTACGTAAAAGATACCGGTATAGGCACGCTCATCGCGCTTATGATCCCTTACTCAATCGCGTTTATGATTGGCTGGAGTATTTTCTTGCTAGGGTATTGGGCACTCGGTATTCCGTTAGGGTTAGATGCGAGTTACGT
Organism: Pseudoalteromonas sp. Angola-30; assembly: GCF_028599215.1. Lineage (NCBI taxonomy): Bacteria > Pseudomonadati > Pseudomonadota > Gammaproteobacteria > Alteromonadales > Pseudoalteromonadaceae > Pseudoalteromonas > Pseudoalteromonas sp. Angola-30. The sequence goes on from NZ_JAQREI010000003.1 coordinate 246,086, forward strand.
TTATCCGGCGTTACCTTAACTTAAACCTTAATTTATGAACCTCACTCACTTGAGTGAGGTTTTTATATAAAATTGCTGCAATGTAAAAAGTAGTGTTAATTACCTTTCTAATTCTCTCACTATATAGCCAAACAAACTGGCCTCACCAACAATATACACATAATCGTTTTTGTTATTCATTATTGTAGACTTATCGTCGTACCATCTAAAATCGTGCGTTTTGTTAGTTGTAGGGTCTTTAAAGTATAAACGAGTACAACTATCTTCATAATCAGACCCACATTCTTGTACATCAGTGAGGATATATTCCTTATACCAATAATCGCCTTGCGTGTAGTAAGCCCATAACTCAATGGGGGCAGAGAGTAAAAAATAGAGAGTTGCATAGATTAACAAAGGGAGTAATGGGTAGATGAAGATTAATGATAACTTCATTTTTGTATCTGAAAAGCTATCTTTAAGGTGCTCTCTATAGTCACTGCAACGTCTATATTTTTTGATTACAAGTACATGGAGATAGATAAATGATGCCCCGCAAAAAATAGGAAGCGCTATATAAAAAATAGCCTCATAAATTTTATTTTCGATAAATGGCGGGTCGGTAAAATCCATTAACATAAGCATGCCAATGCTCAGTATTGGAAAGCTTATTATTGCTGCAAAGAGCAAGTTGTCATAATATTTTTTCAATTTTAATTCATCCGTGAATTATAGTTTTTTCTTAGTTTACAGAATTTTTATTTTTTACAAAAGCAGTGGCTTTAAAACAAAAAAACCTTGGCACTTTCGTGGCAAGGTTTTTTATAACGTAAGCTATAAAGCTTAGTTAGATGTGAAGCTCACAGGGCGACGTTCTTTACGAGGACCGCCACGTTTATCACCGCGTTGGTTGTCTTTGTTAAAGCTACGCTTTTTATCACCACTTGGGCGCTCAGCGCGTTCACCACGTGGCTCAGCTGGGCCTTGATCTTGTGTTAGTGTCATACCCATTGGGCGTTTACAAATAAACACTTTTTGGAAGTGATCAAGTACATCTTTAGGCATGTTTTGCGGTAATTGTACCGTACTGTGACTGTCGTGTAGACGAATGTCACCAATAAACTTGCTTGAGATATCAGCTTCGTTAGCAATCGCGCCAACAATGTTTTTAACCTGTACACCGTGCTCACGACCCACTTCGATACGGTAAGTATCCATAGGGCCTGCATCGCGGCTGTTACGCTCGCGAGGTTTACGCTCAGGGCGGTCACCACGTTCGTTACGACGACGGTCATTACGATCGCCACGCTCGTTACGTGTATTACGCTCGTTGCGAGGTTGAATCTTAACTTCTTCAACTTTAATTGGCGATTGTTGCTGTGCTAAACACAGTAATGCACCCGCTAGGTCTTCTAAAGATAAGTCTAGTTTTTGTGCCATGTTAGCAGCAACTTCATTGAAGAACGTAATGTCTTTGTTTTCAAGAGCAAGCGTAAGCTTTTCTTTTAACGCATTAATTCGTTTTTCTTCAACTACTTTAGCTGTAGGTAGCTCAACTTGTGCAATTTCAGACTTAGTATGACGAATGATATTTTTAAGTAAATAACGTTCGTTATGCTTAACAAATAAAATTGCTTTACCAGTACGTCCAGCACGACCTGTACGGCCGATACGGTGAACGTAGGCTTCTGAGTCTTGTGGAATATCGTAGTTGATAACTAAGCTTAAACGGTCTACATCAAGACCACGTGCTGCTACGTCTGTTGCAATAACAACGTTTAGCATACCGCTTTTTAAGCGATCTACCGTGCGCTCACGTGCTTGCTGGTTCATGTCACCATTAAGTGGCGCAGCAGAGAAACCTTCGCGCTCTAGTAACTCAGCAAGTTGCACTGTGTCGTTACGTGTACGTACGAAAACAATAGCACCTTCGTATTGCTCTGCTTCTAAGAAACGAACAATGGCTTTGTTTTTATGTACGTGTGCATTCCAAAACACTTGCTCAACAGATGATACAGTTGAGTTACGCGCAGAAATATGAACCTGTTCAGGGTTATTCATATATTTGCTGCTGATGTTTTGAATTTGCTTAGGCATGGTCGCAGAGAAAAGACATGTTTGCTTTTCGCGCGGTGTTTTTTCCATGATGTTTTCAACATCATCGATAAAGCCCATACGTAACATTTCATCGGCTTCATCAAGTACAAGTGCTTGTAAAGCATCAAACTTGATAGTGCCACGGTTTATGTGATCGATTAATCGACCCGGAGTAGCAACAATAATTTGTGCGCCACGACGAAGTGCGCTTAATTGAATGCTGTAGCTTTGGCCACCGTACAGTGCTAATACTTCAACACCACGAGTACCTTTTGCATATTGTTCAAATGCCTCAGCAACTTGGATCGCAAGCTCACGTGTTGGTGTGAGTACAAGGATCTGTGGCTGTTTCACAGACGGGTCAATATTGTTTAGTAACGGCAGTGCAAATGCTGCAGTTTTACCTGTACCCGTTTGTGCTAGTCCCAGTACGTCCTTTCTTTCTAGCAATAACGGTATACATTGAGCTTGGATTTCAGATGGTGTCTTGTAACCCAACTCTTCAACTGCCTTTAAAATTGCAGGAGAAAGATTTAGAGATTCAAACGTGACTGGTTCTGACATTAATACGCCTCAACGAATTTAAAGAGGCGCGCATTGTATAGGAAATACGAGGCAATTGCTTGTATAAATTACAACTAATTTGTATGTGGTTGATGTTGGTTGAAATTTAACCAGTTTAAGTTTTTGATTTTTTAAACTGGTTAACAAGCTATATACAAAGCGTTATTTATATAGGCCTAGATTTTCTTTTGCGTAGGCTTCAAATTCAGTAAATCCACCAATGTGGGTTTGATCTACAAAAATTTGTGGCACAGTTGGGCATGGTTTTCCTGCAGACTTTTCTAAATCCGCTTTGCTAATGCCTTCTTTGATAATATCGATGTAACGAAACTTAAAATCATCACGCTCATTTGATAGTTGCTCGGCAACATCTTTAGCACGTACACAAAATGGGCAGCCTTCGCGGCCAAAAATTACTGTAAGCATAATACTCTCCTCAATTTAGTTGGGTTCATATTAAACGATTAATTAATAATTTAAAGCGCAAAAAATCGATTGGTTAATTCTGTTTTACTGTTAACTCGCTTAATTACTCATTTGCCATGCATTTTGAATTGCAATTTGCAAAAGCGCATTTATGTAAAGGATGTGTAATTTTTAAATCTAATAAATTCATCGTATTAGTAAAGGCGCTGCAAGTGGCATGTAAATTGATATTTAACTACAGAGCCATTCTTATTAGGAACGATGATGAGTAATAACAGCCATGTTTTAGAAATTATTCAAGGGGTAATTGCCCGCTTTTGCAAAGCAGACAACACAAATGTGGCAATTACACTCATCAACAAATTACAGTGTAATTATATTTGTTTACAGGTGTCTCCTGAGCAAATGATTATCCAGTGTGAAGCGTTTATTTTACCTTCGCTAAAAGCCGCTAAAAGCCATTTTTTGCTAACAGTAGAGGCCAATTTACAGGGCATTAATTTAAATTACTGGGTAGATTCGAATCCTGAAATGCACACCATTGATATACACGGTTTACTTGCAACCCGTGAGCCAATTTCATCGGTAGATACAAACAAAGAGTTTATTAGCGCAGCCAATAATAAAGACGACTTAGAGCAAAGCATTCATTATCTAGTTAATTTTAGTGCGCAAAACTATGGTTTAAAACTCGCCGACAGCAACCACACCAACGCTTTAAAAATTGAAGATGCGCGTCACCTATCTGCAGAGCAACTTGCGAGTGATTTTTTAAATAATGGGGCGTCTCAGAGTATAAAAATTTGCGCATTCGATGCGCTCAGTGAGCTGCAAAGCCATCACGCTATTTCTCAACCTGTATTGGCGTGGCCGTTTTTTGATACTGACTTAGTTAATGCGGTTAATAATTTAAATACCCACAGCAAATTATCTGTATTGGTTGCTGATGACAGCTTGCCAAGCCAAGTTGCGACCAAAGTCATGCTTGAAATGCTTGGCTGCGCAGTAACCTGTGCAGAAAATGGCTCAAGTGCCTTACTTATTGCCCAGCAAGAACCTTTCGATTTACTGCTGTTAGACGAGCGTATGCCAGGTATGTTTGGCAGTGATGTGGCTCAGCAGCTCATTAAACAAAACACCCCAAACGATAACACGCCAAAAGTTATTTTAACGGGCATTACTGAGGAGCAACAAATTGCTCAGTTGTTCGAAAAAGGGGTGACGCACTATCTTCAAAAACCGGTAACAAAAGCTGTATTAGAAGAGTTTATTAAGCCTTGGCAAGCTGCCTAAAGGCCCGTTTAGGAGGACGTTATGAACGATTTATCAAAAACAGCTTTGCTGCTCATTGGTTTTCAAAATGATTACTTTTCGCCTGATGGCATTTTATACCAAGTGGTTGAAGAGTCATCAAGAGTAACCGGCGTGGTAAATAACACGTTAGCGCTGCTAGACAAATACATAGATAAATTTGCATTAGTGCTCAGTACGCCTATTCACTTTACACAAGATTATAGCGAGCTTAAAAACCCAATTGGTATTTTAAAAGTGATTGCCGAAGTAGGGGCTTTTAAAGCCGACTCTTATGGTGCTCAAGGCATTAAAGAGTTTGATAAATATGGCAAACGTATTATGCAAATACCCGGTAAACGCGGGTTAAATGCGTTTACTCATACAGAGCTTGCAAATGTGCTTAACAAAAATGGCATCACTAACATTGTTTTAGCAGGCACGGTGACCTCTATTTGCATTGACTCTACCGCGCGTTCTGCGGTAGAGCTTGGCTTTAATGTGACGGTACTTAATGACTGTACATCAAGCAGAACGCCGTTTGAGCAATCATTTTACTGTGAAGAGGTTTTTCCGCTTTATGCCAAGGTGTGCAGCCATACAGAATTAGTAAATGAATGAGGCGCATATGGAAGAAAAAGACGAGCTACAAGTACAAGTTCATTACGCGCTAATAGAGCAGCTTTCTGCAAACACCCGCAGGCAGACTAAGTTACTTGCCTTACTTGATGAGTGTGTATTTGAATGTGATAAACATTTAGTGTTTAGCTACGTGAACGAAGCATGGCTTAATAAGTTGGGTTTTACGCCGGCCATGCTCATAGGTAAAAAAATCACATCACTGTTAGAGACCAAAGATTCGTTAAAGCTGTCAGCGTATATTGAGTCTATTTTTGAAGGCGTTTTTAGTGCCAGTATAGAGCTGCAAGTAAAAAATAATGACGGCCTTACTAACTGGTTTGAAATGCGCTTGGCCTGCGACGATAGCGGCGGGTTTATTGGCTCGTTACACGACATTCAACGACATAAAGATTACCAATACTTACTCACCCAGCAACAAGAGTACGCTAAGCGACTTTCGTTAGTGGCAAGCCACACCAATAATTTAGTTATAATTACCGACCGATTTGGCAAAATAGAATGGGTTAATAAAAGCTTTGAAACGCTTACAAGTTATAAATGTGAAGAAGTCATCGGGCTTAGCCCCGGTAAACTGTTGCAAGGGCCTAAAACCAGCCTAGAGTCGCGCCAGTTAATGGCTAAAGCGATTAAAAATGCCGAGCCTTTTCAAATAGAAACCATTAATTATGATAAAAATAAAAACGAATACTGGGTTGCTATTGATGCCACCCCCGTAAAAGATGATGACGGTAATGTTAAGCATTTTATAGCCATAGAAACCAACATTACCCAGCGTGTAAAAGCTGAACAAGCCATGGCAGAAATAGAATATAACTACCACTCTGTGGTCGATAACATCCCTGATATTGTATTGAGGTTAGATGCGCAGGGCGGGTTATTGTTTATGAACAAAGCATGGCAAGATTTTTTCCAAACAGACATAAATAAACACCTTGGCTTACCCATTGCTAATTTTGTAATGAGCGAGGATGTGGAAAAGCTAAACACAGCACTTACAGGCTACAGTAGTGGCAACCGAGAAGTTAAACGTTTGGATATTAGGTTAACCAACGCGCTTAATGAGCCAAATTGGGTTGAAATGACCCTCACACCCATTACCTCATTTAATGGCACACACTTAACATCTATAGCGGCGACCGTGGTTGATATTCAAGAACGTGTGATAGCTGAACAAATACTCTTAGATGCTAAGCACCAGGCTGAATCGTTGGCTGAGTCTAAAAGTCGCTTTATGGCCAATATAAGCCATGAAATACGCACACCTTTAAATGCAGTGATTGGCTGTGCAGATATCTTACACGACACTGGGCTTACAACAGATCAAAAACGTTACACCCAAATGATTAAAACAAGTTCAGATGCATTATTGAGTATTTTAGATGACGTGCTGACCTACTCACGCTTTGAAGCGCAAGCAATCTCAATAGATAATCAGCCATTTAGCCTCGATATTTGCTTAGAAGAGGCTATTGATATTGTAAGTGAAAGCGCCGTGCAAAAAGGCCTCGAACTTATTTTTGATCTGCACCCTGATGTTCCTGCGCAGGTGGTGGGCGATCATGGTCGTATTAGGCAAATTGCAATAAATTTACTCTCCAATGCCATTAAGTTTACTCAAAAGGGTTCACTTATAGTGACAGCACAGTGTGTTGAGTTTGAAAATAATAAATTTACGTTGCAGCTTAGCTTTAAAGATACAGGAATAGGCATTGCGCAAAACAAGCTCGAGAGTATGTTTAAGCCGTTTATACAATCGGATAACTCTATCACTCGGGAATATGGCGGCAGTGGCTTAGGTTTAGCCATATGTAAGCAAATATGTGATGCTGCAGGGGGCAGCATTACTGTTAACTCGCAGTTTGGTAAAGGGAGTGAATTTATTGTGAATTACCCTTTATTAATAGATACAAGCGAGCAGGTGCAAAGAGAAGGCTTTTCTGCCAGAGCCAAAAAGCCCTATGTGTGTGTGATAAGTAAAAACTTGCCATTAAACAAGGCGGTAGAGCATATGCTTACTCGCCATTCGATAGATTTTTCACGCCTTGAAAACATCGAAAAGCTAGACAGTATCGATACGCCCGACGCTATTGTTACCACTAATAAAGCCGATTTAGACGCAGCGCAACAATTTTTAAAAAGTTACAAGAGCCTAAATACACCGTGTTTATTACTCATAGACCTACTGGGTAAAAACCAAAAAACAGAGGCGCCGAGCTCTGGTATGTTGATGTTTAATGGGCCTTTTAAGCCTTCGCATTTACCCAGAGCGATTGCTGCGCTTGAGGAAGAGCTTTTTCATCTTGATATTATTTTTACTAATAAAAAAGAAACCACACTAAACACAGCCACTATTAATGCTCAGCCATTTAAAGGTACGCACGTACTCGTGGTTGAAGACAATAAAAATAACCAAATTGTGATTCAGCAATTTTTAGAGCAGCAAGGGTGCTTAGTTAAAATAGCCAGTAATGGGCAAGAGGCGATTGAAAAAGTTAAAACGCAAACAATAGATTTAATATTTATGGATATTCAAATGCCAATTTTAGACGGTATTTCTGCCACTAAAAAAATCAGAGAGTTAGCTATTGTCACCCCTATTATAGCGTTAACAGCGAATGCGATTCATGGAGATAAAGAGCGTTTTATTAAAGCAGGAATGAATGACTATTTAGCTAAACCAATTATTAGCGAAAAACTCAATTTGCTCTTAAATCAATACTTACCAAAACTTAATGACGCTAAACACTCTAAGTTAGAGCGCATTAACGAAATTTGGTCGTTATTAAAGTAACAAGCAATGCAACCGTGCTTTTAGGTAAATAGTTATAGATGGCCTTAAGGTATTTGTGATTAAAGTTTTTAGTTGTTAATTAAATAAACATAAATAGTGGGTTTAGCAAAAATTTAACCTCAAAAGGTTAAAATTGACTGTTTTCTCAAAAAAGCGGTGGCGATTGATTATTGCGTAGTCAATTACTTTTACTGCCTAAAAAGCCTTAATGTATTAAAAAATTATTAAATAGCACTAAAATACTAGTTCTTTTTGATTTTAAATTTTTTTCGGGTTGGTTCTTAATGATTATTTTTAAATTGGTTTGCATTTTGCAAATCAAAATGAAATTGAATCTCATAATGCAAATATCCGCTCAGCTATTTTTTATTATCCCTATCAAAGTAATTCATTTACCCATTGATTTATAAAGACTTAAATTTTTTATCATCATTAAATTTATTATGGCATGGCTTTCGCAACATAAACACCAAGTAGAGCGAAGTTATCATTGATATAAATTTGCTAAGTAGTTAAATAAATTTTAAGGGTGTCCATTATGCAAACTAATACTAAAGTTAAACAGCAACCAAAAAAAATGTCTTTTGTTCTTACTCCAGAGTTAATGGTGCTGTCTATTATTATTGTTGCAGCTGTTATTGTTGGTGCAACAGCACTGCGAGGCACCGTTACTATTGAACCTGTTAATAAAGGTAATACCGAGATGTTCACCAATAAATTTAGTAATAGTGATTTAGATAATGCCACTATTGAAAGCAACACATTAAACTACGCTCAAAACATAGATGAGCAACCTGCCCAATCAGGCACACAAGGTTTAAACAACTAAACAATACTTCTCCTTTAGTATTTATTTCGGCTGACTCTAAGCAATTAGGTCAGCCTTTTTATTTTTAAAGCCACTTTATACCCAAACCATCGCTTACTCCTGCTCCCACTTTAAATCAGCTTGCGTGTCAGTGTGATTTGCAAAATGCAAATATACCTATCAATAATTTTAGACTAACAGCCCGCTTTTAACTAATTGAATTTTATGTGTTTATTTTTTATTTTGACGGGTCGTTTTGGTCTGCAATTTGCAATTTATGTAACAAGCTTACGGTGAGCCCTTATTTGTGGAGAAATTTATGAATGCTTTTAAAAGTTTAGAGCCTATCAATACGGTCAACATTGCACGCTGGCATGAACTTGAGCAAATTATGGCTCATGCAATGAAAAACCATTGTTTTAATATGGTGTACCAGCCGCTTGTATCTTTAACAAGTGGGCAATTAGTTGGCTTTGAATCATTAGTGCGCTGCGAATCTTCACGCTATGGTGTTGTTGGCCCAGATGAATTTATTCCGCATGTAGAACAGTCAGGTATGATTTTAGATTTAGGTGATTGGATTTTTAAGCAAACCCTAAGCGATTTAAGCCAAATGAGAAAAATAGGTATGAATGATATAACTATTTCATTGAATATTTCGCCGGTACAAATTATTGAAGGGGATGTGTTTTCTAAAGTAATGAGCTTACTTGATAAGTATAAAATAGACCCCGCAGCTATAAAAGTAGAATTAACAGAAACAGCATTAATAAAAAGTCCGCAGCGTATTGCTAAAACATTTGAGCATTTTCATAAAGAAGGGGTAAAAATTTGGCTAGACGATTTTGGAACGGGCTATGCCTCTTTAGGCCTTTTAAGGCAGTTTAATATTGATGGGCTAAAAATAGATCGCAGCTTTATAAGTGGCATTACAACGAACAATGAAGACTTTACCCTGTGTAGCGCAATTATTGCTATGGCGCAAAGACTCGGGTTAGAAACCATTGCTGAGGGGATTGAACAGCGCGAGCAATTACAAATATTAGAGCAGCTAGGGTGTGATGTAGCACAAGGTTACTTACTCGGAAGACCAAGCAGTTTAGCTAATAATACGGCGACATGGGTAAAAATGTACACTTAACTTAATGTTTAGATTTGCAAAATGCGAAAAACGACTTACTCTAAATGTATAAAGCTTCGTATCACAATAATAAATAAAGGCCTAATATGCCAATACCTGAAGAATATATTGATAACACCATCACTCAAGCTCATGTGCTAGCGCAATTAGAGCAAGATGTTGGCTCACTCACTTTAGTAAGGCTGGTAAACTTATTTATTAATGAATTAGAAGAAATGCGAGTTCGTCTTAAAAATGCAATTGATGAGCAAGATGAAGATAATATTAAAGATATAATGCACGTACTTAAAAATTCTGCGGCGCTATATGGCGCATTAACTTTGGCAGCCCTTGCCAGTCAATTACATGATTACCCCCCCGTTACCATTGATGAAAATATTCACGCTGCTCAGATCGTTCAACATAATCTAGAAAAAACCCACGCTGCATACCAAGTTATTGCTAATAATATTACTTAAAAGGCTCTGCCATGAACGATTCTCAAAAAAAATCACTGGTTTATATAGTAGAAGACAGCATTGCAAGCGGGGCTCTTTATGCGAGTCAATTAGAGCAAGCAGGGCACGAATGTAAACACTTTACCGATGGCTACTCTGCCTTGGTAGGTATAAAAGAGATGATGCCTGATGTCATTGTCCAAGATGTTTGTTTGCCCGATATTAGTGGCTTAGAAGTGCTGCAGTTTGTTAAAAAGCAAGAAAAGCCCGCTAACGTAGTCATGATCACCTCAAATAGCTCTATTGATGTTGCAGTAGAGGCAATGCGTTTAGGTGGTTTTGATTTTTTAGAAAAACCGTTTTCAGGCCAGCGCTTAGTGAGCGCCGTAGATAGCGCGCTTTCGCAAAAAGCACCTCCTGCAGTTAAAATTCAAGAACAAAAAGCGCAAAACACTTCCGGGTTTATTGGTGAATCGTTAGCAATGCAAACGGTGTTTAGGCTTTTAGATAGTGCAGCGCGAAGCAAAGCATGTGTTTTTATTACCGGTGAGAGTGGCACAGGTAAAGAGGTGTGCGCGCAAACTTTGCACGACACTAGCCCACGAAGTGAAGGGCCATTTATTGCAATTAACTGTGCTGCTATTCCAGGAGAGTTATTTGAGTCAGAGTTTTTTGGCCATGTAAAAGGGGCCTTTAGCGGAGCGCTAAGTGACAGGAAAGGGGCTGTAGAAGTTGCAAACGGTGGTACTTTATTTTTAGATGAGCTGTGTGAAATGGAGCTCAACCTACAGGCTAAGTTATTGCGTTTTTTACAAACGGGTGCGTTTAATCGGGTAGGTAGTAGCGAGGTTTTACACAGTAATGTAAGGCTAGTGTGTGCAACAAATAGAAGCCCTGTAGTTGAAGTTGCCGAAGGGCGTTTTAGAGAAGATTTATACTATAGGCTTAATGTTATTCCTGTAAAGTTACCTCCACTACGCGAGCGAGCTGGCGATATAATGTTGCTTGCAAAGCATATTTTAAAGCAAAAAAGTGAAAGTAACGCTAAGTTATTCCATCGCTTTTCAAAAGAAGTTGAAAACCTTTTTTGCAACTACGATTGGCCCGGTAATATCCGCGAGCTGCAAAATGTTATCGAAAATATCGTTGTTATCAACGAGGGTGACGTAGTTGAGTTAGATATGTTGCCAAGCTCATTTGGTGTTAATTCTGCTATTCCAATCAAAAATACCAGCTCGTCTCAATCCGCAGAGCAAATACAAACTAACTCGCTTATGGGCGTACACGACATAGAGCCCCTTTGGCAAGTTGAAAAAAGGGCAATAGAGTCGGCAATAGCCGTATGCGATGATAACATTCCACTTGCTGCGGCCTATTTAGGCGTAAGCGCCTCGACTATTTACAGAAAAATAAAAGGCTGGAGTTAGCTTTACGCTTCTTACTCACATCTTCTTGGTGTTTATACTGTGCTAATGCTACTTAAAAAGAGCAAGATGCCTGTTTTATCTAACATTTTATTATTCTGCTTACAGCTTATAATTCTCCTAATCACATTAAACAAGGCTACTTAATAAAAGCGAGTCGCCTGCCATTTCGTTCTCAGTTACATTTTCATGGTTGAAATAAACAAAGATACCCTAAGCTCTATTACTACACCCCAAGTTTAATAGTAAAAGGAGATCACAATGAGTAACGTTAATTTACAGCCAGCGAGTGTAATGCAGCCTTTAGTGGTAAGCGATTTAGATAACAATGACGTGAATTTAGTTGACCGCGTAAGCGACAAACCTTGGAAAATGATAGTGGTGTACAGAGGCCAGCATTGCCCTAAATGTACCGAGCAACTCAACGAGCTTGCAACAATGCATGACGATTTTGCCAGCGCAGGTGTAGAAGTTGTAGCAGTAAGTGGCGATAGCGAAGAGCAGCTTAAAAAGCATCTTGAAAAAATAGACGTAAATTTCCCTCTTTATTACAATTTAACCATTGAGCAAATGACTGATTTAGGCTTATACATTAGTGAACCGCGCAGTGATGCTGAAACAGATCACCCATTTGCTGAGCCTTGTATTATTGTTTTGAACGAAGACAATCAAGTACAGATGCTTGATAAATCAAATAGCCCATTTGTTCGCCCAAGCCTTAAGCAGCTGCTAGGCGGTATTAAATTTTCACGCGAAAACGACTATCCAATTCGCGGTACTTTTATTAAGTAACATGTATTGAGTAATTTGATGAATATACGAAGAGGGCACATTTTTGTGCCCTTTTTTATTTTTTTTCACTTTTTTTAATTTAATTACTTGAAAACTATTTTACTGCCCATAAATAGTTTAGTGAGGACGCCTGATGGGTCCCAAAAAATACAGAAGTTATTGAAATTTATATTATTAATTTAATTATGTTGTACTTGTTCAAACGAAAAGTAACAACATTATATCGCTTAAATATGAGGATATTATTATGCGTACAGTAGACTTATCACCACTTTATCGTTCATTCATCGGCTTTGACCATTTAGCATCTTTAATGGATGCGGCAGCTCGTACAGACAAGCAGCCTAGCTTTCCTCCTTATAATATCGAAGCACTAGATAAAGACAAATACAGAATCACTATGGCCGTTGCTGGTTTTAGTGAAAATGAACTGACCATTGAGTCAGAGAACAACACTTTAAAAGTTGCAGGCACTAAACCAAACAAAGATGAAAATGAAGAGCGCAAGTTTATTCATCAAGGTATTGCGGAACGTAACTTTGAGCGTAAGTTTCAACTTGGGGATCATGTAAAAGTACTCGGTGCCGATTTAGCCAACGGTCTGCTTAGCATTGACCTGGAGCGCGAAATCCCAGAAGCACTTAAACCTCGTAAAATTGAAATTGGCGGTGGAAACCTAATCGAAGGTAAATAATCGCTAATAAACATTTTCCCTGATTGTAGCCGCCTCAACTGAGGCGGCTTTTTCGTTTTTATAACTCGTTTATATGCGTTAAATAATAATTTGCTTGGGCTAAGGTCTGCTGTTGAAGTTGGGGCGTTTGTTTATCCCAGTTTCTATAAACCATGCCAATGCGTGGGTTTTTTTCAAGTAATGCGCGGTGTTTATCCATAAATTGCCAATATAAGCTGTTGTAAGGACACGCCTTCTCACCTACTTTTTGCTTAACATCATAATGACAGTTTTTGCAGTAATCGCTCATTTTATTGATGTAATTACCACTGGCTGCATAGGGTTTAGTGGCGATAATAGCATCATCTGCAAATTGGCTCATGCCACGGGTGTTAGGCATTTCAACCCATTCAATGGCATCAATATAAACCCCTAAATACCACTGGTCGACTTCATTAGGGTCGATACCTGTTAATAAGCAAAAATTACCAATGATCATTAATCTTTGAATATGATGAGCGTATGCGGTGTCTAAGCTCTGCGTTAATGCGTGGCTTAAACAGTTCATTTTTACATTACCCTGCCAAAAGTACTCCGGTAACGACTGGTTAGCCTGTAATTGGTTTTTTTGTGCATAGTCGGGCATGTTTACCCAATATATACAGCGAACATATTCACGCCAACCTAAAATTTGCCTAACAAAGCCCTCAACTTGAGAAATCGAAATTGTGTCGGGGTGAGCATTAAATTCGTCAATTACACGCCTAATAACGTACAGCGGGTGGATTAACTTGGCGTTTAAAGCAAATGATAAACGGCTGTGGTACAAGCTGGCGTTATTTGTAACTTGGTCGGTCATTGCATCTTGAAACTGGCCGAAATTTTTTAGCAGGTGGGTACAAAAATATTCTAAACACGTTTTAGCTTGTTTGCGAGTGAGCGGCCACGGCAGCTGCTGAGGATTTATTTCACCAAAGTAATTTACGTTATGTTTTTTAAGTCTGCGAATGATAGAGCTTACATCGTTATTAAATAATTTTGGCGGGGGGATAGCGTTTAAATCTGCTTTTTTAAATTTGTTTCTGTTATTACTATCAAAGTTCCATTGACCTCCTTGCGGGCTACTCCCATCCATAAGAATAGTGTATTGCTTGCGCATAGCACGATAAAAGTGCTCCATAGTCACATGTTTGTTTTTTTCAAACCGCTCGTTAATACGTTCAAATGGCAGCATAAAATGCTCGGTGTCATAGGCTTTAACAAGAATATCAGACTCTTTCTTAAATTTACTTAACTGTGCTTTGAGGCGAAATTCATCAGGGTATTGATAATGTATTTCACTGCAACGATACTGCTTGGCTATGCGCGTGAGTAAATCAGGCAAGGTTTTGTCTTGGTGGGTATCATCAAGGGTAAGGTGCAGTGTGCTGTAATCCGCGCTTTGTAAAGCTGTAGCAAAACGCTCCATCGCATAAAAAAAAGCACATAACTTTTGCACATGGTGCTTAACGTAATTGGTTTCTTGTTGTAACTCGGCAATTAAATAAAGCGTATCAGGTTCTTTTTCTTTAAACCACGAATGCGAAGCATTAAGTTGATCACCTAAAATTAGGCGCAACACTTTATAATGAGCCATAAACCACCTAAATTTAGTTGTACGTAAAAAGCGACAACGTGGATCTAGGTAGTTTGCTCATACGTGCATAAAAGCTGAGTCTTGTGTTACTTAAAGCTTACTTGAGCGAAGTTGAGTGATTTTTTGCTCAAGCGAAATAACATTTGTTTTGTTAAACAAAGTTGTATTAGCAAAACTTTCAAAATAACGAAGCGCTTTTTGCCAAGCAAATTGTGTTTGTGCGGTGAATAAACGCCCTAAGTGCTCGTTTAAGGTATCGTAAAAGGCATCGCATAGTAGCGATATTTCTTTTGGCGTAACGCCCATCTTTTTTAAGTATTGCAAGTGAAAGGTTAAAAATGGGGCAACAGAAGATGGGTTATCTAAATGCCTAACTATACGTTCTAAAACACAATATAAAATATAACTTTTTTCGTTAAAATAAGCGGCACTTGGGTACTGCATTGTTATATTTGACTCTTCAAGCTTTGCATGAAAGCGCGCGGTAAACGCATGAAAGTTTGGCTTAACTATATGCAAACTTTTAATTAACTGTGGCTGATAAGTATTCATTAGCAATCTCATTAAATTTTGTAATTTTTATTTTTATCCACATCGGTGAGCTTTTAGTATAGTGCGTTGCTCAAATATCGCACGTAATCTAAACGTAAAAAGCACAAAATTGTATCAGTTTTATGAATTTTAGATATTTTATTTATGAATATACGGCTTTTTACGCACATATTAGTGACGTTACGATTACCATTTTAACGTCTGCATAATCATAGTACATACTGGTGAAGCTTAAAATGGGGGTTCACTGATTTTATCAAACTTATTAGTTATTATGGTTGCTAATTACCCCGTATATCCTTATAATAGCCGCCATTGTTTAGCGGTTGATTAACCACTAACAGCGATATTGAATTTTAGGTTTAATATCTATTGGCGCGGGATGGAGCAGCCTGGTAGCTCGTCGGGCTCATAACCCGAAGGTCGTCGGTTCAAATCCGGCTCCCGCAACCAATTTTTATAGTAGGTATATCCTTACTAATTCTATATCGCGCATTCTAAGTAATGCGCGTTTTGCGTTTAAGCTAATGTAGTTTAATTTGGTCAGTGTAATGACCCGCAGCCAAGCTTGGCCTGAGGCCACACAGTTTTATGCTTTATTGGTGTGACGCCCCGCTTGGTTCGGGGCGTTGTTGTATCTGCACCATTGATTTATGGCTTTGTCATTAAATCAAAACTTAAACTCAGTATTTTAGGGCTATAAGCCCTTTTTTTGTTTGTATGGAGGATTTTCGTGACAAAACTTGAGCAAGATTTATTAACCATGCTTACGCCTGCAGTAGAAATGTTAGGCTTTGAATTACATGGTCTTGAGTTTGTACAAGCAGGCCGCCATTCTACCTTAAGGGTTTATATTGACCATGAGGATGGAATATCTGTTGATAATTGTGCGGATGCGAGTCGCCAAATTAGTGCGATTTTAGACGTCGAAGACCCAATTACAAACGAATATGATTTGGAAGTATCGTCTCCTGGTGTTGATCGTCCATTATTCAAACAAGATCATTACGAGAAGGCGCAAGGAGAGGAAGTACGCGTGCGTACTAAGCTTCCACAAGACGGTCGCCGTAATTTTAAAGGCGACTTAGTAGCAGTTAGCAGTGATATGATCACACTTAAAAGCGATGGCGAAGAGCACTTAATCATGCTTAGCAATATCGAACGTGCGAACATCATCGCAAAGTTTTAATTCGAGTGCGAAGGAATAGGGCAAGCGAGGCATTACCCATGGCAAAAGAGATATTATTGGTTGCTGAAGCCGTTTCCAATGAGAAAGCGGTTCCAAAAGAAAAGATTTTTGAAGCGTTAGAGTTCGCTCTAGCAACAGCGACAAAGAAAAAACACGATGGCGAAATTGAAGTACGTGTATCAATCGACCGTAAAACCGGTGATTACGACACGTTCCGTCGTTGGCAGATTGCAGAAGTTCAAGAAGATGGTTCTTTAGAAAACCCTTACAGCGAAATCACATTAGAAGCAGCTCAAGTTGAAGAACCTGACTTGCAACTGGGTGATTATGTTGAAGAACAGATTGAATCTATCAAATTCGACCGCATAACTACACAAATGGCAAAGCAAGTTATCGTACAAAAAGTACGTGAAGCTGAGCGCGCTTTAGTTGTAGAAGCTTATAAAGATCAAGAAGGCGAGCTAGTAACAGGTGTCGTTAAAAAAGCAACACGTGATGCAATCGTACTTGATTTAGGTAACAACGCAGAAGCGGTTATTTACCGTGACGATATGCTGCCACGTGAAAACTTCCGTCCAGGAGATCGTATCCGTGGTCTTCTTTACGAAGTTAAACCTGAAGCTCGCGGCGCACAGTTATTTGTAACGCGTTCAAAACCAGAAATGCTGATGGAATTATTCCGCATTGAGGTGCCAGAGATTGGCGAAGAAATGATTGAGCTTCGTGCTGCAGCACGCGATCCGGGTTCACGCGCTAAAATCGCCGTTAAATCTAACGACAAGCGTATTGACCCAGTAGGTGCGTGTGTTGGTATGCGTGGTGCACGAGTTCAAGCTGTATCATCAGAACTTGGTGGCGAGCGTGTTGATATCGTACTTTACGATGACAACCCAGCGCAGTTTGTTATTAACGCAATGGCACCGGCTGAAGTAGCTTCAATCGTAATGGATGAAGACACTCATTCAATGGATATCGCTGTAGAAGCTGATAACCTAGCACAAGCAATTGGTCGCAATGGTCAAAATGTTCGTTTAGCAAGCCAATTAACTGGCTGGGAACTAAACGTAATGACTGTTGAAGACATGCGCGCTAAAAACGAAGCAGAGTCAGATAAGTTAATTAACTTATTTACTGAAAACTTAGATATTGATGATGAATTTGCATCATTACTTATCAACGAAGGTTTCTCAACACTTGAAGAAGTAGCGTATGTGCCGGCTTCTGAGTTTTTAGAAATCGACGGCCTAGATGAAGAAACGGTTGATTTACTGCGCTCACGTGCAAAAGATGCATTAACCACTAAAGCGCTTAAAACGGAAGAAAGCTTAGAAGGTGTAGAGCCTGCTGAAGACTTACTTGCGCTTGAAGGCTTAGAGCGTCATCTAGCATTTGTTATGGCAAGCAAGGGTGTAATTACACTTGAAGACTTAGCTGAGCAAGGTATTGATGAATTGGTAGATATTACAGAGCTAACACCTGAAAAAGCAGGTGAGCTAATTATGGCTGCACGTAATATTTGTTGGTTCGCAGACGAGTAATTTATTAACGGAGGTATTACACACTATGGCAGAAGTAAATGTTGAAAAACTAGCCGGCGATATAGGTACAACTGTTGATAAATTGCTTCAGCAATTTTCACAAGCGGGTATCACTAAAAAAGCAGGTGATAATGTAACTGAAGCTGAAAAAGCACAGTTACTTGATCACTTAAGCAAATCGCACGGTGGTACTGGTTCAGATGGCCCAGCACGTATGACTTTACAACGTAAGAGCAAAAGCACATTAAGTGTAACGGGCTCTACGGGTAAGGCAAAAGCTGTTCAAGTTGAAGTTCGCAAAACACGTACTTACGTGAAAAAGAGCGCAATGGAGCAAGAGCAAGAACAGCAACGTCTAGCCGCTGAAGAAAAAGCGCGTATCGAAGAGCAGCAAAAAGCTGCACAAGAAGCCGCTGAATTAAAAGCGAAACAAGAGGCAGAACGTAAAGCAAAAGAAGACGCTGATCGTAAAGCCAAAGAAGAAGCTAAACGCAAAGCAGATGCAGAGCGTAAAGCTAAACAACAGCAGATGACCCCAGAGCAAAGTGCTAAGTCTGAGAAAGATCGCATCGAAGCTGAGCGTCTGCAGAAAGAAGCAGAAGAGGCCGCATTGAAGAAAGCTGAAGAAGAAGCGAAACGTCAAGCAGAAGAGGCAAGAAAGCTAGCTGAAGAAAATGAAGCTCGCTGGAAAAAAGAAGAAGAAGAACGTAAGAAACGCGAAGAAACCGCGGATCACCATCTTACGACTTCTACTTATGCACGTGAGGCAGAAGATGTTGCTGATGCACGTGATGAGCAAGGTTCACGCCGCGCGAAGAAAAAGAAAAAAGCCCCAGCAAAAGATAAATTTGCAGGCGCTAAAGGCCGTAAAGGCAAGCTAAAAGCACCTACATCATTGCAACATGGTTTCCAAAAACCTACTGCCGATGTTAAAAATGAAGTGCGTATTAGCGAAACAATTACAGTAGCTGAGCTTGCATCGCGCATGGCTGTTAAAGGCGCTGAAGTTGTTAAAACAATGATGAAAATGGGTGACATGGTTACCATTAACCAAGTGATTGACCAAGAAACAGCACAACTTGTTGCTGAAGAAATGGGTCACAAAGTTATCATCGTTAAAGAAAACGAATTAGAGCAAACAGTACTAAATGACCGTCATGAAGATGGTAAGTCTGAGCCGCGTGCGCCAGTAGTAACTGTAATGGGTCACGTTGACCATGGTAAAACATCAACGCTTGATTACATTCGTTCAGCTAAAGTTGCATCAGGCGAAGCCGGTGGTATTACACAGCACATTGGTGCATACCACGTTGAAACTAACGGCAACATGATCACTTTCTTAGATACACCAGGTCACGCCGCGTTTACATCAATGCGTGCACGTGGTGCTAAAGCGACAGATATCGTAATCCTAGTGGTTGCAGCAGACGATGGTGTAATGCCACAAACTAAAGAAGCGGTACAGCATGCTCGCGCAGCTGGCGTTCCTTTAATCATTGCTGTAAACAAAATGGATAAAGAAGGCGCAGATCCAGATCGCGTTAAAAACGAGCTAGCTCAGTTAGACGTTATCCCTGAAGATTGGGGCGGCGATACGCAGTACGTTCATATCTCAGCTAAAACAGGCTTAGGTATTGATGACTTACTTGAAGCTGTTCTTATGCAATCTGAGCTTTTAGAGCTTCGTGCTCCATCAGAAGGCATGGCAGCAGGTGTTGTAATTGAATCTCGTCTTGATAAAGGACGTGGTCCGGTTGCTTCTATCTTAGTTCAATCAGGTACCCTTAACCAAGGTGATATCGTACTGTGTGGTCTTGAATACGGCCGTGTTCGTGCAATGAAAGACGAAAACGGTAAAGACATTAAATCAGCGGGTCCTTCTATTCCGGTTGAGATTTTAGGTCTATCTGGTATTCCGGCGGCAGGTGATGAAGCGACTGTTGTTAAAGATGAGCGTAAAGCGCGTGAAGTTGCTTTATACCGTCAAGGTAAATTCCGCGACGTTAAATTGGCTCGTCAGCAAAAAGCGAAGCTTGAAAACATGTTTACTAACATGGCTGAAGGCGATGTATCAGAAGTTAACGTGGTACTTAAAGCCGACGTTCAAGGTTCAATCGAAGCAATTTCAGACTCACTAACTAAACTTTCTACTGATGAAGTAAAAGTGAAGATTGTTGGTTCTGGCGTAGGTGGTATCACCGAAACTGATGCAACACTTGCTGCTGCATCTAACGCAATCGTAGTTGGCTTCAACGTTCGTGCCGATGCATCTGCACGTAAAGTGATTGATACTGAAAACTTAGATCTTCGCTACTACAGCGTAATCTACGCGCTAATCGAAGAAGTTAAGCAAGCCATGTCTGGTATGCTTGCTCCTGAGTTTAAGCAAGAGATTATTGGTCTTGCTGAAGTACGTGACGTGTTTAAGTCTCCAAAAATTGGCGCAATTGCTGGTTGTATGGTTACTGAAGGTACTATTAAACGCAGCGCACCTATTCGTGTACTACGTGATAACGTGGTTATTTACGAAGGTGAGCTTGAGTCACTACGTCGCTTTAAAGATGACGTTCAAGATGTTCGTAACGGCATGGAATGTGGTATCGGCGTTAAGAACTACAACGATGTTCGTGTTGGTGACCAAATCGAAGTATTCGAAACAGTTGAAGTACAACGTACACTTTAATTGCTCGTAAACTAAGATTGTAAATGGGGGCTTTGCCCCCATTTCTGTATCCATTATTTAATTAACTTATTATTTTAATTCAGTAAGTTATGATTTTAGGAAAACAATCATGAGAGAATTTTCTCGCACTGATCGTGTTGCTCAGCAAATTCAAAAAGAAATTGCTGTAATTTTACAACGCGAAATTAAAGATCCGCGCTTAGGCATGGTGACAGTGTCTGCGGTAGAAGTATCGCGCGATTTATCTTACGCAAAAGTTTTTATTACGGTGTTTAATACCGAAGATGAAAACAAAGCAAAAGAAAGCGCAAAAATACTTAACGAAGCAACGGGCTATATCCGCTCGTTACTAGGTAAGCGTATTCGTGCTCGTATAATGCCTGAGCTTAAATTTGTAGTAGATAACTCACTAATGGAAGGGATGCGTATCTCTAACTTAGTGGACTCGGTTATTCGCGAAGATAACGCTAAACATGTTGATGATGAAACTGATAGCGAAGAAGGCACTAAAGACTAATGGCAAGACGCAGTAAAGGCCGTCCGATTGATGGTATTTTGTTGTTAAACAAACCTCAAGGCATTTCATCGAACAAAGCCCTACAGCAAGCTAAAGGTATTTATTTTGCCCAAAAAGCTGGCCATACCGGTGCGCTAGATCCACTGGCCACTGGCATGTTACCTATTTGCTTTGGTGAAGCGACCAAGTTTACCCAATTTTTGCTCGATACAGATAAAACCTATGTGGTAAGAGCAAAGCTAGGTGAGCGTACAACTACCTCTGATTCAGATGGCGAAGTGGTTGAAACCCGTGATGTAAACGTTACCACTGAACAGTTAGCTGCAGAAATTGAAAAGTTTTTAGGCGAGTCAGATCAGTATCCATCAATGTACTCAGCGCTTAAATATGAAGGTAAGCCTTTATATAAATACGCGCGTGAAGGCATTGAAGTACCGCGTAAATGCCGAAAAATAAACGTGTTTAGCTTAACGCTTGATGAGTTTGATGAAGCAAATAACGAAGTACAAATGACCGCCCATGTATCTAAAGGGACCTACATTCGTACTATTGTTGATGATTTAGGTGAAAACCTAGGCTGTGGCGCACATGTTATTATGCTGCATCGCTCAGCGGTTGGCCATTACCCTAAAGATAAAATGGTATCGCTTGAGCACCTTGAAACCTTATTAGCCAAGGCCAAAGAAGAAGAGGTTGCCCCTTCTACATACCTTGATGAATTACTATTGCCAATGGATAGTGCATTGGTTGATTTACCCGTTGTAGAAATTAGCAAAGAGCAGGGTGTTTCGTTTAGCCATGGACAAGCAGTCGTACTAGGCACTGATTTACCCGAAGGGGCAATTAAAGTTCTTGCTGATGGTGTATTTATTGGCACCGGTGAGCGCAACCCTGACGGGCATTTAAAATCAAAGCGTGGCTTGTCTAATCAGCAACCCGAGTAAACTTTAACTTGTAGTTATTCTCATAGTTGGTAGAATACGCCCGCTTAATCGTTTTGGCTGAATTAGTGATCGGCTAAAGCACCTATTAAATTTAACTTTTGGAGTTATTATGTCACTAAGCAATCAAGAAAAAATCGATATCATTGCTAAATTTGCACGTGCTGAAGGCGACACTGGTTCACCTGAAGTACAAGTAGCTTTACTTACTTTTGATATCAACAAGCTTCAAGGTCACTTTGCTGACCACAAGCATGACTTCCACTCACGTCGTGGTCTGCTTCGTAAAGTAAGTACTCGCCGTAAATTGCTTGATTACCTTAAAGGTAAAGATATCTCGCGTTATACTGCGTTAATCCAAGAGCTTGGCCTACGTCGCTAAGAACTTGATTACGAGAAAAGGAGCTTTATAGCTCCTTTTTTTGTGCCTAAATTTAACGCTTCACACCCCATCGTTAATTTAACCTCCCTTTAATATAAATAACACAACCTTGTGCTAGCACTTAATAAATAAGGCTAGGCAACGCTTGCAACCACTGCGTTAAAATTATCTTTAAGAACAATTTAATAGCGAATTATTCACCTAGCTATCTAAAGGTTTTTAATAGCTAAAAATTACACGCTTAATTAAGCGCCTTTCTATAAAACAATTAAAAAATAATGTGGCAAAAGCGATTACGTTTTATCTTTGGGTAGGCTCGCAATTTTACGTCGCTTTGGTATATACTATGCGCGTAGATAAATAGGTTATCTGCAGTCATTAAAAATTTTGCCAATTGTAGTACTTAATTGATTTCCAACTGAATACAATTATGTACTGTAATTGGCCCTTTTAATGACACTTATTAATGAAATATAAAAACATTTAAGGAATATTTTAAGTGCAAGCAATTATTAAAGAATTTCAACTAGGTCAACACACAGTTACCCTAGAAACAGGTGCAATCGCACGTCAAGCAGACGGCGCAGTATTAGCAAGCATCGGTGACACGTCAGTATTAGTTACTGTCGTTGGTAAGCGTGAAGCTCAACCTGGTCAAGACTTTTTCCCACTAACAGTTAACTACCAAGAGCGTATGTACGCTGCTGGTCGTATCCCGGGTGGTTTCTTAAAGCGTGAAGGTCGTCCTAACGATGGCGAAACACTTATTGCACGTCTTATTGACCGTCCAATTCGTCCACTTTTCCCAAATGGTTTCGTAAACGAAGTACAAGTTATTGCAACCGTTGTATCTGTAAACCCTGAAATCCAACCAGATATGGTTGCGATGATTGGTACATCAGCAGCACTTGCTATCTCTGGTATCCCATTTAGCGGCCCAATTGGTGCGTCACGCGTTGGTTACATCAACGGTGAGTACGTACTTAACCCAACACTAAAAGAGCTTGAAGAAAGCCAACTTGATTTAGTTGTAGCGGGTACTGATAACGCAGTACTAATGGTTGAATCAGAAGCTGACGTACTAGCTGAAGACGTAATGCTAGGTGCGGTTGTATACGGCCATGAGCAATCTCAAGCTATTATCAACGCAATTAACGAATTTAAAGCAGAAGCGGGCAAGCCTACATGGGATTGGTCTGCACCTGAGAAAAACGTATCGCTTGAAGAAAAAGTAGCTGAACTTGCTGCTGATAAAGTAGGTGAAGCTTACCGTATTACCGATAAAGTAGCGCGTAAAGAAGCATTAACTGCAGCAAAAGACGCTGTAATTGAAGCGCTTACAAGCGAGCTTGCTGAAGATGAAACACTTGATAAGCAAGAAGTAGGTAAAGTATTTGGTTCTTTAGAGAAGAAAATTGTACGTGGCCGCATCACTGCTGGTGAAAAACGTATCGATGGTCGCGAACCAGACATGATCCGTGCATTAGACGTAATGACAGGCGTATTACCACGTACTCACGGTTCTGCAATCTTTACACGTGGTGAAACTCAAGCATTAGTTACAGCTACACTTGGTACAGAACGTGATTCACAGTTAATCGATGATTTAACGGGTACTCACAAAAACCACTTTATGCTTAACTACAACTTCCCTCCATTTTGTGTAGGTGAAACTGGTTTTGTAGGTTCTCCTAAGCGTCGTGAAATTGGTCACGGTAACCTAGCTAAGCGTGGTATTTCTGCTGTAATGCCTACACTTACTGAGTTCCCTTACTCAATTCGTGTTGTATCTGAAATCACTGAATCTAACGGTTCGTCTTCAATGGCATCTGTTTGTGGTACGTCACTAGCTCTTATGAACGCGGGTGTACCAATTAAAGCATCTGTTGCGGGTATCGCGATGGGTCTTGTGAAAGAAGATGAGAAGTTTGTTGTTCTTTCAGATATCTTAGGTGATGAAGATCACTTAGGTGACATGGACTTTAAAGTAGCAGGTACTACTAACGGTATCACTGCACTACAAATGGATATCAAGATTGAAGGTATCACTCAAGAAATCATGCAAATTGCGCTTAAACAAGCAAAAGCTGCACGTTTACACATTTTAGGTGTGATGGATGAAGCGATTTCTGCTCCTTCTGAAGAATTATCAATGTTTGCTCCTCGCATCTACACTATGCAAATTCCTGCTAAGAAGATTGCTGAAGTAATTGGTAAAGGTGGCGCTACAATCCGTCAACTTACTGAAGAGACAGGCACAACAATTGAAATTGAAGACGACGGTACAATTAAGATTGCTGCAACAGACGGTGAAAGCGCGCAAAACGCAATTACACGTATTGAGCAATTAACAGCAGAACTAGAAGTAGGTACTATCTACACTGGTAAAGTTGTACGTATTGTTGACTTTGGTGCGTTTGTAAACATTCTTCCTGGTAAAGATGGCCTAGTGCATATTTCTCAAATCAGCACAGAGCGTGTTAACAACGTAACTGACCACTTAAGTGAAGGTCAAGAAGTTAAAGTTAAAGTACTAGAAGTAGACCGCCAAGGCCGTGTACGTCTAAGCATTAAAGAAGCAATGGAATCAGCAGCACCTGCAGCTGATGAGTCGAAAGACGCATAATTGCTAAACTTTAACCCGTTAATATACGCGGGATAATAAAAAAGGGGCTGTTTAGCCCCTTTTTTTATGCTTTAATGAAACCTTATTAGACAAGGTCTGTCTTATTTTTATTGCGATATATCTTGGTATTAAGGATTTTAATGATACTCAAACATTTAGCTTTGGCATCTTTTGCTATTTTGTCTTTAAGCGCTTGCCAAACCACGACTGAATCAAAACCTACGCCGATTGTTAATGTGCCTTTTACTGCACCCCTTGCATCTGACTTTAGAAGTGAAATTGCGATTGCACGTTACTCTGAGCTATTAAATAGAGCCGATTTAAGTATCGAGCAACAAGCTAAGCTTTATTATGACCGTGGGGTATTATTTGATAGCTTAGGAATGACCACGTTATCGCGCATTGATTTTAACCGCGCTATAAAACTAAAGCCTGATTTAGCTGAGGTGTATAACTTTTTAGGTATTCAGCACACTTTAATGCAGCAATACGAAAAAGCGTATGAGTTTTTTGACTCAGCCCTTGAGCTTAATGAAGAGCATGAATACGCTTATTTAAACCGTGGTATTGCACTGTATTATGGTGAAAGAGCAAACCTGGCGCAAAGTGACTTTGATGAGTTTTTAGCGCGTTCACCAAACGATCCTTACCGTGTGTTATGGCTTTACCTTGCACAGTCGCAAGAGGATAAACAACAAGCATTAGCGGCTCTTAAAACAAATGCTGCAGCCCTTGATGAATCGCAATGGGCGTATCAGTTAATTTCGCTTTATACCGGCGATATGAGTGAGCATACGTTTTTATCGGGTATTAGCGAGGGCGTTAAATCAGAGCAAGAATACGCACAGCGCTTGTGCGAGGCGTACTTTTACTTAGCCAAAATGCACCAAGCAGCCGGTGAGCAGTTTTTAGCTGCTGATTACTTTAGGTTGGCATTATCCACTAATGTGCATGAGTTTATTGAATACAAATATGCACGTTTAGAGCTTGAGCTTATGGCTGGTGCAGACGCTAGTTAAATACCTGTGTTATCTGATTGGTTTGCTATTTAGCCTGCTTATTGCAGGCTCTAGCAACCAGTTAAGCAGCATTAGCTTTTGGCATGTACTTCACGCTCAGGCTAATCCTCTGCAAAGTTATTGGCAATTTCCCCGTTACTTTTCAAATAATATAGCGCATCTTCCCGAGCTGACATTAGGCTTTTTAGCGCGTAAAAATATCCCATCAGCCCAGTACAATTATTCTTTAAAGCTGATTAATGCAAGCAAAAACGAACAAGCAAAGTTATTTTGGCTACAAAGTATTGAGCATGTTGGGCATAACAAGCGCCAACAACTCGCGCATGCTCTTTTAAAGCAAGGTCGCTGGAATGACCTTCAACTATTGTTAACCCAAAACTTACTGCCTAAAGGCGCGGCATTTAACCATTTAGCGCTGCACAAAGGGATTAACTATGAGCAAGTTTCGCCTTCCTTTTTACATCAACTTGGTTTTGCAGCGTTAAATACACGCCCGCCGATTAACAATAGCTGTAGTTACAATGTGCTGCTATTAGGTGTAAATAGAGAAGCCTTGTTTAAGTTATCAAGTTTTGCCGCGCAGTATAATAAAAAACCTGAGCCGCAAAGCGGGGCGTATTGCTTAAGTAAACCGGTTTACGCTGGGGGCGCAATTGACTGTGCTAACACCTCGGGCATGGCTAATTGCCTATGGCAAAACGCGCACTTAAAAGCGCAGTTTACTAACGGCTATGACTACACTGTAATTATGGGTACGAGCGGCAGCGCCAATGTAACAGGTAAAAAAATGCAGCTAAGTACCCAAGCAAACTATAATGTATTTTTGCATGAGCTAATGCACTTTAGTGGTTTTGAAGATGAATATACGCTGCCTATTTCTAAACAGCGCTGGTTGTGTAAACGCCAAGGATACGTGGCCCCAAATTTATATATTTCGCAAGGTGAGGCTGCGCCAAATGGATGGCACAAAAGCTTAAGTTGCCAGCAAGGCGGCGTGGCATATAAGCCAACTAAGCAATGGTCAATTATGCAGTATCAACAACTAGGTTTATCAAAGCGGTACAGGGCTTTGTGGGTTGATCAAATCAATGCTGCTAAAACCGCTCAGCTTGATTAAATTTAAATCGATTAGGCTTGCTATCTATAGACAAAATGGCCGTTTATAAGTATAACTGTACGTATTAATGTCGTTTAAAAACAGACAGTAAAAGCATCTTTTCGTGATGTATAAAACGTAAGGATAAACTTATGATTATAAAAGGCCCTACATTATGACTTTGCTCTGGATACCTTTGTTATCCTTAATTGGCAGTGTTATTTCTTCATGCACCGGCAAACTATCCCGTACGCAAGCTGCAGCTGTCACTGTACTTGCCCCTTTAGCAGCATTAGGTATTACGCTATACCACACCCCCGCTATTTTAGCAGGTGAAACGATTCGTTATGCTGTAACGTGGATCCCCGCTGTTGGACTGGACTTATCATTTCGTCTTGATGGCTTGAGCTTACTGTTTATGTTTATGATTTTAGGCATAGGCATACTGGTAATTACCTACGCACGTTATTATCTGAGTAAAAACGACTCCTTAGCTAAGCTGTATAGTTACTTATTGTTGTTTATGACCGCAATGCTGGGCATTGTTATGTCTAACAATGTTATTCAGCTTTGGCTGTTTTGGGAACTGACCAGCATTAGCTCGTTTTTATTAATTAGCTATTGGTGGCATAAAACAGAAGCACGAAAGGGCGCTCGCATGGCGCTAGCTGTTACTGGTGCCGGTGGCTTAGCATTGCTGGCAGGTTTAATGTTAGTGGCCGATATAGTTGGCAGTTACGACCTAGATGTAATTTTAGCTAGCAAGGCAATTGTTCAATCACATGATTTATACGAAATAGCACTGGTATTAGTTTTGCTAGGTGCATTTACTAAATCGGCACAGTTTCCATTTCATTTTTGGCTACCTCACGCTATGGCAGCCCCAACCCCTGTTAGCGCGTATTTACACTCTGCGACTATGGTAAAAGCAGGTATATTTTTATTAGCGCGTTTTCACCCAGTACTTTCAGGTACAGATACTTGGTTTTTACTGGTTGGTTTAACCGGTTTAACAACGCTTTTATTTGGCGCTTATATCGCCTTATTTAAACACGATTTAAAGGGCCTGTTAGCGTACTCAACCATTAGCCATTTAGGGTTAATTACCCTGTTATTGGGCCTAGATACTGAGCTCTCTACTGTGGCGGCAATATTCCATATTATTAATCATGCCACGTTTAAAGCCTCGCTATTTATGGCAGCAGGTATAATTGACCATGAAACCGGCACTCGTGATATGCGTAAGCTTAATGGTATGTGGCGGTATTTACCGTATACGGCCACACTTGCCATGGTTGCGGCTGCTTCAATGGCGGGTGTACCATTGCTTAACGGCTTTTTATCTAAAGAAATGTTTTTTGCCGAAACCTTACATCAGCAAGTGCTTGGTTCTATGTCGTGGTTAATCCCGGTGTTAGCCACTATTGCAGGGGCGTTATCGGTGGCTTATTCGTCGCGTTTTATTCACGATGTATTTTTTAATGGCGAACCAATTGATTTACCACGTCAGCCGCATGAGGCTCCGCGTTACATGCGACTACCCATTGAAGTACTGGTTGTGCTGTGTGTGCTAGTTGGTTTGTTCCCGCATTTTTCAGTCGATGGCATTTTATCTGCTGCGTCTTTGGCTGTACTTGGTCAAAAGGTACCAGAGTACGAACTGGCTATATGGCATGGTTTTAACTTACCGCTATTAATGAGCGCCATGGCGGTAGTGGGTGGTTTGTTTATTTATATAAATCGTAAATACCTATTTCAATTTCAAGCATCATTACCGCCACTTAATGCTAAAAAAACCTTTGAGCTAATTGTGCTTAAAGTTATTAATTGGTGCCAAAGCAGGGTAAACACTATCGAAAATGGCTCATTACAACGCTACATTTTTGTAATGCTGGCGGTGGTATTGTTATGTGCCGGTTGGCCATTATTTGAAATGCAACAATTAGCGGGCAGTATGCCGCGTATTCCGGTTGATGTGCATAACGCAATAGGTGCAGGCCTACTGATTATAGGTGCTTTTGCTACCGTTATTTGGCATCGCTCACGCGTAGTTGCGTTACTAATGATTTCTATTGTAGGACTCATGGTGTCGGTGGCGTTTACGCGTTTTTCTGCGCCCGACTTAGCGCTTACGCAATTAACGGTAGAAGTAGCAACCGTTATTTTATTAATGTTGGCGTTGTTTTTCTTACCACAACATACGCCTAAAGAGTCTAGCTCGTTACGAGTGCTCAGAGATTTAGGTATAGCCTCAACATTAGGTGTTGTGGTGGCAAGTATATGTTATGCATTACTTACACGCCCACTCGAATCGATCTCAGATTTTTTCATAGCCAATGCCAAAACAGGAGGTGGCGGTACCAATGTAGTAAACGTTATTTTGGTTGATTTTAGGGGCTTTGACACCCTAGGCGAAATAACCGTATTGGGTATTGCAGCGTTGGGTATATTTAAAGTGCTTTCTCGTATTCCATTGTTCATGCCAGCAAGTGATGGTGAAGGGCGCCCATGGGCACGCGAACGCCACCCTATACTACTTGCCAGTATTTCGCATAGCTTATTACCGCTTGCATTATTAGTATCGGCTTATATTTTCTTACGTGGTCATAACTTACCTGGCGGTGGCTTTATTGCAGGGTTGGTAACATCAATTGCCTTTATATTGCAGTACATGGCTCATGGCTCAGCTTGGATAAGCGAGCGCTTTGCAGTCAACTACCGGAAAATTATTGCATCAGGTATCGGTATTGCCTTGTTTACTGGAGTCGGTAGCTGGTTCTTTGAGCGGCCGTTTTTAACTACGTGGTTTGATTATTTCGATATCCCATTTATTGGCAAAACAGAACTTGCAAGCGCAATTGTGTTTGATTTAGGCGTTTATTTAACAGTGGTTGGAGCCACGTTAATGATATTAGCAAGCCTTGGCAACATGACAGCAGATACCCAGAAAAAAGAGGTAAATATTTAATGGAGCTATTGTACGCATCTTGCGTTGGTGTATTAGTTAGTTGTGGTGTGTTTTTACTGCTAAGAGCCCGTACGTTTCCGGTAGTGCTTGGCCTTACTATGATTTCCTATGCCGTTAACTTATTTTTGTTTTCTGCGGGTCGCTTAACCATAAATAAAGCGGTTGTGCTTGGTACAGGGGCTGAATATGCCGACCCTTTACCTCAAGCACTAGTACTTACTGCAATAGTGATAGGGTTTGCAATGACTGCGTTTGTGGTTATTTTAGCTATACGTGGTAGAGCCGATTTAGGGAGCGATCATGTTGATGGGCAAATCATCAAAAGCGCAGCCGATAGCAAGGAGCAAAAATGATTCAACATTTAACCTCTTTGCCTATTTTATTACCTATGTTGGCAGCGGTAATATTGCTTTTGCCACCCTGTGGTAAAAGTTTACGTATTCGCCGTATTGCCTCATCAATTATGGCGGTGATCACATTTGTTGTTAGTGCATTGCTGTTAATCCATATATGTAACAGTGGTATCAATGTATACGCTATTGGTAATTGGTCTGCTCCTTTTGGCATAGTGCTTGTTGCCGATATGCTTTCTACTTTATTGGTTGCACTCACATCCTTTTTAGGAATGGGAGTCATTTTATATGGCTGTGCCGGCGATGATGCAAAAGGAAACTTTTTTCATCCATTAGTTCATTTTTTAATATTAGGTGTTAATGGGGCATTTTTAACGGGTGACTTATTTAATGTATTTGTGTTTTTTGAGGTGTTGTTGATTGCCTCATACTCACTACTTATGCATGCCGGTGATAAACAAAATACCCGTGCAGCGCTCCAATACGTCATATTAAATTTGGTTGGCTCGAGCGTATTTTTAATTGGTCTAGGTATTTTATACGGCGTACTGGGTACATTAAACATCGCTGATATGACGCAAAAAGTAGCCCTGTTAACGGGCGATGATGTCTATTTGGCGAAGGCCGGCGGCTTACTGCTGTTAGTTGTATTTGCTTTAAAAGCCGCATTGCTCCCTTTGCACTTGTGGCTACCAAATACTTATGCCAGTGCAAAGCCTGTGGTTGCCGCTTTATTTGCTATTATGACCAAGGTGGGTGTATACGCCATGCTGCGCGTTTATACCGTTATTTTTGGTGAGCAAGCCGGTGAGCTTGAACATATGGCGCAATCGTGGTTATGGGGCTTAGCCATTGCTACTATAGTGGTTGGTGCAATTGGCGTAATGGCTGCGCAAGATTTACGTAAGTTAACGGCAAATTTAGTTGTTGTATCAGTGGGCACGTTAGTCGCTCTAATTGCACTGCAAAACGTAACTGCAACAGCTGCACTGCTTTATTATTTAGTACACTCCACATTAGTCAGCGCTGCACTATTTTTATTAGCTGATTTAATTGCCACACAAAGGGGCAAAGTAGGGGATAGACTGGTTGCCGGACGAGCCGTAAACCAACCTTACTTATTAGGAGCATGCTTTGTAATTGCTGCATTAACCGTAGTAGGTATGCCGCCGCTATCAGGGTTTGTTGGAAAAGTTTGGATCCTCAAAACAACCTTAAATAGCGAGCAAGCCTTACTATTTTGGCCTGTCTATTTAATTGCTAGTTTTGGTTTATTAGTTGCACTTTCTCGTGCTGGTACAAGTATGTTTTGGGAAAGAAAAGGCAATAAAACAGAAAGCGCCGAGGGCGAAAATGCTCACCCATTACAAGTGATGATAATTGTAGGGCTACTTGCGTGCTCACCTTTGTTAGTTGTTTTTGGCGGACCAATAAGTGAATACATGGTTAGTGCTGCTACGCAATTGCATGACATAAGTGGTGGCATTAATGCAGTTATGAAGGGAGGTGAGTAATGAGGTTACAAGCCCGTTATCGTTGGTTGCCAACGCCGTTTCGTAGTTTGTTTTTATTTTTAATTTGGTTGTTGCTTAATAATAGTGTATCCGCAGGGCATATAGTATTAGCTACTTTTTTTGCGATATTTATACCGCTATTAAGTGTTTCATTACGTGATCCGCAACCCTTAATACTAAAACCAGGTTTGGCACTAAAACAATTGCTCATTGTACTTTACGATATAGTGGTTGCTAATTTGCAGGTAGCCTTATTAATCATTGGCCCAGCTAAAAAGTTACGTCCTGCTTTTGTTAAAGTGCCTATAGATTTAATACACGATATGCCCATTACTATTCTTGCCAGTTGTGTATCTCTTACACCTGGTACAGTAAGTGCTGAGGTATATCCTATTCCTGAGTCACTAGATGAAGGCGAAAAGCCTAAACAGCGCTATTTACTTATACATGTACTTGATTTAAAAGATGAAGAGGCACTTATTAAACAAATTAAACAGCGCTACGAAGCTCCCCTAAAGGAGATATTTCAATGTTAGATACTGTATTACTTATTGTATTTGCCATGATTGGTTTATCGTTACTGTTAAACCTATGGCGATTAATTATTGGCCCCTCAGTGCCTGATAGAGTTTTAGCCCTAGATACTATGTACATTAATGTTATC
The DNA here is from genome assembly GCF_028599215.1 of Pseudoalteromonas sp. Angola-30. Lineage (NCBI taxonomy): Bacteria > Pseudomonadati > Pseudomonadota > Gammaproteobacteria > Alteromonadales > Pseudoalteromonadaceae > Pseudoalteromonas > Pseudoalteromonas sp. Angola-30. The sequence goes on from NZ_JAQREI010000003.1 coordinate 278,828, forward strand.
GCGTTAATTATTTTATACAGCATTAGTATGGGCACTGGTTTGTACTTTGAAGCCGCGTTATTAATCGCGATGCTTGGCTTTATAAGTACTGTTGCAGTGTGTAAGTATTTACTACGCGGCGACTTAATTGAATAGGATATTAAAATGATAAGCGAATGGGTTGTATCAATATTACTACTTTTTGGTGGGCTATTTATTTTAATAGGGTCGCTGGGCTTAATTAAATTACCTGATTTTTACATGCGCTTACACGGCCCTACTAAAGCAACAACACTGGGTATGGCCAGCATATTAATTGCTGCAATGGTGTTTTTTGCAACGTCGGTGCACACCATAAGCGTAAAAGAGATTTTAATTACCGTGTTTTTATTAATCACTGCCCCTATTAGTGGGTATATGTTAATAAAATCAGCGATTCATCATAAGCTTAAAGCAAAAGAAGGCACAAAAGGGCTCGATAACGTAGAAGACGATTAGCCCCAGTGCACTGATAAAAAGGCCAAATAAACATGTTTTATTTGGCCTTTTTAGTATGGGTTTACACATTTACAAACTATTTTATACCCGTTCGCATAATTAAGTGATTTATTCTGAGGCTGGTAAAACGTGTTGATAATTTAGTAAAAAAATTAGCTATTTAGTTGTTCTGAATGAGCATTTTTTAACGTAAGTAGCGACCCGTTTAGCCCCGCAAAATGAGTAAGTATTATTGCGGATTGATATTAATCATGTGAGTATGGTCTTACTTTTTATATTTAAGGATATGACAATGGCTAAGGCACTATTACTTTCGTTACTTATATTTTCTGGCAGCGTATTGGCTGACGAGGCAACTAAGCAGCAAAAAATAGATGAGCTGATAAACGTGATGAACATGGATGCTATGGTTGACTCTATGTACGGGCAAGTTGAAGGCATGATGAAAAACATGTCAGCACAAATGGGTGTTAAGCCCTCTGAGCAAGCTATTTTTGATAAATACTACGCAGATATGACCAACGTACTTAAAACCGAAATGAGCTGGAAAAAAATGCAGCCGATGATGGTTAACGTTTACGACAAACATTTTAACGAGCAAGAAATTGCCGACATGTTGGCGTTTTATAAAACTGAAACAGGGCAAAAAATTCTCCAAAAAATGCCCGTGGTAATGCAAGAGTCTATGCAAATGTCGCAAGGCCTAGTGCAAGATGCAATGCCAAAAATTCAGCAAATAGCCGGTGAGCTAAGTGAAGAGCTAAAAGCCTCTCGCCAACAAGAAAATTAATCTCTCTGCCTCCTTTTAAGCGCGCTCATTAGCGCGCTTTTATTTTATCAGCTCCAGTAAATTTAAATTATGCTTTAATGCTCCCCTCTATTGACCTGTGTGTCACACATAGGTTTACAATTGAGCTCTAAAATCTAAGGGGGCTAAATTATGTATGTTAAGCAATTAGCGACGTTAATGGGTGTAACGCCTGATACAGTTCGTCATTACACACGAATAGGCCTTTTATCGCCCATACGTAGCCAAAGTAATGGCTATCAACAATATACAAAAGCAGACCGCCAACGTTTACAGTTTATTATAAGCGCCCGAAAGCTCGGGTTTTCCCTAAAAGATATACAGCATATCATTGGCGAGTCAGAACAAGGGCATTGCCCATGCCCACTTACACGGCAAATTATTGCAAAACGTTTAGAAGAAACCGAAGCCTTGTTTCAAGAAACCCTTAAATTACGAGTGCGTATGCAAGCGGCGTTAAAACAGTGGGAAACATCGACAGACGGCGCTGTTGCAAGTGATGTGTGTAGCTTAATAGAGACGTTTGTTGACCCACTTGTTGAGCCAAATAAAAGCGGAGATGTGCAATGAGTAGCAGTAAAACAACAGAGCAAAACTTTATTATTGAAGGTGCTAATTGTGGCAGTTGTGTAGCCAAAATAGAAAAAGCCCTCAATAGTGTGCAAGGCGCAAACAATGTCGAAATGAACTTTGCAGATCGCACGGTACGAGTAGAGGGCAGCGCGCAGCAAAGCACATTAATTAGCGCCGTTGAAAATATAGGTTACGGCGCAAAACCTATGGATAACACATCAGAGCAAGATGCGCTTGATGAAAAAGCCAAGTCAGACGAGGCACATTACAAAAAGCTAATGCGCAACATGATGCTGGCTTTAGGAGTGGGCGTACCGCTTATGATTTATGGGCTTATTTTTGATATGAGCGTGACAACCACTAACCAGCGAATTGCATGGGGTGTGGTCGGTATTATCACGTTTGTCGTTATGGCTGTAGCAGGTAAGCAATTTTATAAAGGTGCTTGGCAGTCATTTAAAAATCATGGGGCTAACATGGATACGCTTATTGCTTTGGGAACGGGCACTGCGTGGTTATATTCAATGTTTGTTGTACTTGCGCCTAGCTTACTACCTGAGGTTGCAAGGCACGTTTATTTTGAAGCTTCTTCAATGATAATCGGGTTAATTAGTTTAGGCTTGGCTTTTGAAGTGAAAGCGCGTGGGCGTACTTCGCAGGCTATTAAGCGTTTAATTGGCTTACAGGCAAAAACAGCCCGTGTAATACGCGATGGCGCAGAGCAAGATATAGACATTAGTGATGTGCAAAAGGGCGATCATGTAAGGGTACGCCCAGGCGAAAAAATCCCGGTAGATGGTGATGTGCTCGAAGGTAGCAGCAGATTAGATGAATCTATGCTCACGGGTGAGCCTATGCCAGTGAGTAAACAAGCTGGCGATAAAGTGGTTGCTGGCAGCATTAATAAAAGTGGTACATTATTATTTGAAGCCACACATATAGGCCAAGAAACAACCCTTGCCAATATCATTAATATGGTAAAACGCGCGCAAAACTCTAAGCCTTCAATAGGGCGGTTAGCCGATGTTATATCGGGCATTTTTGTGCCCACAGTAATGATAATTGCGATACTAGCAGCCCTTGCATGGTTGAATTTTGGCCCAGCCCCTTCAATTGCTTATGCGGTGGTAGCGTTAACCACCGTGCTGATTATTGCATGTCCGTGTGCGCTGGGTTTAGCAACGCCTATGTCGGTAATGGTGGGAGTAGGTAAAGCCGCCGAGTTTGGCATATTAATTCGCAATGGCGAGTCACTGCAAACGACCTCTAAAATTACTACCATGATTTTAGATAAAACCGGCACTATCACCCAAGGTGCACCACAGGTAACAGATGTTGTAACGTTTAATAAAGCAGATGAAAATAACGTAATGCAATTAGTTGCAAGCCTAGAGAGTAGCTCTGAGCACCCACTTGCGGAGGCGATTACACAGTACGCTAAAAAGCAAAACGTAACCCTGAGTAAAGTTACCGACTTTGATGCGATTACCGGTAAAGGTGTAAGTGGAACGGTGAATGGGCAAACACTGTTATTTGGCAATAAAGCGCTTATGGATAAATACGAGATTGCAGTCGATAACGCCACAGAGCAAGCACACACCTTTGCAAATGATGCAAAAACCCCGATGTACTTTGCCTGTAATAATCAACTAATGGCCTTAATTGCGGTAGCGGACCCGCTAAAAGAAGACTCAGTACAGGCAATCAAGCGCTTGCAAAATGAAGGTATTCATCTAGTAATGCTCACTGGTGATAATAAAGCGACCGCACACGCTGTGGCTAAAAAAGTCGGTATTGATGATTTTATCGCAGAAGTGTTGCCAGAGGATAAAGTAAACGAAGTCACTAAACGTCAGCAGCAAGGCGAAATTGTAGGTATGACGGGTGATGGGATCAATGATGCCCCCGCGCTTGCTAAAGCAGATGTCGGTTTTGCAATTGGCACAGGTACAGATGTAGCCATAGAAAGCGCTGATATTACCTTAATGCGTGGCTCGCTGCATGGCCTTGCCGATGCTATTGCCATTAGCAGCGCAACAATTAAAAACATTAAACAAAACTTGTTTGGTGCCTTTATTTATAATGTTGCGGGCATTCCTATTGCAGCTGGTGTGCTGTATCCGTTTATTGGTGTACTACTAAACCCAGTAGTGGCGGGCGCAGCTATGGCGCTTTCATCACTGACAGTCGTCACCAATGCTAATCGCTTACGTTTTTATAAACCCAATAAGCGCTAAGGAGTCGATAATGTTAATGATAAATTTACTTGGTGCAGTATTAATAGTGGCCATTATTTATTGGTTTTGGCTTTATAAGCCAAAGCAAATACACAGTAATGATAATACGCAAACTATAGTGGTAGATAACGGCGTTTATCAACCAAGTCATATAAAGGTGGCGGCCAATAAAAAAGTAACACTTACATTTGATAGAAAAGACAGTGCACCGTGCGCCGAAACTATGGTGTTCCCGCAGCTTGATGTAAGTGAAAGCCTTGCAATGGGAGATAATAAAATCACTTTGCCTGCACTTAAAGCAGGTGAGTACGACTTTCATTGCCAAATGAAAATGTATAAAGGTAAGTTAATCGCTGAGTAACCAGTGAGTTGGTGAAATAACATTAATACGGCCTAACTTTATGTTGAGCTAAACAACGGGTTATGTCGTATTAGTGTTAATTAAGCACACTAGATTATTTAATGAATAACTTAAACCCTAAAAAATTACTAAACAGTAAGTGGACCGCCACTCCAGCTATCAACAAAGAAAAACACTTTATCATTGTAGAAGTAGAATACGATGAAGAGGGTAATGTAATTGAATGCATTACCGAGTCGGTATTTTCTAAAAATCAGTACTCAATACGCTGGCGAGATTTAAAAGACACACAAAAATGGCGTCAAGGCTGGAAGTAGTTAAATTGTTTTTATACCTTAAAAACGCCAATTTGTTATGCCCAACTAAATGCAATGCGCACCCTTTTTAAACCCCTGCCTTTTACTAAATTCGCCATTTGGCAACAAATGCCTGTTTTTTACAGGCTTGCCATGCTTTTAAAAAATAAATGCTAAAAATTTTATAAATATCATTATATTTCAATTGGTTATGTTTTAGGTTTTATGACGTTTAATTGTTTTAATTAAGTTGTTCAGCTTTAGTTTATTCTAAAACTTCCCCACATTATTTTTTTAGTGAGCTTTTAGCTCATGTGTGGCTTTTTTATAAATCATAAGTTGTTGATTCTAATGGTTTATTTTAAGTGGCTCATCTAGCTGTTGCTAAAAAGCAACAAAAATACCCCTCGAATTTAACCTTTTCATATACTTATCGTATAACTCATTGTTTATTAGGTAAAAATAAAACATGGCACTGAAGTTGTAATAGTTAAGCTGTATTAAGCAAAACGTGGGTAACGCCAATTGGCTACTCCCCTAACCCTATGAAGGATTTCATTATGAAAAAGGCACAATCAACATTGGTATTAATGGCTTTAGCCTCTTCATCAGCGGCTTTTGCAGTAACAGATTTTGACACACTCGATAAAGATGGCAGTGGCACATTAAGCCCGTTAGAAGCATCTGCTGATGCTGAATTAATGAGTCAGTTTACAAAACTTGATACTGACAAAAACAACGAGCTATCTAAGAGTGAGTTCGACAAAGCATAAGTGAGTGCTTTGAGTAGTTAACGCCCAGTGGCACGTTAATTCTGTGTTGCCAAAGACAACCTAAGTAGGCAAGGGAGCTTACCATAAAGAATAACAAGGACAGTGTAATACACAGGGCATTTTATTATAAACGCATAGCGAAGGAATCGATATGTAAAAGCGATACCCAACTTTGCTTGCAATAGCGCTGGTATTTTCTGGCACATTTGCAAAGTTTGATACCAACACAAACGGTAAACTTTTTAAAGCAGAGGTTTTACAAGCGTAGACGATTAATGCGCTGTGGTGTAAGCATAATTCTGAGTTGCCAAAGACAACCTAAATAGGCAAGGGAGCCTATTAAAAAGAATAACAAGGAAGTGAATTGTAACCACCTCAGTGCAAATTTATACAGGTAATGCATATTATTGAAGGATTACATTATGACTAAGCTGAAAACAACACTTGTACTTATCACCTTGGTGTCATCATCGGTGGTATTGGCAAATACAGAGTTTAAAACACCTATGCAAGGCGAAGGTGGTTTAACAAACCAAAGTGATCAATCAGCAGAACAAATAATGCAGCAATTAAATATGCAAAGCCGAAATGGCCTAACCGAAAACGATTTTTTTGAATACAAATAACCGATTCTCCCTTTATGGATCTCAGAAAAGGATTTCTTCCCCTTTGCCAAGCACTTAGCCTAAGGAAATGATTATGAAAAAATTTATCGCACTTCTAGCCCTTGCCTCTTCATCAGCGGCGTTTGCCGCGGTCGACTTTAACAGTTTTGATGCCAATGGTGATGGCGTAATTAGCAAAACAGAAGCACAAGCCAACGCACAGTTAGCACGGTTGTTTGATAAGCTCGATACAGATAAAAATGGTGAGCTTTCACAGCAAGAGTTTTCTAAAGTACAATAATTTTATGGCGTAGTTTTACGCGCTTAAAATTTATCAGGTCATACTCACAAAGCAGTTAAGTAACATTTACTTAGCTGCTTTTTTTGTGCATGGCGCAGGCATAACGGCTTTTTCACCAAATAGGTGCAAATGAGCACAAGTTAAAATCTTAACCTTATGAATGTAAACATTTTTTATACTTGGTTTTAAACTTGCTTAGTTAACGCTATAGCAACTGAGTGAGTACACAATTATGGCGCGAATGAGTTATATAAGTAGTGTTGAGCGCTACCATGAGTATGAGCAAGTAATACACAGCTTGCTTGACTCTATTTTAATGAGTATTGAAGATGGGCTTAACAAAAATCGAGATACACGTTTTTTAGTAAAGCAATATCCCTTTTTAGAGCTGCAATATTGTTTAAACGAATCTGGGCTTCAGCAAGGCAATAACGTTTGCTTTAAGCGTGCCTATAAAAAATTAGCCGAGCAAGGTAATCAGCAAGATTTAAGTGAGCGCCCTTACTTTTTACAATCTAAACAAACCGATTCGGTGTGCTTTACCGATCCGTATATTTCTATCGCAACTAATCATTTATGTATTTCGGCTATTAAAGAGCTAAAAAAGCCAATTAACCAGCAGCATTATTTAGTGTTAGACGTATGCTTAACCCAGTTAATTGAGTTTGTAATGGGAGACAGCGCGCGTGCCGGTATTTCGCCTTATTTTAAAGCGGGTTATGGGGTGATTGTGGCGTGTTTATTTACTTTGGTACTCTTTTTACTGAGCATAGTATTTAACGATATATATGCATTATTAACCCACTTTGACTCAGCGTCTGATCCCCTCGAGCCCTTTAGCATTATTATATATATTACTTTAGCATTGGCCGTGTTTGATTTAGGAAAGACCATTCTCGAAGAAGAGATCTTAATGCATAAGGATATATTTAGACACTCTTCTACACGGCGCACAATTACCCGGTTTATATCTACCGTGCTAATTGCAATATCTATTGAGGCGCTATTAACCATGTTTAAGGCAGCGTTGGGGCAGGCTGAATACTTATTACCGGCCATTGCGATGATGCTTGCGGTGGTAGGGCTTTTAATAGCCTTGGCTATTTATGTGTATTTAGGAGCAAAAGCCGAAACCTTACTAATGCGGGCGCGCTCAAAATTAAAATCCTCCAAGTAGGAGGATTTTAATGCGATTGGTATGATTATTATTTAGCTTTAAACTTTACCTGCTAATGCGGCTTATCTTGCTCGCGCTTTGCTTTAAAGTCTGAGTCACTCGTCCATGTAGGCCAATCGCCATTGTTAGCAAGCTTTGTGGCTATATCAACAATAAGCTCTATGTCTTGCTTTACGCCACCTAATGACCACTGCGGCGAGTAATCGTCGGCTTCTTTATGGTATTTATGCGCAATGTAATCAGGGTCGGTATCGCCAAGGCTCATAAATAATAAACTCGGCACACCTTGCTTAGCTAAAGAAAAATGATCTGATCTAAAAAACAAACCGTTTTGCGGGCGAGGGTCCATTTTAACAACGCGACCTTGCGCTTTTGCCGCGTTTGCTAGGTAGTTTTCTAGGGTGGATAAATCGTTACCGTATTGCAAAATGTAATCGGTGCCATCTAGCACGTTCATTCCGTCAATATTTAATAGCCCGACCATTTGTTTAGTGGGCACAACGCCACCGGTTGCAAACTCTTGCGAGCCAATGAGACCAGTCTCTTCTGCGGTAAAATTAGCAAATAAAATAGAGCGTTTAAACGGTGTTTGCTGGTGGATTTGATTCATAATGCGGGCAATTTCAAGTGTGGCCGCTGTGCCAGAGGCATTATCCACTGCACCGTTATAAATTTTAGGGCCGCTGTCGGTTTGCTTGGTACCAAAATGATCCCAATGAGCACCTATTACCACGTACTCATTAGGGGCGTCGCTTCCTGTAATTTGCGCAACTACGTTATGTGATTTGGCATGCGATACTTCGTTTTTAAATGAAAGGTTGGCTGTTAAATTAAGCGCTGTGGCTTTAAAGTCATCACTTAAAGCCTTTTGTTTTAAATTTTGATAGTTAAGCTGTGCGGCATTAAAAATTTGCTCAGTAGTATTAAGTGTTAGCCAGCCCATAACTGGGAGCTTAGAAGCGTTTAGGTTATTGTCCATCAGGGTGTATTTAGTTCCTGTGTTTGAGCTTTCAACCACGCCCCAAGGGTAAGCCGCAGGGGCAGTTTCGTGCACAATAAATACCGCTTTGGCACCTTGGCGTGCGGCTTCTTCGTATTTGTAAGTCCAGCGGCCGTAGTAGGTCATAGCATTACCTGTAAATAACGCATCGTTTTGTGTAGCAAAGCCAGGGTCGTTTACCAATACAATAACGGTTTTACCTTCAACATTAATGTTTTCGTAATCGCTCCAGTTGTATTCGGGGGCATTAATACCGTAACCCACAAATACAATGTCAGAGTTTCGTACATCTATTACTGGCTGTAATTGCTCTGTACGGGCGGTAAAATCGTTACCTGCTTTAAACTTTAAGTCGCCCACCTGCAATTGCATATTTTGATTGGCCGTGACCATTGCCATTTTTACCGGCTGTAAAAACTTGCCATTATACGCCCCAGTTAAACCCATAGCTTCGTATTGCTCGCTCAAGTAACCCACGGTTTTTACTTCACCATGAGTAAGTGGGCCGCGACCTTGAAAGTCATCAGAGGCGAGCGTTTTTATATGCTGTTTAACGTTATTTAGGCTTACGCCGGGCGTATTTTCTAAAGAAGAATGCTCGCTTGCAGGTTCAGAGCAACCAAAGAGAGCGACTAGCAGGCTTAGGCTAGCGCTTTTAAAAAGAGTAGAGGCCATAGTTTTCTGAATAGTTTTAAAAATTGGCTTTTAATATAAAGGAAGCACTGATGTGAGTCGAATATTTATCATCTTGCCAGTTCTATTTTTCAAAAATTGAAAATTGCCGGTGTAGGGTGTATAAATAATCGACAACAATAAATGGAGCACACACAATGAGCCAATCTAAAAAAAGCGGATACCTGTTTATAGGCAGCGGCGTAGCATTTTTTGCAGCAGCTTTGCTCGCACAGCAAGCGATGTTTTTTGCTTTAGCTGCATCTTTTGTAGTGTTAGGAACAATTAGTATAAAAAAAGCGGCTTAATAGCCGCTTATTTAATTAACACCTTGTAATAAATACCTTTAAAACACCTACCAAATTAGTTTTTCCACCATTTATGGGTTATTGCAGCGTCGGTAGGGGTAAATATTTGTCCAAACTCGGGTGTACTCAATGTTACGTTATTTATGTTGCTTGCAGCCGTTACTCGTTCAAATGGGTCAACCCAAGCATGAAACGCCAAGTCAAACGTACCGTTATGAATAGGCACTAAAGTTTTACCTTGTAAATCAATATGAGCTTGAACCGATTGCTCTGGTGTCATGTGTATATCGGCCCAATCTTTGTCGTAGGCGCCTGTCTCAATTAGGGTTAAATCAAAAGGACCGTACTTGTTACCAATTTCTTTAAAGCCTGCGAAATAACCCGAATCACCACTAAAATAAACACTTTGCTGGGAGGTTTTAATAACCCACGAACCCCAAAGTGTGTTGTTTGCATCACTTAATCCACGGCCCGAAAAATGCTGGGTAGGAGTAAAGGCAACTAATGCATGTTCGGTTTGTAACTCCTGCCACCAGTTAAATGTGCTAATTTTGTTTTCATTCACTCCCCACTTAACTAAATCGGTATCTACACCAAGTGGCACATAAAACTGCTTAGTTTTTGCAGACAGCTTTTTAATAGCTGATTTATCAAGGTGATCGTAATGGTTGTGCGAAATAAGCACCTTATCGATAGGTGGCAGTTCGCTAATACTAATAGGTAATTTAGAAAAGCGCTTTGGCCCTACAAAAGAAAAAGGAGATGCGCGCTCACTAAATACCGGATCGAGTAACCAGTATTCGCCATGCACTTTTAAAAGCACGCTAGAGTGGCCAAGTTTAATGACATGCACAGTATTATTTGCAAGGGAGTTAAGCATTTTTGCTGTAACACTTTTAATTGCAATGGGCTTTTTAGGTGTAATGTTGGTACGCTTTTCTGTTATGTAACGCCCTAAAATTCCGAGTGTTTTCTTAAAGCTATTCGGCTCAACCTGTTGATGGTTATGAAATCTACCATTTTCGTAGTTATCTACATTAGGTGCTTCATTAACACCTTGCGCAACTATCTGTTTATTCACGCTACAACCTCCAAAAACAATGATGGCGATGATCACAACTACCCATTTTATAAATGTCATCGTTAAACCTTAAAGTAAACTAATGAGTGTAGTTTTTCATCGTTTTGATGAAAAGTAAACTATGCAGTGCATTTTTTTATTGTTTAGTTAAAATGTAGCTATTAATAATTGCAGAACCCATTATGAAATTATCAGAAAAAAAACGCATAAATATTCTTCAAGCAGCAGAGCATCTGTTTTTTGAAAAAGGTGTAGAGCACACTAGTATGGATCAAGTTGCTGCAAAAGCGGAGGCTTCTAAGCGAACTGTTTATAATCACTTTGCGACAAAAGAAGAGCTATTTCAGGCTATTTTAACGACTATGCTGGCTAAAATTAATCATGGTGATGTTATTTACTTTAATAAAAATCAACCAATTGATTTGCAGCTTACTGCTATTGCCGAGCAAGAAGTGGCTATGCTTACATCGCCTGACTTTTTACGTTTAGCTAAAATTGCCTTTATGCAAATGCTACAAGAGCCACAGCTAGCAAAGTCTTTAAGTAATAATACTATGGGGTGTATGACTTATTTAGAAGATTTTTTAGAGCAAGCTAGAACAGCAGGTGTTTTAAAAGGTGATGAGCTAAATATAGCTGCTAAACAGTTTGTGTATCAATTAAAATCGTTTGTGTTTTATCCGCTACTTTATGGGTTTGAAACAATAACAGAGCAGCAAAATAATAAAGTAATTGAACAAACAGTCAGCTTATTTCTGGCTAAATATAAAGCGTAAACTTAAAAGTAAAAAACCAGCAGATAGCTGGTTTTAATCATATAGCAAGTAACTAATTACTCATCTGCGTATTTTACGCGAATTTTGCTTTTATCAACGCTTAATTGATTAAGTGCTTTAATAGCGCTTCTACTTTCTATGTCGTTTGGCATTTCTACAAAGGCAAAACCTTTTGATAAACCAGTATCTTTATCAAGCACTAAGTTACAGGTAGTTACTTTACCGTGTGCTGCAAACAACGTGCGAAGGTCTTGCTCTGTGGTAGCGCGAGACAAATTACGAACTAATAATTTCATATATAACCTAAATAAGGGGTTCGCTGAGGATTATCTCAAGTAACTTGGTTTTAACCTAATTTTATTTTTACCCTTTTATTTAAAGTTGTTTTTCACAAATAGCTCAGCTAACAATTATAAAACCATACTGGTAATAAAGATCTAGTTATTAAAACAAATAATTGGTAAGTTATATTTTACTTTATTTACTTACCATTAACCTGGGCTGGTTGTTTATGTCAAAGTTTGGCTTGCGTATTTTAACTATTACTTCTGTTTGTTCTTTGGGTATTTTAGCTGTAGGGTGCGGTAGCTCAGGGTCAAATAGTGAGCCTGTAAATGCATCGGTTGTAGCGCAAAGCGCCGCGGTAATTAGCGGTCAAACATTTGTAAGTATTGAAAATACCCGCGATATAGCAATTTCAGGTGAACTGTCTATAACGGATGCACAAGCCAATGAGGCAGTATTTAAAACGCAAAGCAATAACACCACAGCTTATGGTTTATTTAGCTTAACTGAAGATGGTAATTGGTCATATACACTTAATGGCGAGCATGCCACTGTGAGTGCACTAAACGAGGGCGAAACCTTACTTGATGAAATAACCGTCACATCGGCAGATGGCACCGAAGCGACAGTGTCTATAAGCATTATAGGCACTGCACGCTCTGATGATTTTATAGTAACGCAAGAAACAACCCTCAATGCCGATGGCGAAAACACAGGGCTAAGTGCTTATATATTAATAGAAAATGCGTTTAGTGAAGGTGCAATTGAATCGCCTGATATGTATAGCGGGAATCATCAAGATGTTGTGCATATTATTGAAGATACTGACCCAATCGTAGGTAATCACTTTGTGTTTTTAGCACATCGTGATGAAGACCAAGATAAAGATAAGGGCGAAACTGACCGCCAGCGCAACGAAATAAAAGCCTTTGATAAATCGCCCGCCGCAACGCTTGCCTTTAAAGACGAAACCGTACGATACAGTTGGAAGTTTAAAGTCTCTAGCGAGCTTGAGCTAAGTAGTAAATTCAGTCACTTTTTCCAAATAAAAGCCCGTAACGATAGCAACGACAATACCAATGGCAACGATGACCAACCTATTATTACGCTCTCTGGTGCACAAAAAAACAGTACAGGTAATCAGCTGCAAGTACGTTATAGCGCAGGCTTTGATGAAAACGGTAACAGCACAGGGCTTGATAAAAACCTTATCGAAACCGACTGGTCACTCATTACTGATGAATGGGTAGCGGTATTTGTACAAGCCACTTTTAGTGAAGCGGGGCAATTTGAAATGACCCTAACCCGCTTAAGTGACAACACGGAGCTACTTAGCATTAGCGAGCAAAACATAGATATGTGGCGTGGCTTTAGCGATGATGACTTTGCCCGTCCTAAATGGGGGATCTATCGTTCAATAGTCGAAACCGATAGCCTTCGCGCTGAAGAAGAGCAGGTACGATTTGCTGATTTTGTGATTAAAAAAGGCGTTTTAGCGCAGTAAATATTTGCCTAGTTTTTTATCGTGGCTACTTACACGTTGTTGAATAATAGCCACTATGTGACGGCGTATCCACTGCAAACCGGCATCGTTGTCTTGGCGCTTATGCCAAATAACAGAGACAGGCGTTGGTGGCGTATCAATAGGGCTTTTTAAAACCACGAGCTTATTGGTAAATATTTCCTGCTCAAGCGCTATTGATGGGAGGACACAAATAAGATCGGTATTTTTAAGAATGTTAGGTACATTTGCCGCGTTATTTACCGTCATCGCTACTCGGCGTTTTAACCCTAATACTCTTAGTGCTTGATCAGATGGCCCTAAAATATCGCCCGTAATTGATACTAATAAATGATCTGTATTAGCAAAGTCAGTAATACTTAAAGGGGCATTAGCAAGCGGGTGGTCAGGGCGCATAAGTACAACATATTTAGGCTTTAATAAGTGCTCGGCTCTAATAACGTTTTCAGACAGGGTGTAGCGATTAATTGCCAGTTCGGCTTCGGCGTCTTTAAGTACATTGGCAGCCTCTACCGCCCGATTAGGGATTGCATGGATATTAATGCCTGGGGCCTGCTGCTCAATAATTTTACGAAGAGGCCCCCATATCATTTCTACAAATATATCAGCGGCAGAAATACGAAAAGTACGCTGCGCTGTCGCTGGGTTAAATTCACTTTGGTTTATAGCATGCTCTAATGCATTACAAATTTATGACGATGTGCGCGCTAAAATGGCTGAACTATCGGCGCTATTTCCAGAGGGTATGAGCTATGAAATAGTATATGACCCTACCGTATTTGTAAGGGGCTCTATTGAAGCCGTAGTCGATACATTATTTGAAGCGGTTTTATTAGTTGTGTTGGTCATCGTGCTGTTTTTACAAACATGGCGAGCATCTATTATTCCGCTGGTGGCAGTGCCAATTTCATTAGTGGGCACCTTTGCTTTTATGCATTTAATGGGATTTTCACTTAATGCGTTGTCGTTATTTGGCTTGGTGTTAGCAATCGGTATTGTTGTTGATGATGCCATTGTTGTGGTCGAAAACGTTGAAAGAAACATCAGTGAGGGATTAAGCCCCATTGATGCAACCACTCAAGCAATGAAAGAAGTAACAGGGCCTATTATTGCCACTACTTTAGTGCTTGCTGCGGTGTTTATTCCTACTGCGTTTATGAGCGGTTTAACAGGGCAATTTTATCGTCAATTTGCTCTTACAATTACTATTTCAACAGTGCTTTCTGCCATTAACTCGCTTACGCTGAGCCCAGCGCTGGCTGCATTATTACTCAAACTTCATGGGCAAGACAACGATTGGTTAAGTCGTGCCATTAATAAATTATTTGGCCGTTGGTTATTCGCGCCTTTTAACAAAATGTTCGATAAAGCCTCGGGTAAATACACAGGAGCCGTTGGCCGAATAGTGCATAAGGGCGGCATAATTGGTGTGCTATACGTTGGTTTGCTGGCCTTAACGTGGCAGCAGTTTGAAAATACGCCAACAGGATATGTTCCGCCGCAGGATAAAATGTATCTCGTCGCTTTTGCGCAATTACCTAATGCAGCATCGCTAGATCGCTCTGAAGCAGTGGTTCGCCAAATGTCAGAGATAATCAGGGCGCACCCAGGCGTTAGTGACGCCGTCGCCTTTGCAGGTTTAAGCATTAATGGTTTATCTATAAACCCAAGTTCGGGGATGATGTTTACACCGTTAGAGCCGTTTTCAAAGCGGCAGGGCCCGCGCATGTCGGCAGCTGAAATAGCGGAAGATTTAAATAAACAACTTAGTCAAATAAAAGGCGCTAATGTTGCTATATTTCCGCCTCCTCCAGTAAGGGGAATGGGCACCATTGGTGGCTTTAGGCTGCAGCTTGAAGATAGAGGCTCATTAGGGTTTGACACCTTGCAGCAAGTAACAAATGAAGTGATTGCCAAGGCTAAAGCAGATCCCGCTCTTGCTAATGCGTTTACCAGTTTTACAACCGACGTACCACAGCTAGATGTAAAGGTAGACCGTAAAAAGGCACTAAGCTTAGGGCTTGAAATAAACACCCTATTTGAAGCAATGCAAGGCTATTTGGGCACAGTTTATGTGAACGACTTTAATTTATTTGGTCGCACGTATCAGGTAAATGTGCAGGCAGATGCACCCTACAGAGAAGATGTAGAGCAAATTAAGCAATTAAAAGTGCGCAATAAAAATGGCGATATGATCCTTCTTGGCGCAGTGCTTAGTATTGAACATAGTTTAGGGCCAGATAGAGTAATGCATTATAACGGCTATGTTACTGCTGAGGTTAACGGCGTACCCGCACCAGGGTATAGCTCTGACCAAGCTAAAGCCGCAATAGAAAAAATACTCGATGAAACACTGCCAATGGGTATTGCGTATGAGTGGACAGACATAACCTATCAGCAAATTTTAGCGGGCGATACTTCAATGTATGTATTTCCACTTATTGTGTTGCTTGTATTTTTGGTTTTAGCAGCGCAGTACGAAAGCTTACGTTTGCCTGTCGCTATTATTTTAATTGTGCCTATGACATTGCTAAGTGCGCTGATTGGTGTGGCTATTTATGGTGGTGATAATAATATTTTCACCCAAATTGGCCTAATCGTGTTGTTTGGACTTGCCACTAAAAACGCTATTTTAATTGTTGAGTTTGCAAAAGAGCTGCAAGATACCGGTATGGATGCAGTTAATGCCATTAAAGAGGCGAGCCGGTTACGATTACGCCCAATATTAATGACCTCAATAGCATTTATTATGGGGGTTGTACCTATGGTGTTCTCATCGGGAGCAGGCTCTGAAATGCGCCAAGCTATGGGCGTTGCGGTATTTTCTGGCATGATAGGCGTAACGGTATTTGGCTTAATACTTACACCTGTGTTTTATTATATACTTAAACGCAGTGGTAAAAATTAAAGCGACAAAAAAGCCCTTAGCAACTTAATTGCTAAGGGCTTTTTTAATGCGTTTTAAAAAGTAATTATTTTACTTCTTTACCTGCAGCTTGTTGGTCAGCGTGATAGCTTGAACGAACAAATGGGCCAGAGGCAGCATGCGTAAAGCCAATTTCATCAGCGTATTCTTTCAGTGCGTCAAATTCCGCTGGTGGCACGTAACGTTTAACTGGCAAGTGATGCTTAGAAGGCTGTAAGTATTGGCCAACGGTAAGCATGTCAACGTTATGCGCACGTAGGTCACGTAATACTTCTTCTATTTCACTAATTTCTTCACCTAGGCCAACCATTAAGCCAGACTTAGTTTTTACCTCTGGGTGCGCTTCTTTAAAGCGACGAAGTAATTCTAACGACCATTTGTAATCGGCACCCGGGCGCGCAAGCTTGTACAAACGCGGGGCAGTTTCTAGGTTGTGATTAAACACATCAGGTGGCGTTTCAATTAAAATCTCCAGTGCGCGGTCCATACGGCCACGAAAATCTGGCACTAAAATCTCAATAGTAATGGTTGGATTGTGCTTACGGATTTCGCGAATACAATCGGCAAAATGCTGTGCGCCGCCATCACGTAAATCATCACGGTCAACCGAGGTAATAACCACGTAGCTAAGCTTCATGTCTTTAATTGTCAGTGCAAGCTTTTCAGGCTCTGCTGCATCAGGTTTTAATGGGCGACCATGGGCAACATCACAAAATGGGCAACGACGAGTACAAATAGCACCTAAAATCATAAAGGTAGCAGTACCGTGGTTAAAACACTCAGAAAGGTTAGGGCACGAGGCCTCTTCACATACTGAGTGTAAGCCGTGCTTGCGCATAGCTTGTTTTATACCGTCGATACGCTCGGTAGATTTTGGTAAGCGAATTTTAAGCCACTCTGGCTTGCGCAACATTTCAGTTTTTTCTGTAGGTAAAACTTTAACGGGGATCAACGCCATTTTTTCTGCGTCGCGTAGTTTTACACCTGGTTCCATTTTGACTGGTTTATTCATTCGTTTTCAAACCCTTCAGTATGCTTAACCTGTGTTGCATTAAGCTTCTTTATCATGTGTTTTACCAGCCCTTCACCTGCTTGTGCTAAGTTTTGAGGGCCGTTTAATTCTTTCGTTTGCACCATGTTCATGCCGGCATAACCACACGGGTTGATGCGTAAAAACGGGCTTAAGTCCATGTTAACATTTAATGCTAATCCATGAAACGAGCAACCACGACGAACACGTAATCCTAATGATGCAATTTTACTGTCGTTTACGTACACACCGGGTGCATCGGCTTTTGCGTAGGCTTTAATATCATACTCATTAAGGGTATCAATAATGCACTCTTCAAGCCAAGTAACAAGCTCGCGCACACCAATTTTTAGGCGGCGCAAGTTAAATAATACATACATCATTTGTTGGCCGGGGCCATGGTAAGTAACTTGCCCGCCACGGTCTACCTTTATGACTTCTATGTCACCAGGGGCGAGTAAATGCTCATCTTTACCAGCTTGGCCTTGTGTAAATACACTCTCGTGCTCTACAAGCCAAATTTCATCTGGCGAGCTGTCGTCACGGGTGTCGGTATAGGCTTGCATTTTTTGCCAAATTGGCATGTAACGCTGACGGCCTAGTTGGCGTACGATTAAAGTGTTTTCGTTCACAACAAGTCTCAACTATGGCTTAAAGCATATGGCGTACGTCATCAATGTTGCTGATCACGTTGTAAATTTCTTCTATGTGTTTACCGCTTGTCACTGTGGCAACAAACGTTACCGACTCATAATTGCCTTTACTACTTGGCTTTACTTTTGGTGCGTAGTCACCAGGTGCAATAGGTTGTAATTTAGCTAAAATTTGTTCCGTAAGGTTAACGTTTGCTAAACCCATAACTTTAAATGTGAACGGACATGGGTACTCAAGGTACTCATCAAATTTAGTATTTTTAACAGGTTGAACCACGACGGTGACTCCTCAAACAAAAAATGTTGGCTACGTGAGATAATATCAATCCGCAATAAGACTTAATCATTTTGCGGGGCTAAACGTGTTGCTACCTGCGTTAAAAATGCTCATTTAGAACAACTAAATAGCGATTTATTAGCCAAGTTATCAACACGTTTTTCCAGCCTCAAAATAGATTACTTAATTAACCGAATTGGTATAACGCTAAGCGTGACTGGCAGGTTTAGGGTGATCCTGCTTATATGGGGCGCATTCTAGCATTTTTCAAGCAAAAAAAAACGCCTCATAACAGAGGCGCTTCGTTTAACAACCCAACGACTGTCGGGTTATTTTTACGTTTACATAATTTGTAAACGTAAGTAGTCGTAAATTTTGCTAAAGAAGCTGCCTTCTTCCACTTCTTCAAGTGTAACTAGTGGGTATTGTGCAATGTCTTCGCCCTCTAGTTGTAAGAATAACGTACCTACTTTAGTGCCTTTCGCTAATGGTGCTTCAAGCGTGTTGTCTAGCTCAAAGTTCGCTTTAAGGTTTTTATGTTGACCACGTGGAATGGTAATTGGGGTATCTTCTAAAATACCTAACGATACATTTTCTTTATTACCCATCCAAATACGTTGTTCTGCAAAGCTGTCGCCTGCTTTGTAAGGTGTAATTGTTTCAAAAAAGCGAAATCCGTAGTTAAGTAGTTTTTTGCTTTCTACTTTACGTGCGCGCTCGCTTGATGTGCCCATAACAACCGCAATTAAACGCATGTCGTTTTTAGTTGCAGACGTTACTAAACTATAACCTGCCTCTGATGTGTGACCCGTTTTAATACCATCAACATCTAGGCTTTCATCCCATAACAAAGAGTTACGGTTATATTGTTTAATACCGTTGTAAGTAAACGATTTTTGCTTATAAAGTGCGTACTCATCAGGTACATCACGAATAAGTGCAGCACCTAGCGTCGCCATATCACGTGGGGTAGTGTAATGCTCGTCTGTATCTAAACCGTGGCTATTAATAAAATGGCTGTTGCTCATGCCTAATTTAGCGGCATGGGCATTCATTAAATCAGCAAATGCGCTTTCGCTACCTGCAATGTGCTCAGCCATGGCTACACACGCATCATTACCAGATTGAATAATAATACCGTGATTAAGCTCATCAACACTTATTTGCTTGCCTACTTCAATAAACATTTTTGACGATTCAGGGAAGTTTTTAGCCCAGGCTTTTTCGCTCACTGTAACCATATCGGTTGGTGCAATGTTACCGGCGTTTATTTCTGTACCAATTACATAACTGGTCATCATTTTAGTTAAGCTTGCAGGGGCTAGCTTTGTATCAGCTTCACCTTCAGCAATAACTTTACCTGTTGTAAAGTCTACTAAAAAATAACCTTTTGCATTAATTTGAGGTGGAGCCGGAATAATTTGGGCGCTGGCTGAAAATACGGCGGCTGTGCAAACTAAGCCGCATACACCTTTGAGGATTTTATGTTTAATTGATTTCATCATACTCATTAATGGTTAAAGTTAAAAATTCGCGTTAGTCCATCTTATACCCAAACTACCCCGAGATGCGAGCGTCGTTGGAATTAAAAACAACTTAGACAAGGTATTGATTGTCAATAATAGTCACTCTATTGTTCAAATCAATAACGCAGTATAAATCGTTTTTAAACCACGCTTCAGGGCGTTTCACTAAGGCTGATTTTCTGTGTTGTTATTTTTTAAAAGGGATTGCCATTTAAAAAATAACACCTAGATTTTAAGCCCCAATACAACGCTGAATCCTACATTTTGGCGTGGTTTAGGTATTTGTCTTACTGAGTGTAAAGCAAGAACGCGTTTTGAAATTGGTTTTGTTTTAATTTTTTTAATACGTCTTGTGCATGCTGGGCATCTTTAATCGGGCCCAAATGCAAACGATAAATGTTGTCTGCTTTTACTATATTAGTAGGTACTTGATACTGCAGGCGTAATGTAGAAGCTAATGCTTCAATATTGCTAAGCGTACTACCCGCAGCTACCTGTATATATGTTTTACGTGCAGGAATGCTGTCGAGCGTAATCGCCTCTAGCTTAACCTTGGCTGTACCGTGAGTGTAATAGCCTAATTTATAAGCAGCAGCATACGAAAGATCTATTATTCTGTCATCATGAAACGGCCCACGGTCGTTTACACGTACAATTACCGATTTATTGTTGGCAGTATTAGTAACGCGTACAAAGCTTGGCAGGGGTAAGGTTTTATGGGCCGCGCTCATGGCAAACATATCGTAAATTTCACCGTTTGAGGTATGGTAGCCATGAAACTTACGGCCGTACCACGAAGCGATCCCTTCTTCTGTATACCCTTTTTCATCAAGCATTGGCGTATAACGTTTGCCTAATACCTCGTACGGGCGACTTGCACTGGCACTTTTTTTAACATCCACCACAACGGCATCTTGCATTTCAAGTGCGGTTGGCGCGCGTAAAGGTGCGGCATCGTGCTCCATATGATAACGACTATTAGAGCCGCTACTACATGCGCTTAACATAAATATTAAGGCTGAAATAAATAACAGCTGGGTAGGCTTATTCATTATTTTAAAAGCATCCTTTTATCTGTCGCAATTGACATAATAATGCCAAATCCGGCCATTAACGTCACCATAGAGGTGCCGCCATAACTAATAAGGGGTAAAGGTACACCTACAACAGGCAACAAGCCCGATACCATGCCTATATTTACAAAAATATAAACAAAAAAGGTGAGGGTAAGGGCGCCGGCCAATAATTTACCAAACGCATCTTGCGCGTTTACCGCAATGTATAAACCACGGCCGATAATAAATAAGTACAGGCTTAATAAAACACACACACCAAATAAGCCAAACTCTTCACTTAATACCGAAAATATAAAGTCGGTATGGCGCTCTGGTAAAAATTCGAGTTGTGATTGCGTGCCTTGCAACCAGCCTTTACCTTCTATACCACCTGAGCCGATGGCTATTTTGGATTGAATAATATGATACCCCGAGCCAAGCGGATCGCTCTCTGGGTCTAAAAACGTTAATACGCGCTGCTTTTGGTAGTCGTGCATACCGTAGTGCCAAAATGGCCATGCTGCCAGTGCGACAATCGAGCTTAAAAAGCCAATTAAACGCCAGCTTAAACCCGATAAAAACAACACAAATATTCCTGAGCTGGCAATCAAAATTGAGGTGCCTAAGTCGGGCTGTTCTTTAATTAATAAGGTAGGCAGCATCACGATGACAAAGCCAATAATTAGGTGTAATGGACGTGGCGGAAGTTGGTTTCGTCCAATATACCAAGCCACCATCATAGGGACTGCCAGCTTCATAAGTTCTGAGGGCTGAAAGCGAGTAATACCTAAATTTAACCAGCGCTGAGCGCCTTTTGAGCTCACGCCAAAGAGCAATACGCCCACCAACATGAGTAACCCAACACAGTAAAGGGGGATCACTAAGCGTTTAAGAGTCGCGGGGGAGAACTGTGCAAGCACTATCATGCCTATAATAGCGCCGCCCATACGGGTGATATGGCGGATCATCATGGCCGAGTCTTGGCCGCTTGCGCTATATACTATGGTGATACTGCCTGCCATCATAAGTAATAAGGCAATTAGTAACGGTAAGTCTAAATGCATGCGCATCCATATCGAGCGCTGGGTGTTTAATACGGTCATTGCGCTGTATTCCTAGCAACTTCTATTGGGTTTGCTGCAAAATAGTAATCCATTAGCTCACGTGCAATAGGTGCACCCACAGAGCTTCCGCCACCGGTGTTTTCTACCACAATTGAAACCACAATTTTAGGGTCGTCATACGGAGCAAAACCAATATAAATCGCGTTATCGCGTTGGCGCTCCTTTAGTGATTTTGCATCGTAACGCTCACCTTGGGCAATACTCACTACTTGCGCTGTGCCTGTTTTA
This sequence comes from Pseudoalteromonas sp. Angola-30, assembly GCF_028599215.1. Lineage (NCBI taxonomy): Bacteria > Pseudomonadati > Pseudomonadota > Gammaproteobacteria > Alteromonadales > Pseudoalteromonadaceae > Pseudoalteromonas > Pseudoalteromonas sp. Angola-30. Next base: position 300,899 of record NZ_JAQREI010000003.1, read on the forward strand.
CCCGCAGGATCATAATTAGCGCCTTTAAATGCACGGTGTGCCGTTCCTGTTACTTTTTTTACGGTATTGTGCATGGCATCGAGCGCGATACGCCAGTTATCAGGGTTATTAAGTACCACTGGCGGTTTTTCTTCGTTATTAATTTGCGTCACTTGGTCTTCTTTTTTAGCCACTTGTGCTAAATGCGGCGGGTGGTTTATGCCTTTATTAACCAATATGTTAGTCGCGTTAGCAATTTGAATAGGGGTGGCAGTCCAATACCCTTGGCCAATCCCCACTGAAATAGTATCGCCACGCCACCACGACTCTTTAAAGCGGCCTTCTTTCCACTCTTTTGAGGGCAATATGGCTGTGGTTTCTTCGTGTATGTCTATTCCCGATAAGTCACCAAAGCCAAAGCGCGCCATAAAATTACTAATTTTTGTTATGCCTAAGCGGTATGCCGCATCGTAAAAGTAAGTATCGCACGACTCTTCAATCGCTTTGTAAACATCTACATGGCCGTGGCCCCAACGTTTCCAATCGCGCCATTTATGTTCAACATTCGGTATTTGAAAAAAACCAGGATCCCACACCGAGGTGCTTTCACTGACAATGTTTTCTTCAAGTGCCAGTATAGCCATATGCGGTTTTACTGTGGAAGCTGGCGCATAGCGCCCTTGAGTGGCACGGTTAATTAGAGGGCGGTCGGGGTTTAGCAGTGCTTTATAATCTTTACTGCTAATACCATGGACAAATAAATTAGGGTCGTAACTTGGGTTTGAATAAAGTGCTAATACGCCGCCATCTTTGGCATCCATTACTACAACCGCGCCGCGCATATCTTTAAGCGCATGTTGGGCTATTTGTTGTAAACCTATATCTAAGGTAAGCACTAAATCACTGCCTGGCTGTGGGGGAGTCATACTTAATGTGCGAATAACACGGCCGCGGTTATTCACCTCAACGCGTTGAGATCCGACTTGGCCATGCAAAAGCTGCTCGTAATATTTTTCTATGCCAAGCTTACCAATATCGTGCGTAGCGCGGTAATTGGTGGCTTGGTCTTCTTGTTCTAACTTATTAAGTTCTTTGCGGTTTAGTTTGGCGACGTAGCCTAATGCATGGGTTAGCGTATCGCCATATGGGTAAAAGCGTGCAAGGCGCGCCTCAATGCTAAAGCCCGGAAATTTATGCTGATTAACCGCAAATTGGGCCACTTCGGTTTCATCTAAGCGGGCTTTTAGTACTTGCGACTTAAAACGACGCGTATGCTTTATGTCATCAATAAAGTCTTTTTTTTGCTGCTCGGTAATCGTAATTATTTTGCTAACTTGCTCAAGCGATTTAGCTAAATCGTCGACCTCTTCAGGAATAACCTCGAGGTTATAAACGGGTTTGTTTTCAGCAAGCAGTACACCGTTGCGGTCGTAAATGAGGCCACGGTTTGGCGCAATAGGAATTACTTTAATACGGTTATCGTTAGAGCGGGTTTGATAGTCGGTGTGTTCTTCTACCTGAATGGTATAAAGATTAGAAAGCAAAATTGCTACTAAGCCTAAAACAAAAATAAAACCCACAAATGCGCGCCGTGCAAATAAGTTTGCCTCAGCGGAATGGTCGCGTATTGTGGGTCTTTGCTTAATCATAACAAGGCGTTACTCGCGATGATAAGGATGGTTGTTATTTAAGCTCCAGCCTCGGTATAGGCTTTCGGCAACAATAATACGCACTAAAGGGTGCGGTAACGTTAAGTTAGATAACGACCATTTTTGCTCAGAGGCGGCAATGCACTCAGGGGCTAACCCTTCAGGGCCGCCAATAAGCAAACTAACGTCGCGGCCATCGAGCTGCCACTTTTCCATATTTTTAGCAAGCTGGTGAGTATCAAGTGGTTTACCTGTTACCTCTAGGGTAACAATGCGATTGCCTTTTGGAATAGCGGCTAAGGTTTTTTCACCTTCGGTGTGTAAAATGCGTTTAATATCGGCATTTTTACCGCGTTTACCGGCCGGAATTTCTATTAACTCAAGCGCCATATCTTTAGGAAAACGGCGTTGGTACTCTGCAAATCCGGTTTCTACCCACGCTGGCATTTTTGTGCCAACGGCAATCATTTGTATTTTCACGTATTACTTCCAAGCTCAATTAAAAAATAGTGGCGCTTAGCCCCACAGTTTTTCTAGATCGTAATAGCTACGTGCGTGATCTTGCATCACGTGTACAACTACATCACCTAAATCTACCAGTACCCATTCGCCTTCGTCTTGACCTTCGTAACCTAAAGGTTCTTCGCCAGCGTGGCGAGCTTCTTTTGCTACGTTATCAGCAATTGATTGCACATGACGCTTAGAAGTACCCGAACACACAACCATGTAATCGGTAATGTCTGAGCTGTCACGTACGTCTAGTTGTACCACGTCGCGTGCTTTCATATCGTCAATTTTGTCTAGTGCAAAGGCAAGTAGTTGTTTCGAATCCAAGGTATTGTCTCAATTTTAAATTTAATAGCGTGCATTTTAACATGCTAGGGGGTTTTAATCATCACTTTGATAAAGCTGGTGTTGCTTAATGTAGTGACTGACAGGTTCGGGTAATAGTTCATTATTTTTATTGGTTTTTTTTAATTGCTCTCGAATAGTGCTTGAGGCAGCATCAAGGGTTTCACCAGGTAAAAAATAAAGCTTACCAAAGTTGTGTGTGGCAAGTTGCTGTGGCGCTTCAGTGTGGGCATTACTGATATAGCTTTTAAGCGCCTTATTTGGGTTACATGTTTGCCCCGGGCGATGATAAACCACTATATGGCATAGCTGTGTAATTGCTTGCCATTCATACCATTTGTCGAGGTTATTAAACGAGTCCATGCCCATTAAAAAAAGAATTGGCGTATCTGGGTGCTCAGCTCTTAGCTCTTGTAAACTTAACAATGAGTAAGAAGGCCCAGTACGATTTAGCTCTCTTAAATCAAGTGCAAAATGAGGGTAAGGGGCAATAGCGGCATTGAGCATATTAATACGGTGCGCTGTACTTATACCTGGCGCAGCTTTGTGCGCGGGAAGTGCACAGGGCATAAAGTACAACGTGGATAAGTTAAATGTATTTACACACTGTGAGGCCATATTTAGGTGGCCTAAATGCACGGGGTCGAAGGTGCCGCCAAAAATTGCAATCATGTTAAAAATCTTTAGTTAAGTGCGTGGCAAGGCATTGGAATATCAAGCGGCTGGCAAAACTTAATACAAATATGGGCAAGTGCTTGGTAAGGCGCAATTAAGTTACCTTGTTTGTAGCTTGAATCAAACAGTGCAAGCTCACTGCTTATTTGCTCAAGGGTATTAATATTTAAGCGGTTAATTGCATTTTGCACTGGGCCTTGCTGGTTTTTCCAAATACCATTTTTTTTAAATAACTGTGCGATAGGCTCGCCATTTAAAAGCCCTTGCTGAATAGTGAGCAAACTGGTGAGCTCTTTATTTATAGCCCATAAAATACTCACCACTTCGGTGTTATCGCTGGCCAGTTTATTAAGTACCTTAATTGCTTGCTTGGCGTGGCCATTTAATAGGGCATCACTTAAATCAAAAATATCAAACTTGGCTTGATTTAATAGCCCTTGCATCACAAGTTGCTGGGTTATTAAGGCATTACCATGCAGTAGCGAGAGCTTTTCGAGCTCCTGAAAACACGCTAACAAATTGCCTTCGGTAGCGTTAATTAAGCTCAGTTTTGCTTCGTTTTGCATATTTAGAGAAAGGCGTGCTACTTGTTCATCTAACCAGCGTTTTAAATGATTCCCTGCAAGCGGGTAGCACGGTACAAATACACCGTGTTTATCGAGTGCTTTAAACCAAGCGCCACGTTGTACGTCTTGGCTGGCTTTAGCCCCTTTTACAATTAAAATGGTATCGGGGTTAATTAACTCGACTATTTTTTTAAAGGTATTACTACCTGGGGTGCCAGGTTTTTGTTGGTTTAAATCAAGCTCAATTATAGTGCGCGCACTAAACAAAGACATGCTTTGATATTGAGCTATAATTTCTTGCCAATCAAACCCTTGCATTAGGGTAAATTTAATTACCTCATCAAAGCCTTGGGCTTTTGCCGTGTCGCGTATTTGCTGCACACATTGCGCTTCTTGAAACGGTTCTTCACCAAACACTAAATAAAAGGGTTTTAAACCTTTATTTAATTCACTCGGTAACTGATTAGCATAACAGCGCATTATAGTTGCGACAGCTCTCTAACAATACGACCACTGGCTTGCTTACGAATTTCGCTAATAAGCAGCTCAAGCTCTTTTGCTTTTGCAAGTGCGTGATCGGGGTCGTCTTGGTAGTTACGATAAAGCTCAAAGCGTTTTTCTATGGCTTTTTCGCCTGGGCGTTTAACAACATAGCTTACCCCGTAGGCAAGCTCGTATTCAGCCACCTGACCATTTTGAAACAACGATAAGGTTTGGCGCTCAATGCTTTCTTTGCGTAAGTAAAGCTGGGCAACATTTTTAGCCGAAGGTGTCAGTTCTACGTTACTGGCTTTAAGCTCTTTTTTAAGGTTTAAAAATAACGATGATTTTTCATCATCACCTTTAAGCGTAAGCGTTTTAAGGTTATCGGGCAGGCTAGAGGCTTTCTTTAAATGAAAGCCACAGCTAGATAACACAAAACACATTAGCACTAAGGCTAATGTGTTTTTAAGGGTGTTAAAGCTAACCATTTAGTTAGCTACCACGTTAAGTAGTTTACCCGGTACGTAAATAATTTTACGAATGGTTGCGCCATCAGTAAATTTAGTTACGTTAGACTCAGCAAACGCAAGTGCTTCTACCTGCTCTTGTGTTGCATCGGCCGCTACAGTAAGCTTAGCGCGTAGTTTGCCGTTTACTTGTACGATGATTAATTTTTCATCTTCAACAAGGGCAGACTCGTCAACTTTAGGCCATGCTGCATCTAAAATGTCACCCTCTTTACCAAGCTCTTGCCATAACTGGTGCGATAAATGCGGCGTAATTGGCGCAAGCATAATAAGTAGGGCTTCTAATGCTTCGTTAGCAATAGCAACATCTTGCGTATCGTTTAATGGCGCTTTTAATAACTTATTAGAGAGCTCCATAATGGCAGCAATTGCAGTGTTAAACGTTTGACGACGTTCAATATCATCGCTCACTTTTGCAATGGCTTTGTGTAGCTCACGACGCAGTATTTTTTGTGGGTTACTAAGCGCTGATTTATCAAGTGCTTGGTAGCCAACTGTTTTCACATCTACTGCGTATTTCCAAATACGTTTTAAGAAGCGGTGCGCGCCTTCAACGCCTGAGTCTGACCATTCAAGCGTTTGCTCTGGTGGTGCGGTAAACATCATAAATAAACGCACAGTATCTGCACCGTATTGGGCAATTACTTCTTGTGGGTCTATACCGTTGTTTTTAGACTTAGACATTTTGCTCATGCCCGATGAGAACACAGGTTCACCATCTTCTTTGTGCCATGCTTTAGTTACGCGGCCTTTTTCGTCAGTTTCGGTATTTACATCGCTTGGCGAAATCCATACGTCACCGCCTTTTTCATCTTTACGGTAGAACGTTTCGGCAAGTACCATGCCCTGACAAAGTAAGCGATCGAATGGCTCGTCTGAATTTACTAAACCAAAATCACGTAATAACTTATGGAAAAAACGCGAATACAATAAGTGTAAAATAGCGTGCTCAATACCACCTATGTATTGGTTTACTGGTAACCAATAGTTAGCTGCTGCTGGGTCTAGCATGCCTTCATCGTGACGCGGGCTACAGTAACGTGCGTAGTACCAAGACGACTCCATAAAGGTGTCAAAGGTATCTGTTTCGTGTGTTGCTGGTACGCCATTTACCGTTGCTTTTGCCCATTCTGGGTCTGCTTTGATTGGCGAAGTAACGCCATTCATAACTACATCTTCTGGTAAACGTACTGGCAGCATTTCTTCGGTGGCGGCTAATTCGTTACCGTTTTCGTCGCTCAGCATTGGGATTGGTGAACCCCAGTAACGCTGGCGGCTAACACCCCAATCACGTAAGCGGAAGTTAACTTTACGCTCACCCACACCCAGTGCTTCTAGTTTGTCGGCAATAGCGTTAAATGCGCCTTCAAAATCAAGGCCATCAAATTCGCCAGAATTAACTAACACGCCTTTTTCAGTGAATGCTTCTTCTTTTAGATTTACTTCAAGCTCTGAGCCTTCAACCGGTGCAATTACTTGTTTTATGTCTAGGCCGTATGCTGTGGCAAATTCATAGTCGCGTTGGTCGTGTGCAGGTACTGCCATCACCGCACCTGAGCCGTAATGCATTAATACAAAGTTAGCAACCCAAATTGGAACTTGCTCGCCCGTTAATGGGTGAGTCGCGTAAAAGCCTGTTGCAATGCCTTTTTTCTCCATAGTGGCCATGTCTGCTTCGGCAACTTTGGTGTTTTTGCATTCTTCAACAAACATTGCAATTGCATCGCTGTTTTTAGCGGCTTCTTGCGCAATAGGGTGGCCACCGGCAACGGCTAGGTAAGTTACACCCATAAATGTATCTGGGCGTGTAGTGTATACGCTAAACTTTTCGTTGTTGTCGGTACGCGTAAACTCAATGTCTAACCCTTCAGAGCGACCAATCCAGTTACGCTGCATGGTTTTAACTTGCTCAGGCCAGTCTTCTAACTTGTCTAAGTCATCTAAAAGCTCTTGTGCGTAGTCAGTAATTTTAATAAACCACTGTGGAATTTCTTTTTGCTCAACCACTGCACCAGAGCGCCATCCGCGGCCATCTATAACTTGTTCGTTGGCAAGTACAGTTTGATCAACTGGATCCCAGTTAACCGTTGACATTTTTTTGTACACTAAGCCTTTTTCGTACAGCTTAGTGAAAAACCATTGTTCCCATTTGTAGTATTCTGGGTGACAGGTGGCTATTTCACGATCCCAGTCGTAACCAAAGCCTAATTGCTTAAGTTGGTTACGCATGTAATCAATGTTTTCGTACGTCCACTTAGCTGGCGCTGTTTTGTTTTTGATAGCGGCGTTTTCTGCAGGTAAACCAAACGCATCCCAACCCATTGGTTGCATTACGTTTTTGCCTTGCAGGCGCTGGAAACGAGAAACAACATCACCAATGGTGTAATTACGCACATGACCCATATGCAGTCGGCCACTTGGGTATGGGAACATAGAAAGGCAGTAATACTTTTCTTTGCTCTCATCTTCGGTGACTTTAAATACCTGGTTTTCTTCCCAGTAACTTTGGACTTTTGACTCTATGTCTTGCGGGTTATATTGCTCTTGCATCTATGATTCCAGACTTCTTGCAAACTAATAAAAAATTGCCGATAGGATACCCCAAATAAAAGCCTAATCACAGCGTATAAGCACGGTTTTGTTAAAATCTCACTTTCAGTGCAGGTTAACCTATACTTATCTATGTTAAAGGCCAACACGCCCTTGATTTTGATGGAGTATAAAATGGCAGATTATAAAACATGGCTTAGCGATTTAACTAATTGGCTAAAAGATGTAAAAGATCACGAAGTAAAAGATGCAATGACCCGATTTGTTGAATCTGAGCAAGCACTTAAAGACCTAGGCAAAGAAAAATACGGACTCTATAAAAGTTATTTGCAGCGCGACATAGAACACGTTCAAGAAAACGAATCGCACTATAATTCGCTTGCATGGCAAGAGCTTAAAGAGTCGTTATGGTATGAGCTTTCACACATAGAGGACAAAACCCAGCTTGAATGGCAGTCTCTTAGTCAAGATTTTAAGCACAATGGGATGTATCACGCAGGCGAATGGATAGCCATGGGCACATTAGTATGTAAGAATTGCACCCATAGTTTTGATATTTATCACGCTACACAAATTACACCGTGCATTGAATGTGATGGTATTTATTTTAGCCGTAAGGCATTACAACCCTAAATATATGTATTAAGTGGCTTGTAGGCCACTTAATACGCCCAAAGCCAGCGAGTATGTTGGTACAAAAAGAAGTTAGAATGACGAAAAAACTGCTGCCATTATCTGTTTCAAAGCTCGCACCGAGCATTTCTACTAATCACGTTAGCACGTGTATGAGCAATCCATACCCAGAGCAACTTACCTTTATAGGCCAACAACGTGCCCAAAGTGCTCTCGACTTTTCTCTTGGGATGGAGCTGCCAGGCTACAATGTTTATGTAATGGGTGAGGCCGCGCATGGCCGATTTACACTCGTAAAAGACAAACTTAAACAACACGCAAAAGATCGCCCCACACCTAATGAGTGGTTGTATGTTAATAATTACGACGACCACCGCGAGCCAATTGCGCTATTTATGCAAGCAGGGCAAAGCAAGCAATTAAGTGACGATATAGACTCATTTTTAGATGAAGTACTCGACACCTTTCCGGCAGCTTTTGATAACCCAGCTTATCAACGCAAAAAAAAGTCAATCGAGAGCGAATTTAACGACGCTTACGACAGCGCTATTACCGCAGTAGAAGAAATGGCGCTTGAGCAAAGCGTAGCGCTAATAGAAGAAAAAAACGCCGTAGGTTTTGCGCCTTTAGTTGAAGGCAGGCAGTTAAGCGATAACGAATTTGCCGCCCTAGATGAAGAGCTTCGTGATGAGTTTTTTGAAAAAATAGAAAAACTAGAAGATGCCTTAATTGAAGCGCTGATTGAGCTGCCACGCTGGAAACGCGAATCAAAAGAAAAACAGCGTAATCTAAAAAAGGCCACAGCCGAGCAAGCTACAAAGCCGCTATTAAAAGACTTAGAGCATAAATACGCTGCACATATTGGAGTGCTGCGCTACTTAAAAGACATTCGCGTAGAAATAATCGACGCAGTACTTGAATGGCTAGACGATGAAGATGAAAGCGAAGAAAGCAAAGAAGACTTTGACCGCAAAGGCATGCTTACCGACTTTTTTGCGCCTAATATTTTAGTTGAGTTTAAAGAAGACGATGCCGCACCTGTGGTGTATGAGCCAAACCCAACCTTTGGCAATATATTTGGCAAAATTGAGTATTCAACATCGCAAGGCTCGCTTATAACCAGTTACCGCTCTATACAGCCTGGTGCATTGCACCGTGCAAATGGCGGTTACTTAATTATGGATGCCGAAAAAGTAATGGCCAACCCGCAAGTGTGGGATGGTTTAAAGCTTTCGCTTAAAACGCACCAAATTAAAAACGACCTACCGTATCAAGACAGCTCAGTAGGCAGCAGCTTTACACTGCGTCCGCAATTAATTCCTCTTGATGTAAAAATTATTTTATTAGGCTCGCGCGATTTGTATTACACCATAGGTGAGTACGATGAAGAGTTTGCAGAGCTGTTTAGAGTACTTGCCGACTTTGATTACTATTTACCAAGTAGCGATAAGCTTCAGTACCAATTTATTACTAAAGTGAGTGAGTACTGCCAGCAAACGTTAAAGTGCACAACCACAGAGGCCGCCATGGTGCGGTTACTTAAATTTAGCTACCGCCAAGCAGAGCACCATAATAAATTATCGGCGCGCTTTGCCGATGTGCTTGAGCTGGTGGCTGAGGCTAGCTTTTACGCCAAGCAAGATAAGCAAACACTGATTGATGCGCATCATATTGATGAAGCCATTGAAGGTAAGCAGTACCGCACCGGCCAAATAAGCGAAAACATGTTAAGCGATATTAAAGAAGGCCACACGCTTATTGCCACACAAGGTCAAGCCATTGGTAAAGTAAACGGCTTAACAGTGTTGCACATTGGCGATACGTCGTTTGGTACACCCGCGCGTATTACCGCCACCGTATACGCCGGCGCCGATGGTGTAATAGATGTTGAGCGTGAAGCCGAGCTAGGTAAAGCAATTCACTCAAAAGGTGTAATGCTACTTACCGGTTATTTAGGTAACAAATACGCCCAGCACTTTAGTTTAACGCTAAGTGCTAACATAGCTATAGAGCAAAGCTACGGTTATATAGATGGCGATAGCGCCTCACTTGCTGAGTTATGTGCGCTTATATCAGCTATTACCAGTTTGCCTATTAGCCAGTCTATTGCCCTTACAGGCTCTATTAACCAACACGGTGATGTGCAAGCCATTGGCGGCGTAAACGAAAAAATAGAAGGCTTTTTTAAGCTGTGTAAAATGCGCGGCTTAACAGGCGAGCAGGGCGTTATTATTCCAAAATCTAACCAAGTTAACTTAGTACTTGATGATGAAATACTTGAAGCGGTTGAGCGCGGTAAATTTAATATTTACGCAGTAGAAACTGTAGACCAAGCACTTAACTTATTAATGGATATTGATGCAGGCGATATTATTGACGGCGAATACCCAGAGGATTCTGTTAACGGTATTGCTTTAGCACGCTTAAAAGATATAGCCGACATAGTTAATGGCGATAGCGAAGAAGATAAAGAAGCCGATGAAGATGAGGAAAAACACTAAATGATCAATATAATTTTAGCGGTGATCATCGCTATATTTTGTTTTTTAATTTTTCAAAATAGTAAAAAAGCAAAGCAACAAGCTGGCATTAACGCGCAAATTGAAGCCGACTACCTTGTCGCTAACGCAAAAGTTGAGGGCGTAATAGAAACCGCCTCAGGCTTACAGTACAAAGTGCTGCACAAAGGTGAAAGCGAAAATACACCTAACCCTACTAGTAAAGTAAACGTGCATTACCACGGCACGTTAATAGATGGCACCGTATTTGACAGCTCAGTAGAGCGTAAAACGCCAATAAGCTTTGGTTTAAATCAAGTTATTAAAGGCTGGACCGAAGGCTTACAACTTATGAGCCCAGGCGATAAATACATATTTTATGTACCGCACCAATTAGCCTATGGCGAAAAGCGAGTGGGCAGTATTCCACCTGCATCACTGCTTATTTTTGAAGTAGAGCTTTTGGCTATTGAGTCTTAATACACGCGTAAAAAAGTGTTATTAACTTTATAAAAAACCCGTTAGCTAACGGGTTTTTTATTGCGTGTTATTTAAGCTATTTAAGCTATTTAATATTAAAACCAATTCGCTTAATTAAGTATTATTGCGGTTTGGTATAACTTTAATTATTTGGCCACTGTTGCCATAGAAAGCTTATTAAGCACCACAGCTATTTTATTAAGTACTTCTTCGCAGCCTTTTATATTGTGGCGTTCTTGCAAATAAGTGGGGCTGTTGTAAGTAAGCCAAACTTGGCCATTGTTGTCTTGAGATATATGTACTTTTTGCGGTAAGTCTATCGCCACACTTTGCTGACACTGCATTAACGGTGTGCCTACCTTTGGATTACCAAAAATAATCACTTCACTAGGGGCCAATTCCATATCAACATTTTGAGCGTTTTTTTGATGATCTACCCGCGCAAAAATGGTTATCCCTTTGTTACTGGCTATTTTTTCAAAACGGTTAGCTGTTTCTTGAACAGAATAATTACTTTGAAAACGTACTAAGCTGTCGTTCGCACTCGCCACGGCCGTGGCCGAGAGTAAAATAACCCCTAAAAATAGTCGGTTTAACATGGTTTGCTCCTCATAAAAAAGCTGATACCAATTCGCTTAATTAAGTGGTTTATTTTGATGCTGGAAAAACGTGTTGATAGCTAGGCAAAAAATTCGCTATTTAGTCGTTCTCGGCAATTGCTCCTGTATTGCGCTACCTTCTGCATCCATGCAGTCGTAAATGAGCATTTTTTAACACAAGTAGCGACACGTTTAGCCCCACAAAATGATTAAGTATTAATGCGAATTGCTATTATAAAGCGTATGAAAAATACACACTATCTGAGTTCCTTATTTGGTTCAACACTGCGCAAAGCGAATAAGTATAAAACGTGAGCATAAAAGTCTTTAAGTACCTATTTTAGTTGCGATTAATTCGAAAAATAAGGATGAATATGAAATTATTTGCATTGCATATAGTAATGATAGTCGTTATCATTCGCGGCGTTTTATACACCTCTTTTCAGGATCAACATGTTTAACCAAAAATACTTGGCGCTTAGTATTGCTGCGTCTTTTTCTGCTTTTTCTAATGTGGCATTTGCCGAGCAAAATAAAGAAATTGAAACAATAGAAGTAACAGGTCGCGCTCAGCAGTTTTACCTAGAAACCGAAAGTAAAATTGGGACTAAAACGGATTTAGATCTTATTAAATTACCGCAATCTGCGCAGGTATTAACCGAGCAGCTTATTCTTGACCAAGCCGCGCGCGATATTACCGATTTATACCGCTCAATAGCCGGAGTAAGTGAGTACAGTTATTCAGGCGTTACTTTTCGTGGATTTAGAGACGATGCCAATGTATTTTACGATGGCGTACGTGGCGACACGTACTCGGGCTTTGGTGTGCCCCAATTATTTAATGTAGCGCGTGTAGAAGTATTAAAAGGCCCAGCCTCTGCGTTATATGGTGGTGGTGAGCCAGGCGGTATGATCAACTATGTGACTAAAAAGCCAAGTTATACGCAAAGTAAAGAGCTAAAACTAACGCTTGGTAATTACAACACACATGGTGCCTCACTTGATATGACCGGCGGTTTAACCGACACCATGGCATACAGAGTAGGTGGTTATTACGAAGAGCAAGACAGCTTTCGTAATAACGCAGATTCAAAAAACAGTGAGTTTACCGCAGGTTTATTATTTGATTTAACCGATTCAACCACACTAACCACCACAGTTGATTACATCAAGCAAGACTTAGGCGGTAACCGTTTACGTGGTGTACCGGTAGATGACAATGGCAACTTTTTAGTTGACCCTAGTTACAACGCAAATGAAGCTTTTGACTACCAAGACATGGAAGCGTTAGTGCTGCAAGCCAAGCTCAAGCATTACTTTAATGATGATTTTTCTGTAAGTAGCACACTGCGTTACATGGATAACGAACGCGACCAAGCCTACCATGAGTCGCAAAGCTGGGTAGATGTAAACGGCGATGGTGAAGCAAACATTGATGACGAAACCATTAAACGCGAATACCGAAAGCAATACCGCGCCAACGAAGAAACAAGCTTAACCACCGACTTTGTTTATAGCTTTGAGCAAGGCCAATTAGCACACCAAGTATTATTTGGTGGCGACTACCACATAGTTGATACCGAGTACGATTACTTACGCGCCCGTTATGAAGCGGATGGCGTGGCTAACTTAAACATATTTGACTTAAATTACGGCGAAACCGACCCAAGTACTTATAACCTTACCGACATGAACCGCGATGGTGTTGAAACCGACCGTTTTGGACTATACGTACAAGATGTTGTAAGCATTAACGAGCAATGGACCGTGATTGCCGGCCTGCGTTACGACTATTTTAAAGAGCTAAATAAAGAAACCGGTTACAGTTACTCAGATAACGATGTAACACCGCGCGTGGCCGTTACATACCAACCTGTTGAAAATACCTCGTTATACATAAATTACTCAGAAAGCTTTAATCCAGCATCATCGGGTGACCAAGAAGATGTAGAAGGCGAGGGCAACTTAACCCCAGAAACCGGTAAACAAACCGAAATTGGTATGAAAAACCAATGGCTAGATGGCAAAATTATGAGCACCTTTGCTATTTACCAAATTAATAAAGAAAACGTAGTAATGAGTAACCCAGACGACACGGGCGCGGGTGACGGCATTGCAGCACTTTTAAATATTGGTGAGGTAGAAAGCCGCGGATTTGAAACAACGCTGGTGGGCGATTTAACCGAGCACTGGACGCTAACCGCTAACTACGCCTACAACGATACACTAGTTATTGAAGGTGTGACCGGTGATACTATTTCAAGCACCTACGGTGATGGCTCTCGCTTTGCTAATGCGCCGCGCCACCAAGCTGGTTTATGGTCGCGTTTTGCGCTTGATAGCATCGACTCGTCTATAGCATTTGGCGCAAATTACGTAAACGAGCAAATAAGCCAAGATGGCCAAAAAGTTAAACCCTTTACTGTATTTGATATGAGCTGGACTACGCGCTTTGACGATGTGTTATTAAGCGTAAATATTAATAATATATTTGATAAAGAATACGCAGTAAGTGGCTTTAGTGAGCGTAACGGTCACTTCCCAGGCAGCCCACGAGAAATAGTAGGCCAAGTAACCTATAAATTTTAAAGCAATTTAAGCGCGAGCTTATCTCGCGCTTATTTTTTATCGCTATTAAAATTAGCGGCTTCTTGCGCTGTGTTAATAGCTGTAATAGGGAAGGGGATCACAATACCTTCTTGGTTATAGCGTTTATGTAGCGCTTTAATAAAAGCAGATTTAACCCAAAACCGATTAAAGTACTCTTTTGCGCGCAGCATTACGGTAAAATTAATGCTTGAGTTATCAAAGGTGTGATACACCACAAAGGTATTGTAATCATCAACCCCCCATTCATGGTCAATTAGTACTTGGCGCGCAACTTCAAGCGTTACTTGCTCTACAAATTCTAGGTCTGAGCTGTAGTGAACGCTTACATCAACAGGTACACTCAGTTCTTTTTCGGGGTAAAAGTAATTAATAATACGCGATTTAGAAAGCTGACTATTAGGGATAATAATCATATTATTTGGCAGCATTTTAACCCACGTAGAGCGCCAACCAATTTTCTCTACAAAGCCTTGCTCCTTTGACTCAAGCTCAATAAAATCCCCCACTCGTATGGGTTTATCTATAACAAGTTGTACGCCCGAAAAAAAGTTTTCAAGGGTGGGTTGCAGAGCAAGCGCCACCGCTAATGATGTAATACCTAACGAGGCAATTATAGGCGTAATAGAAATCCCCAAGGTGCCTAACAGCACTAAAGCCCCGACCGATAAAACGCTTACCCTAATAATGCCTTTAATAATACTTTGCGAATTAAAAATTACCGCCGACTCTTTGCTGTAGTAATTAATGGTGCCCACAAAAAAGCGGTCAAAAAATAAAATAATAGCCACTAAGCCCAAAATAATATTAATGGTCGAAAACGAAATATAGCTCGCAACCGGCTCGCCTTGTATTAACAACCCTTGCTCTATAATGGTGAGTAGCACAATAATTGTGCAAAGGGTGAGCGGTTTAGAGATAGAGGCGATAAGTAAGCTATCGAATATAAATTTAGTGTGAGAGGTCCACTTTTTAAGCCAGTACATTATAAAAAAGCGGATACAAAACAAAGCTATAGTTATAGAAACTAAACAAATAGCAATAACAACCCAAGGTTGCTCTGTTAGGTTGTAAAAAGTAGTAGCAGACATTACTTACCTCTCTTTTATAAACTTAAAAGAGTAAGCAGCAAGTTATGTACCTATATGAGTAGAGGGGCTGTATTTATAAAGTAACTCAGGTTATTAAAAGGTTATATAACTGGCAGCCAGAGCATGCCAGTTATATTTTTAGTATGGCTTAATTTAGCTTTAGGTTACATAGACTCAAGTGTTTTACCACGGGTTTCTGTAATGTATTTGGCCACAAAAAATATGCTAATAAGTGCAGATAAAGCATAAAAGCCGTACGCACCTGCAAGGCCAATATTAGCCAGCATAATAGGGAAGGTCATGGTAATGGCAAAGTTAGCAATCCACTGCGCGCTTGCAGCAACAGCAAGCGCTGCACCGCGAATACGGTTATTAAACATTTCGCCTAATAATACCCATACAATGGGGCCCCAACTTAAGCCAAAAAATACCACAAATAAGTTAGCCATTATAAGCGCAAACGTACCCATGTTATCGCTAAGGGCAAGTTTGCCTGCTTCATCAAGGCCTGCGCTACCAAATATATAAGTAAGCGCGCTTAAGCTGATAAACATACCAATACTGCCTATAAGCAACAGTGGTTTACGGCCAATTTTGTCAACAAGGGCAATAGCAATAAAGGTCGATACAATATTAGTCGTACCCGCTAATACATTTATAAATAACGATTGCGACTCGTCAAACCCAGCGGCTTGCCACAGCTCAGAGCCGTAATAAAACACCACGTTTATACCTACAAATTGCTGAAACACACTCAGCGCAACACCCGCCCATACAATCGGGTGTACTTTTTTACTGCCATCAATAAATAAGTCGCGAATACTTGGCTTTTTATCGCTACGTAAGGAGCTTTTAACATCGCTTATTTGCGCAGCAACGTTATCGTTCGAAATTTTACTAAATACTGTTTTTGCATCGTCTAATTTACCTTGCGCCACTAAATAACGAGGCGACTCAGGAATAAACAACACCCCCACTAAAAACAGTATTGCAGGCACAAGCTCAGCCCAAAACATCCAGCGCCAAGCGGCTATATCAAGCATTAAAATATTTTGCGCGCTGCCTGCTGCATCAGCAATTAAATAGTTACTTAAAAACGCAGCAAATAAACCCAATACAATAGCGAGTTGCTGTAATGTAGCTAAACGACCACGAAGGGCAGGTGGTGCAACCTCTGCAATATAAGCCGGCGCCAATACCGATGCAGCACCAATACCTAAGCCACCAAATAAACGGTAAAAAATAAACTCGGCCGAGCTTTCGCTAATGCCTGAGCCAAACGCACTAATGGCAAAAATAATCGCGGTGATGATCATAATTGCACGCCGGCCAAACTTATCAGCCAGCGGCCCCGCAGCAAGTGCACCTAAGGCACAGCCAAGTAATACAGACGCTACGTTAAAGCCCGTAGCTACACTGCTTGAATTAAACGCATTACCCAGTGCCGACACCGTGCCGTTAATAACACCCGAGTCAAAACCAAATAAAAAGCCACCAATAGCAGCCACGGCAGAGATAAAAATTACGTAAAAAAGAGAGCATGTGCCCAATGTGTGCGCCGAGCTATTACTGCTCGGCGAGAGAGGTGATGTCATAATTGTGTGTCCTGGTTTTTATTATTGTGTACTTTACTATATTGAGACGTGTGGTGCTGCGTATTTTAAACGAATTTTATCTGGGCTAACTCTTTCATAATCAATATTAAAATTATTGTTTAATACTTCTAGCAGTCCTTTAATATCGCCCGTTTTGAACATGCCAGCTACTTGTACTTTTTTGAGACGGTCATCCTCTGAAAGCTCGAAATCTATATTGGTATAGCGGCTGATTTCAGCCATGGCTTCAGCAAGTGATTCACCTCTAAATATTAAGCTACCTTTACGCCACGATAATCTAGCGGCTACATCCATAGGATCAACTTTTTCGGCCGCTTTAGCAATTTTGCCTTTGAAGCTTAAATCAAGTTTTTCTCCCTTTGACACCGAAGTTGAACTATTTGATAAATACTGACCTTGTTTATTAGTCCCTTGGGAAAGATTTGGTAACGGTTTGGTACTTTGCTCTGCAACAAGGACTTTGCCATCTGTCACAATCAGTTCTATTTGCTTTTGACCTACTTCTACATTAAATGCAGTACCAACAGCCTGAATAACTTTATCACCAGCGATAACACTTAAAGGGCGCATTTTATCGTGAGCTACGTCTATATGAATTTCGCCACGCAGTAAATTTATTACGCGAGTGTGTTGGGTATACCTCACTTGAACAAAGCTATTTGTGTTTAAGGTGATTTTACTTTTATCAGAAAGCAGTATGTCCTTACTTTCACCTACGTCGGTTTGAAAATTAAGCTGTTTAGCAACCACAGCTGATTGATTAACCGGGTAAAAAAATGAAAAGTTAAACGCTTCTTGAAAAAAGCTAAGTGCAACAGCTAATAAAATAGATGCAGCTGTTGCACCTAACCACACAGGGAGGCGTTTTTGTTTTACTGGTGTTTGTGGAAACAGATCTGACAAGCGGCTGAGGTCGTCCATTTTGTCCCACAGCTGTGCTACTTCAAGTAACACCTCTACATTTTTATAAGATTGTGACAACCATTGCTTTAACGCTTGTTCTTCGAGCTTAGACAGTCCACGATCAAGTTTAGCCAGCCACTCACTTGCTTTATCAAGGCGCGCATCGTCGCTAGTGTTTCGTTCGTTTATATGATGAACATTACTCATTCCTCCCTCCTGCATTTAGCTGCGAAGAAGTATTTGGTTGCCCATAAACACTTTTTGTAGATTGACGCATAAATTGCGTACAACGTTTCATGCCTGTTGCTATATGTTTTTCCACGGTACTTTCACTAAGGTTTAATTGAGCAGCAATTTCTCGCTGCGAATAACCATACACTTTTTTTAATACAAACACTTTACGGCACTGCACGGGTAAAAGCCGTATGGCTTCACAAAAATTAGAAAATTCACTATCGGTGAGTGCTTTTTCGTACATTTCGTCTTGCTGGTGTTCCGCTAAGAGTTGCTCTAACGCTTCCATGTTGTCGATCCCATCGACTAGGCGTATATTGGCTTGCTTTTGGTAATCGAGCGCTAAATTTCGCGCCGTTTTATAAATAAAAGATTTTGGTGAGCTTATGTTTTCAGTGTTTTTAATCTGACAAATTCGCACATAAGTTTCTTGCACTATATCTTCAATTTCATGTGGCGGCACTATACGTGCAACTACATTTGAGAGACTTTTGCGCGAGGCCAAATAGACCTTATAAAAAAGTGTGTCTTTCGTCATTTAGTGTGTGTCTCGTGTGTGTGTTTACGGCAATTATTGTTATTGTTTTGCCAATACAAACTAAGACGAATGGTAAGAAAAAATCCGCCATTAAATTTAAAAAATAAATAAGTTTTTTTATTTTTAAATTTAATGTTCACTAACCGCAAAGGGCATAAAGCTTGTAATGTAAAGGCGAAGTGTACTACAGTTTTTGCCATTATAAATACCTTACTCAGTACTGGCTCTGTACTTTAGAAACTTTAACTTTTTAATTAATAAGTAAAAAATTGCAATGTGGACTGTATTTTTAATTGTTTAAAAATACAGTTAAAAGCGCAAACAATAAAAATAATAAAGGCATAAAAAAAATTAGCATGGCTAGTCAAAAAAATAATTTATTAAAAAAAAATAAAAAAAATTTATGGAGGAAAATAAAAAGTCACTCGTCTTTGTTCTGTGTGTGGCCAAAAACTATACACAAGGAATATTTACATTTGCCGCTTTGTTTACCGCTTTGTTTACCGCTTTATGCGCTGGTTTTTAGCTTACTCACCACCGAGGTAAAAGCGAGCGCTGTAAACGATAAAGCTGTGTTTAATATTCCAAGACAAAGGGCCGATTTATCGCTAATAAATTTTGCCGAGCAAGCCGATATTACTTTGCTTTTTCCGCTGGATAAAATTCAGCAGTTACAAACAAATACTATTGCTGGCGAGTATTCAATAATAAACGCATTACAGATTTTACTCGATGGCACAGGGTTGCAACCGCATGTTAGCGAAGATGGGCAAATATCTATTTTAATAGACCCAAGTTTCGAGAGAACTGACAACATGGCTAACTATAAAAAAAATGGCGTGTCCAGTGCTGTACTAGCTGTACTAAGCACAATGGCAACGCTCCCTGCAGTGGCAGAGACAGCAGCACAAGAACCAGAAATAATTGAAGTACGCGGGATCAGAGGCTCGCTTGGCCGAGCTATGGATGCCAAAAGAGAAGCGGGCGGCGTGGTCGACTCCATTTCAGCAGAAGATATTGGTAAATTTCCTGACACAAATTTAGCTGAGTCTTTACAGCGAATTACGGGGGTTTCAATAGACCGTTCAGGCGGTGAAGGGCAGCTTATTACGGTGCGTGGTTTTGGCCCGCAGTTTAATACTGTGCTTGTAAATGGTCGCCAAATGGCCTCTGAAAATCAAAGCCGTGCGTTTAGCTTTGATACTATTGCATCAGAGCTAGTTAAAAGCTTAGATGTATTTAAAACCTCAACAGCCACTATGCAATCTGGTGGTATTGGCTCAACAGTAAATGTAAATACTGCGCGACCATTTGCGATTAGCGGTTTTAAAGTGGCAGGTAGCGTTAAGGGTATTTACGATGAAAATAGCGAAGAAACTACACCTGAAATTTCTGGATTAATTAGTAATACATTTAATGATGACACATTGGGTGTTTTGTTCGCTGTTTCTCGCCAAGAGCGCGAAACACGCTTAAACCAGGCGCAGGTAGACGGCTGGTTAGAAAACGTGGGCGTCCCAAACCCGCAAACTCAAAGCGGGCAAGCATACACCGGTAATATTTTTTCGCCGCGTAATTACGATCATAAAGTAACAACAGAAACACGTACACGTACCAATGCAAACTTAGTAATACAGTACGCACCTTCAGGTGATTTAGTTATCACTGCTGATGCGCTCTATTCTGATTTTGATGTAGAAGCAGACACAACGTCTTATGGGCATTGGTTTACAGCGCCAAACTTAGAAGGCTTTGGCGGCGCTGCAGGGCCAACTGTTGATGAAAATGGCACTGTGGTTGATTTATATCAAGAGGTAGGCCTTGCCACCGATATGCACGCTAAAAAGTTTGATCGTTTAACCAACTCTAGCGCATTAGGTTTAAACTTTGATTGGCATGTAAACGATAACTTAAATATGAAGTTTGATTTAAGCCACTCAAAAGCTGAGCGTGAGGCTAATAATGGTGGCGGGGATCAGTTATCGTTGATTGGCTATGCTAACCGAGTTCGATTTGAAGTGGATGGCGGTATTTTACCTTATGCGAGTGAGTTTGCCTCTGCTAACCCTAACATTTATAGCGGCCAGCAAGAGCTGGATGGTGTTGCTTATAACCCTGCAGTTACACCTGATGGCGTATCAAACCATTTAGATACAGCCAATAGCCGAGCACATGTAATGCTACGCCGTGGTTGGGCTGTAGAAGATACCGTGGATCAGTTTCGTTGGGATAGCATTTGGCATAACGATGGTACTTCAGGCCTAGTTTCGGTCAAATTTGGTGCTATGTATTCAACTGAAACTAAAAACCTTGATCGTTGGGATAACGAAGGTGTTGGTATTCACTGTACTTTTTGTGGTTACCCAGATGACCCAAGTATGGATGGCTTAGCGCAATTTGTATTTGACGCAGGAGATGACTTTTTATCTGATGTGAGCGGCAGCGGTCGTATGCCAACGTCATGGCTTGCACATGATGGTGAGGCAAACTTTGCGTACCTTGAGCAAATAGCTGCAGCGAATGGTCAGCCTATTAGTTTTGATGCAGTTAAGCGTAATAAGTCGTTTGAGATAACTGAAGATACTTTCTCGTTTTATACAGAATTTGATTTTGAAGCTGAACTTGCAGGCATGCCTTTATACGCAACAGCCGGCTTTAGATACGAAAGCACCGATGTAGAAGTAAAAGGCACAGACGAGCCAGTTAGTGCATTAACGATTTTAGATAAAACGGAAATGCTTGCTAACTTTGGCGCCGTAGAAAATATTTCAGCAAGTTCAGACTACGAAGCAATTTTACCTAACTTTAGTGTAAAGCTTGAAATAAGTGATGAGCTAATAGCACGTGCTGCTGTATCACAAACAATTACACGACCAACACTCGATAGTATGTCGCCTGTAACTGTAATCGAAACAACTCGGCAGGGGGGCAATTTGACATCAAGCTCTGGTAACCCTGAACTTGAACCGTTTACCTCTGATAACTTAGATTTATCATTAGAGTGGTATTACGCTGATGCCAGTTATTTATCCGCTGGTTACTTTAGAAAGAATGTTGCTAACTTCATTATCAATACCACTGAAGATTTAACCTTTGAATTGTCTGGTGGCGGATTGTTGACTGACCCTTCAACAGGTAACGATGTAGATAGCCCTGATGCAGCCGACTCAACGGCTGTATTTACAAACACCTTACCAAATAATAGCGAATCGGCGATTGTTGATGGCTGGGAAATAGCCTTACAGCATAGTTTTGACAGTGGCTTTGGCTTTATGGTTAATGCAACATTTGTAGAC
Source organism: Pseudoalteromonas sp. Angola-30 (assembly GCF_028599215.1). Taxonomy (NCBI): domain Bacteria; kingdom Pseudomonadati; phylum Pseudomonadota; class Gammaproteobacteria; order Alteromonadales; family Pseudoalteromonadaceae; genus Pseudoalteromonas; species Pseudoalteromonas sp. Angola-30. The sequence continues at coordinate 322,675 of NZ_JAQREI010000003.1, forward strand.
AGTGATGCAGAGCTAGACCCTGCAGATATAACTCAAGTATTTGCATTAACAGGCTTAAGCGACTCTTATAATGTGGTTGGCTTTTATGAGAATGGACCATTTCAAGCGCGTTTAGCCTATAACTGGCGCGATAGCTTCGTACAGTCACTTACACAGCTAAATGGTGATGGTGTGACAATTGTGGAAGATTACGCACAACTTGATGCTAGCGGCAGCTATGACATTACCGAAAATGTATCGGTATTTTTTGAAGGTATTAACTTAACCGAAGAATATGTGCACAAACGTGGTCGTTTTTCTAATCAATTATTATTGGTTGAAGATAGCGGACGACGTTTTGCGTTAGGTATTCGCGGTAGTTTTTAACTTTAATTAATAAAGTGGCTTTTACATTTAGTAATAGCCACTTTTTAAATATGCCTTTATAGGTAACAAGTATGAACCAGCAAAATAAAAAAATAAAAACAGTGGTTGTCGTTGGTGGTGGTATAGCGGGCTGGCTAACCGCCGGACGATTAGCGGCGCACCATAAAAGTAATACCCCCGATGGCCTTAATGTTGTGCTAGTTGAATCTCCAAATGTACCAATTATAGGTGTTGGTGAAGGCACTTGGCCTACCATGCGTAGTACATTAATAGCACTTGGTATTAGCGAAACCGACTTTATACGTGAGTGCGAAGCAAGCTTTAAACAAGGTGCAAAATTTGCCAAATGGGTGGATGGCAGCAATGATGATTTTTATTATCACCCATTAGTTTTGCCACAGGGCTTTTCAAAAACAGATATGGCAGGGCATTGGTTAAATAATACCGCTGAGTCAACGTCTTTTTCTAATGCAGTGTGTTACCAAGAAGCTATTTGTGAGCAAGGGCTTGCTCCTAAAACAATTCGCACCCCAGAATATGCTGCCTTAGCAAATTATGCCTACCACTTAGACTCGGCAAAATTTGCCGTTTTTTTACAAAAACATTGTACGCAGGAGCTTGGCGTTAAACATTTTTTAGCTGATGTAACACAGGTCAATAGTGCTAAAAATGGCGATATTGCAAGTGTTACCACAAAGCAACAAGGTGAAATTAGCGGTGATTTATTTGTCGATTGTACCGGTTTTTCATCATTGTTATTAGGCGAGCATTATAAGGTTCCTTTTATGCCTTGCGATGATGTGCTGTTTATCGATACCGCCTTAGCAGTGCAAGTCCCCTATGAGAATGAAGATGAGAGCATTGCGTCTCACACAATTTCAACAGCGCAAGAAGCAGGCTGGATATGGGATATAGGGTTACAACACCGCCGTGGGGTAGGTTATGTGTATTCGAGTAAATACAGTAGCGAAGCACAAGCACGAGAAAAGCTTAAAGAGTATGTTGGCGATAAAATAGAGTCGTTAACAATTAGAAAAATCCCTATTAAAAGTGGCCATCGCTCACACTTTTGGCAGAACAACTGTGTTGCGGTAGGGCTTTCGGCTGGCTTTTTGGAACCGCTTGAAGCTTCTGCATTGGTATTAGTAGAAATGTCAGCGCAAATGATAAGCGAACAACTCCCCCACACCCGCGATATTATGGATATTACCGCCAAGCGCTTTAATGAGACGTTTGGCTACAGGTGGGAAAAAATAATCGACTTTTTAAAGTTACACTATATTTTATCAACCCGTGACGATAACGCATTTTGGCGTGATAACAGAGACCCAAAAACGATTCCTCAAAGCCTACAAGATCTAATGAAATTATGGCAATACCGCGCCCCTGCTGACCACGACTTTACAAGTAACAATGAGGTGTTTCCAGCGGCGAGTTATCAATATGTTTTATATGGTATGGGCTTTAAAAGTGACTACAGCACAACTTCCTATATGCTTAAAGACACTGATTTTGCTAAAAGTCAGTTTGATAAAAATAAAAGCATGATAAACCAAGCAGTCACTAACTTACCTAGTAACCGAGAATTGTTAAATAAAATTAAGAGTCATGGCTTTAGCACTATTTAGCTTAAAAATTTACACATAAAAACAATAAAGAGACACGCATGGAAAATTTAGTCGCATTAGAGCAAAGTGCTCATCAGCATATAAAAATAGACACACAAAAAGCACAATCACACGCTGAAAACATTAATATGATCCCTGTTGTTATGGCAGAACTTAATCAAATTGCCGTTCAGCAGCCTATAGTTTTTGCAAAAAACTCAGAAACAGGGGAGTTTACACTCAATGCTTTATTAGGCTTTGAGCAACATGAGAACTTGTTTTATCAGCACTCGCAGTGGCAGGGAGTATATTTACCGCTTCAGTTACAGCGTCAGCCATTTTTTGTTGGTGATACTCATGCAAAGCAAACTCAATACCCTGTGTGTATTAATTTAAATAGCCCAGCAGTCATTAATAACCAAGCGCAAAGCCAGAATGATTTAGAACCAATTTATACCCAAAACGCAGAAGAAAGTGGTTATTTTAAAAAAATAAAGCAGTGTTTAGGGCATTTACTACAAGGCGAAATAGACAATAAAAAGTTAATAGATACCTTGTTACAGCATGAGCTACTGCAGCCATTATCGCTTGAGGTAACGTTTCAGAACAGTCAAAAAACAAAGTTAAACGGCTTATACACTATTAATCAAGAAAGACTCGCACAACTTGATAGTGATAAAATTACGCTTTTACATCAACGCGCTTTATTACCCGCTATTTATACTGTTATAACCTCGCTTGGCCAAATATACCCATTGATTGAGCGTAAAAATGCGGTGCTTAATTTAGCCGATGATTGATTTTACACTTAACAAAAATATGGTGTTACAGATACACACTGTTGGGGAAGAGCAAACCCCAATTATTGTTATTAATGATTTTGTAAATAATGTAGATGCACTTATAAATTTTGCTGTGTTTTCTCAAAACGCCAGAGAAACATTTTGCGCACAAGAAAGTGATTTTTATCCAGGAGTAAGAAAAGCTGCACCGCTTAGTTATATCGAGCGGTTAAAAGACCTTGCGCCAATTATTAATTCACACTTTGATATGACAGATAAAAGCGAGTTTGATGTAATACTTTCTGCTTTTTCAATTGCATGCACTGAACCTGATGAGCTAAGGCCAATACAAATGCTCCCTCATTTTGATACACCTAATATGAATCAACTTGCTATGGTGCACTTTTTATGTGATGAAACGCATGGTGGCACTTCGTTTTATAAGCATAGAGCCCTAGGGTATGAACGCATAACAAAAGAGCGACTTATGCCATATAGGCAAACTATTAAGCAGCAAGCCATGGCGCAAAAGCTTCACAAAAACCCACATTATATAAATGGCAGTACAGCTTTGTTTGAGCAAGTTTACAGTGTAGAGGCAAAGTTAAATCGGGTTGTTATATACCCAAGCAACTTATTGCATTCTGGTAATATAAATGCGGCTAACGAATATGCACGCGATCCAATTAATGGGCGTTTAACTATTAGTAGCTTTGCTGTTTTACGTTAGCTTTTTATTAACTGCTAAAACTTTCAAAGTATTCTTTTAAGTTAAAAGTTGAATATGTCCCCTGAAAGCTGGTTAAAACTAATTAACCAATTAGCACGCGTAATTTATAGCGCAGTTTAGCTTATTCAATTAAAGTGGCTAATTAGTTTATTGAGTATTAATTCTTTTTTGAGGCTAGATGTATGCTAGAGATTGTTGCTACTGAAGACCTAAAGACTGCCGCACAGTTTACGTTTAACAATATGAAACCCTATTACGAAATGTATGCGGTAGATTGGGATGTAGAAGACGTTTATCAAGCTACCAAAAACCTTAAAAATTTTGATATTATGTGTAAGGGTCAACTCATAGGTGTCGTGCGCTTATCGTTTGATGAAGGGCGTTGCCAACTTCGCGATATTCAGATTGCAGCTACTTATCAAAACAAAGGTTTTGGTGCTCACGTTATTGCTAAAGTAGTTGATATGGCTCGTCAACAAGGTGTCAAATTCATAGATCTCAAAGTATTTCAGCTAAGCCCTGCATTTAAGTTATATAGCCGCATCGGATTTGCTGTCGATAGAGAAGACGATCGTTTTTACTACATGAGCTTGCAAGCCTAATAGCAACAGTATTAAGAGGCGCAAAGCACTTAGCTTACGCGATTCTTTAGCTAACTTTAGTCAAGTGCGACTGTATTACCCTATGCGGCCCATTAGTTTTTAGGAGAGCGAGGTGTACTTAATTGCTGTGTGGTCTGCTCAAAAATTTAAAAGTACATTTAGGCCTGCAGGTATTGGCTCAATCCTATTTGGTGTTTTTTTGGTTTACATAATTACGATTAGTTACCGTTAATAAGTGGCTAAGCTTGCCAAGGGTAACTAAGAATGAGCGTTAACATATTACCCAGTTTTCCCCTCACACCTCAAAGTTATTAAAGTATTCTTTTTGCAATTCTATAGTGAGTGCTTTAGGGCGAATACCTTGTACTAAGCTATATACCTCTTCTTTTGTGTAACCTGCCGAATTTAAAATAAGCGCAGCAACCAACCCTGTGCGGCCAGTGCCGCCTTTGCAATGAATGGCAATGGTTTGTTTTTGCTGTATGGCTTGTAGTATGTCTGTTTTGTGGGTATTCCAGCTTGATGTAAAAGGTTGTTTTGGGGCTTCGTCGTCATTTATTGGTAAATGAAACCAGGTTATATCGTGCTTATTGCACTCACTATTAATTGTTTGTACGTTGTTTTTTTCAAGCTCCTTTTGTGGCATAAGCGATAGTAGCATGTGAGTGCCAGCGGCTTTTAATGTAGCGATTGAATCCGCTAGGTTTTGCGTTTTTGTACCAGGGCAAGGCGTAAAAATAATATTTGCGCCGTTATTGAGTGATAAAACATCGTATGGGTGCGCGCTCATGGTAAGTCCTTTATTTTTAATAAATTTACTTTTATACGCTCACTATAGCGTGTTTTAGTTACAAGTTTAAGATTGAATAATAAGCACAAATGCTAGATACTGTTTTTATATACAGTTGTGGCGATGTTATGAAAAAAGAATTACCAGCAAAATACTATTTAGCGCATTTTAGAGAGCTTATTGAGTTTGTAACAAGTAAATGTATGCATTTACTTGAGCCTAAACATAGTGAATTTATTAGTAAAATTAACCAACTAGATGAGCAAAGCCAATGCATGTTGGCGCGTGTGTATTCGCGCAAACCTTATTTAGTGCAGGCGCAATCGCTTAATTATGAAGAAATAACTTCGCCGCATCAGGCTATTTATACGCTAAAAAAAGCGGGTATTTTATATGAGCCAAACGCACAGCATTACAAGCAGCTTATTGCGCATTTAACCAAGCCCATGTTGGTGGAGTTACTCAGTAATTACAGTGAGCAAGTAAGCTTTAAGAAAAGCGCAGCTAAAGGGGAGTTGGTCACTATTGCGTGCCAATTTTTTAGTGAGCGCGCAGATGATTTAGCCCCTTTATATAGCCAGTATGTGATAAATAACCGTGAAGATTATTACGAGTATTTTGAGTTTTTATTTGCAGGGCGCTTAAGTAGTGGCGATGTAAACCATCAAAACCGCTTTGTTATGCGCGATTTAGGGTTAACCGCTACCCGCGAAGGACACAGCGAGAGCTTGTCGCGCTTTAATACACTCGCTGAGGCGCAATCTAATTACGTTTTAAATCGTTACCGTTTAGCGTTTAAAAACATCGGCAATACAAAAGATGAAACCTTGGATGACAAAACACCTTACACCGAGCTTGCGCATTTAGTATTGGCGCAACCGGCGCATGGCGCACAAGCGCACGACATTAAAAACAAACTGCTGGTTAGGCTGTATAAACAACTTAAAAATACCGATAGCGAACTTGCCTTTAGCTTACTTGAAGGCTGCACCGATTACGCCGAAGCACAAGAAATTCAAATAAGAGAGCAATACCGCCTAGGTAATAAAGCGTGGGTTAAAGCGCAGCTAGAGCAAATTATAGAAAACCCGCTCACCGACGATTTACTGTACTTTGCTGATGACTTTTTAATGCGTAAGTTTAATAAACAAACGCGTTCGCGCTTAAGCACTATGCTGGCCGACACCCAATGTGTGCTTGAAATTGACGAAATTTACCGAGGCGATGTAGAGCAAGGCGTAAATGAGCATTACAGTGCAAAAGGGTTAACGGTTTTTAATACCGAAAATACCTTATGGCAAAGCTTGTTTGGCTTGGTATTTTGGCACGAGTTATTTATTGAATCGCCATACACGCCGTGTAATGAATTTGATATTTACCCGCAAGTTTTACAGCTTGGTAATTTTTATGAAGCGCAAAGCACGCAAATTGACGCACGTTTAAAAAGCTGTAGCACTAATCAGGCGCTGCTTAATTTGGTATGTAAACATGCCGCGCAGTATTTTGAGCAGCCCAATGGTTTATTTAGATGGCGCAGCAATTTATTAGAGCCACTAGAGGCACTTATTTTAAACAGCCCGCTTGAAGCGTTAATTGCGCACTTAACGGCTATGAGCAAACACTATTTACAGCTAAAAGACGGCTACCCCGACTTAATGGTTATTAATAATGGTCAAGTACATTTTGAAGAGGTAAAAGCCCCAGGCGATAAGCTTAGGCGCAACCAATTAACCACCATTGATAATTTAAAAAATGTAGGCTTTACAGTACATATTGCTGCAGTTAGGTGGTTTGTAGACCCTAACCGTATTTACAGCGTGGTTGATATAGAAACCACGGGAGGCTTAAAAGGCGGTAACCGCATTACCGAAATTGGCATTGTTAAAGTACAGCACGGTAAAGTAATTGATACCTGGACGACACTTATTAATCCGCAGCGCCATATCCCAAGCTTTATTACTAAATTGACCGGCATAAGCGATGGCATGGTTTACAACGCGCCTGTATTTGCCGATATAGCACAGCCACTACTAGATAAACTTGCAGGCAGTATTTTTGTAGCCCATAACGTAAACTTTGATTACGGTTTTATTAAAAAGGAATGCGAGGTTGCAGGGCATTTTTTTAAAATGCCAAAAATGTGCACCGTGGTTGAATCGCGCAGAGCGTTTAAAGGCTTAAAGTCGTATTCGCTTGGTAACCTTAGCGCGCATTTTAATTTAAATTTAACCAGCCATCACCGCGCATTGGCCGATGCTACCGCCACTGCCGAGCTGTTACTGCTGATCCAAAACGGCGAAATGCTTACGCAGTAAACGAGTAATTTATATTTAAGAGTATGAAACTTAAATAATTAAGTAACGTTATTATAATTTTTAATTATTTTTGGAATAAAGTGTTTTTGTAAATCGTCTTCTTTATGTCAATCCGACAAACTAGAGGACAAAACAATGACTAAATTAAATAAAATTGTAAGCGTAATGATGTTAAGCGGTGTGTGTACTTTTACAGGTGCAGTGCATGCCGCTGATATTGAACTATCTCAGTCAACGTCGGCGCAGCAACAAACATCTACATCTATTGCGCTTTCACAAAATGGTTTAACAGCCAGTGGTAGCAACGAGTCAAACGTATCTAACGATACACAAGTAACGGCTGATGATTCGCAAAACACAGATTCAACGGCGAATAATACGCAAACTCCAGCGCAAGAAAGCAGTGAGGCCGCAGAGCCTGCAAATACATTAGTTGCATCTGCAAGCGGATCTTTAAATAATGCATTAAATGCATCGGCCTCGTCTTTAAATGCCACAGGCATTACCACAGCCAATACAGCGCTCGATGCAACAACACAGTTAACTTCATCGGCGGGTAATTTAACAACCGCTGTGAGCCAGTCATCATTACTTTTTGTTACCTCTGAGCAAGGCGCTCAGCCAGATACTACCGATACACCAGCCGATGCCTCTTTACTTTCAAATGTAAGTAGCGCTACCGATTCAGTTACACAAGCTGATGCAACTAATGCGCTTAATGCGGGTGAGCTTACAAACCAATTAGCAATTACTAATACGGCTGCAAACTCAGTAAGCTCTGCACTGCAAATGGGTGATGCAATTAACACCAGTAATGAAGTAGTAAGCAGTGTTCAGCAATCTTTAATTGCCAGTGTGCAAAACAGTACGGTTAGTAGTTTACAAAGCACAGTACAACAAAGTGTTAGCGGGCAGGTGAGTGCAGCGGTTACTGATCAAATTAGTAACGATGTAGCACTTAGCACCGCAAGTGAAGTAGTAACCAACATTACTAACGATTTAGACCTAGGCCTTTAATACGCCAAGTGCTTGCACAAATGCCGAATGGGGAAACCTATTCGGCCTGTTGGAGAATAAATATGAAAGCAGTTATAACCGCCACATTGTGTGTTTTTAGTGCTCAAGCGGTGCTTGCACAAACTAACCACATTAAAACAGCTGAGCAAAATAAGCCCTTTAAAAGTAGCTTTGAGCTAAATGCAGATGCTGAAGTTGGGGTATTAAGTAACTCGGCGCTCTCTGTTCAAGAGCTCGACGATATTTCGTCGCAAAGCGACAGCGGCATAAAAACCGCAGCCGGTGTTAATGCAAAATGGCAAGTAACCAAAAGCGCTAAATTAACCTCAAGCTATAAGTTTGAACAACAAGACTACGATGAATTTGATCAATACGATTTAGACCTGCATCAATACGGTTTAGATGGCAGCTACAGCTTTAATAGCCATGAGGTAGGGGTTCGTTACGATGGTGCAAAAGCAAATGTAGATGGCGAAACATTTTTACATTTTAATCAAGCCAGTGCTTACTATGGCCATTTTTTAAACCCGCATACGTACTTGCGTATGAGTGTAAAAACCAAAGCTAAACGTTTTGCTACTGCAAAAGCACGTAATGCCGACGGCGTAGGCGGCGATGTAGCGCTTTATCATTTTATAAATAATGGCCAAACCATGCTAATGGCATCGCTAAGTGCCGATAAAGAAAACGCCGACGACAACCAATACGACTTTAACGGCTACGGTTTTACTACTAAAGTTACGCACAAATTTACGGCCTTTAATGTGGCTAACAAAGTGGGGGCTGGCTGGCGTTATCAAAATAAAGATTACGATGAGCAAACAACGGATGATTTTTTTGAGCAAATACCGTCGCGAGATGAGCACAGAAATGTAGTTAATGCGTTTTATAACCTAGCTTTATTTGAGCACGTAACACTCATAGCCGAGGCTGAATATGGCGATTATCAATCAAATCTTAGTAGCAATACCTATACGCAATCGGTTTTATCGGCGTCAGTTAAAGTGCACTTTTAGGTGGGTAAATGGCACCATAACCAAAGGTGGTGTCTTTGCCTTGCTCGCCTAAGTCGATGGCAAGCGATGTAAGCTCGTTAAGTGCTTTGGTTTTATTATTACCATGTTTTAACAATAAACAACTTAATGCCGCGCTTACATGCGGCGCCGCCATTGACGTACCCGACTCCCTTCCAAATTTTCCATTGCCTTGGCTTGTAACAACATTTACACCAAGTGCTGCAAAGTCTATGTAATCGCCTTTATTTGACCATCTATAAATTTGGTTATTTGCATCAATAGCACTTACCGCTATCACGCTTTTATACGCACCTGGGTATAACGGCTGCGACGCCGGCCCTTGGTTACCTGCAGCAGCTACAATTAACACGTTTTGTTTTATTGCTGCAGTAATACTTGCTTCTAAAACTGCGTTATTTGGCCCCGTTAGGCTCATATTTATTACGGGTATTTTATTACTGACTAGCCAGTTAAGTGCTTCTACTATGGCAAATAATGTAGCCCCTTGAGCATATTCAGATTGCCTATAAAACACCTCGGCACTGTAAAGCATGGCACTGCCTAAAAGCGGGTTAAGTTTTGCGCCTTTACCTGTAATTAGCCCTGCAATGGCGGTGCCGTGTAAATTTGGCGAGCTTAACCCTTGTGGCAAAAAGCTTTGCGTAGTGATATTTGCACCTTCAAAAGCACTGTGTTTGGTATTAATGGCGCTGTCGATCATGCCAATTTTTACGCTTTGTGTGCAGTAGGGGGCAATAGAGTTATTTGGTGTTACTTTTTCGGTAGGCTCGCCAATTTGCGCCTGGTATATGTGGTTTCGGTCAAGTATTGCAGACTCATCTATGTTAAGCGCTTTTAATAACTCACTTTTAGAATTAACACCTTGGGGGGCGTTAAAGCGTACTAAGCTCATGTTAAGTGCGTTGTAATTTTTTACCGATACAATGGTTACATTTTGCTGCTTTAGGGTATTAAGTTGTTGGCTATTTGCCATTAATAACCATTGGCGCTCTATTGCTCTAAAGCCGTTTTCTAGCTCTACTTCAACAAATGCGGTGTTTTGACTATTTATATTAATGTTAAGCACATTGGGTAAGCTGCTAATTGGCTCACTAATTTGCGCTTTTAGTTCATCAATCGAAACTTGTGGTACAGGCACCGGAAGCGGCAGGCGTTGTGCGCGCTCTATAGTTTGCTCAATACGCTGCTCTATTGGGTTTAGCTGCCCAAGCACTTGATCGACTCTCACTATATTGGCTGAGCTCGTTGCGCTAAATATGCAAAGCGAAGTGGCTATTATGTGTTTAACGCGTGTGTTTTTAATATTCATAGTGGGTTACTTCTATTAAATTTATCATGCTTGTAGTTAACGTTTAACACATAGAAATATTTCATTATTCAAATTATTTTGATTATTTGGGAATAAATGTTTTTTTGAATCGTCTTCTTTATAAAAGGGGTAAAAATCAATGAACGAAACATTAAAAACCTTATTGCCCATGCTTAGGCGTTTTGCCTATTCGCTAACGGGTAGTAAAGCAGATGCAGACGATGTAGTGCAAATAACAATTGAAAAACTATTAGTAAAAGGCATTCCGGATGACGTTGAGCCTGCTAAATGGGCGTTTAAAATTTGCCGCAATGTGTGGATAGACGAATACCGCTCACGCAAGGTAAGGCAAAATACGGCCCAGGCCGATGTTTTACCAGAGCCAATTACAAGTAATGAGCACCAAACACTCGAAAACAAACAAATGCTTAAAAATGTAAATACCGCACTTGGGCAATTACCCGAAGAGCAACGCGCCATTGTATCGCTGGTGGCAGTGCAGGGCATGGCCTATAAAGAAGTAGCACATACACTCGATATACCTATAGGCAGTGTAATGAGTAAATTATCGCGAGCACGCAGTACACTTTATAATTTAATAAAACCCGACTTTAAAAAGGAGCAAGTATGAACATTAACGACGAAACACTTAGCGCCTTTTTAGACTCAGAGCTAAGCGAGCACGAAATGGAGCAAGTGCGCAAAGCCCTTGAAACCGATGATGAACTAGTAATGCGACTTGCAGAGCTAAGCGAAGTAGACATGCGAGTAAAAGAGCACGCAACAAGTATTGATGACGCACCCCTTAGTGACTCATTAGCTAAAACGGTTGCAAAGCTTGATACAGCAACGACAAAAAACACTTTAAATAGCAATGTAGTAACGTTAACGCCTTGGCAAAGGGTTAAGCAGTCGGCTAATAAAAGCTTAGCAATCGCTGCAAGCGTTGCCATGGTATTTGGTATTGCAATGACTAGTTATTTACAACCCAATGAGTCGCAAAATTTAGTAGCCAGTAACATAGCATCAGCACTTAATACACAGCTAAGTAGTGGTGAGTATAAGCAAAGTGATGGCTCAGTATTTAGGGCGCAGCTTAGTTTTAAAAATCAGCAAGGTGAGCTTTGTAGGCAGTATGCGCTAAGCTCAAACAATACCACGCAAACAAGCATTGCTTGTAAAACGCAAAGCGGTTGGCAAATTAAAGCGCAAACAGCCGTGCAGCAAAGTGATAATGGCGCGCAATATCAAACGGCGTCTAATAACAGTGAGTTAGATGCTGTTATAGATAGCATGATCAGCGGCGCACCACTAGATAGAGCGCAAGAGCAGCAAGCAATTAGTGCAAAGTGGCAGTTAAACCAATAATAGCTTTTATAAAACGAGGTGAATGATGAAAACATCTATTTTAATTATCAGTATTTTACTTATGGCGGGTTGCGCATCTAACCCCGACTACCGCCCAGCTAATAATGGCTCACAAGGTTATAGCGAGCAAAAAATTAGTGACGATCAATACCGCGTCGAGTTTAAAAGTGTGTCAAACAACGTAGCCGATGCCGGTGACTATGCATTGTTACGCGCGGCTGAACTTACCCAAGCGCAAGGCTACGACTGGTTTGTTGTAACAAATAAAGAAACCTTTGTTGAGTCTAAATCGCAAGCGCCCGCGTCATCTATTAGTGCATCACACAGCCAGCAATATGAGCGAAACTGCGGTTTATTAACCTGCGAAACACGCGTACGCCCGAGCAATAGCGTAGGCGTACAAGTGAGCAACAATGATAAACGAAAAGAAGTACACACCCTGATTGACATTAAAATGGGTAAAGGTATTAAACCCAGCGACAACAGCTATAGCGCACAAGACTTAATTGAAAACTTAAGCAAAAAGACACAAAACTAATTATGAGAATAGTTATTAGCTGTTGTTATTCTACATGTGATTATATTTCAGCTACACACTTACGGTCTAACCTTTAGAGACAGTGGGCACTTAATTATTAGTCGGTTAGGTGCCTACTTTAAATGTGATTACACACCCCCTCGGACTTCGAAGTCTTTTAATCTGTATTTTCTCTACCATACTTCTTTCTTTGGTTGTTATTGTTAAATTAAACAGATCAAACCAGTGCTTTAAAGAATAAACTTGTAAAATAACTCTATAATTTTAAAGGGTTTATTTTTGTTTAAATACGCTGCTTCGTTTTTAGTGTTATGAACATGTAAAACTTTTACATAATCTTTATTGCATTCGAATGCAAAAAGCGATAGTTTTTATAAGTCGAAAAAATAGGCATTTAAATCGCGCTTTTAATCATTATAAATACTTAAAATTCGGTTGCGGGTTATTTAGCCCTTAAATGCTTAATAAAATAACTTATATCAACAGGTGGAGAATTAATCTCATGGCCGCACATATTTTACGTAAAACACTTATTTTTGCTGCAGTAAACACGGCGATATTGGGCTCAGCCTCGGTATACTCGCAAGAGGCAAAGTTAAGCCCTAACAAAGAGTTGGAGGTTATTTCGGTTACCTCTACTAAGCGTGTTAAAAGTATTCAATCAGTGCCGTTGGCTGTGACCGCTGTATCTGCTAAAGATTTACTAGAAAATGGCGTTACTGATATCTTAAACCTTGATAGCTTAGCGCCAGGGTTAAAGTCGGGTGTGTCGGGCAGTGATGCTCGCCCAGCTATGCGCGGTGCTAGAACAGAGCAAGTAGAGGCTAACGATGTTGCCATCGCGTTTTATTCTAACGGTGTTTATCGTCCTCGTCACGGGCAGGCGCTTGCTGGGTTTGTTGATTTAGAGCGTGTTGAAGTATTACGCGGGCCACAAGGTACATTGTTTGGTCGTAACTCATTTGGTGGTGCGATTGATGTTATAGCTAAAAAACCAGAGCTAGATATTACCGAAGGCGGTATGGCCGTTACATTTGGTAATTATGGTCATTTACGTGGTGAGGGCTTTTTTAATGCAGCGCTTACTGATGATACCGCGGTGCGATTTACTGGCGTTCGAGAAATAAGAGATCCCTACGTTGAAAATACATTTAATGAAGATGCAGGCTTAAAAGATGCTGATATGTATTTTTTACGTGGCCAAGTTTTTACTGAAATTAACGACGATATAAATTTAAATGTAAAAGTAGAAACGTGGCAGGATGAATCAAATGGCGGCGGTGCTTTTGGCTACCATATTTTAGGCGTTCCTATAAACCCTGCAACGGGTAAAACAAGTTTGTCGGCACCATTAACTGAGCGAATAGGTCGTGACGATGTGTGTGGCAGTAATTGTGGCCGCTTTGGCGCAGGTTTAGATAACGCTGCAACACCAGGGCTTGATACAGCACAGGCGGTATCGTCAGACCCATTTACTCAGCAGTTTGACTATAAACCATCGCGTGATGTAAGTGATGTAAGCATTAGTGCAGAGCTTAACTGGTCATTAGAGTCGGTAGATTTGAAAGTGATTGCAGCCTCAATGGATTACGAAGAAACGCGCCTTACTGATGGTGATTTTTCGACTTATGCAACCACGGTTGATGGCAATGCGATTGAATCAAAAACAAACTCGTTAGAAGTGCAGGTTAGCTCAACGTATGAAAGCGACTTTGAATGGGTAGCGGGTATTTATTTGCTTTCAGAAGATTTAGACAACGCATTTTTAAATGGCAGCTATGGGGCTGTGGTTGATAATGTGCCAGATACAACGCAACCCCAAGAATTTCAGTACGCGTCGTGGTTAAATCAAATTCAGTTAGAAACAAGATCAGCTGCCGCCTACTTTCAAGGTAATTACACATTTAATGATGATACACGCGGTATAGCCGGCATTAGGTATACAAATGACAGCCGTGAGTGGGATATTTACGGCCAAAACCCAGATGATTTAAGCACGCTTGATTTTTCTGTACTTGAGGTTGATAACGCAGACGATGATTGGAGTAAAGTAACGTGGAAGCTAGGTCTTGAACACGATTTGGCAAGTTCTCAACTGCTTTATGCTACAGTTTCTACGGGCTTTTTAGCGGGTAATGCACAGGGCGCTTTTAATGGCGAAGATAGCTACGATGAGCAAACAGTAACGGCTTACGAGCTTGGCTTTAAAAGTATGCTGCTTGATAATTCATTAAGGTTTAACGCTTCTTTATATTACAACCAGTACGAGGACCTACTTTCTACTCGTTTTCAAAACGTGGGTGGTACGGCGGTGTCGTTTTTTGGTAATGCCGGGGAAATTGATGCTGCAGGTCTTGAGTTAGAAATTGATTGGCAGGCAAGTGATGCATTGCGCCTAGGGGCACGCGCCGCGTTTACAGACTCAACGTATGGCGACTTTGTTACGCCAAATGTATTTGAAGAGGGTGGAGAGACCATTAATGGCGTAGATAACTTACTGCAACTAGATGGTAATGACGTGCAGCTAAGCCCTAAATACAATATTACACTATTGGCCAGTTATGAGTTTGATTTAGGTGATAAAGGCCGCGTTGTGCCTGCTACCAGTATTCAATTATCGGATTCGTATACAACCAACGATTTGCCTTTTTCATTTGGTACTCAAGAAAGTTACCAAAAGTACGATGCTAGCCTTGCATGGTATTCGGCAGATAATGAGTGGTCTGTACGTGCGTATGTTCAAAACGCAGGAGATGAGCTTATACTACTTAGGACAGTCCGCTTTGGTGGTAATGTGGCTGCGGCCGATTATGCTAATCCTCGCACTTATGGTGTAAGGGTAGGCTATAACTTTTAGGCATTTTTCAATAATGTATTTTAAGGTTTAAGTAAAAGTGTAAGTTTGTGCATTTTGCTAAAATATAGCATTGAAATTTTAAATTAAACAATCGCTTACATAGAGCCAGTAATAAATTATTACTGGCTTTTTTTGTGTTTCGAAATCACTTTGTTTTCATTTTAATATATTGTTTTATTTAGGTTAATTTAGATGAGGTTATTATTCGAGCAAAAAGTTGTTGATCTTTTTGACTTCGAAGTCTATTTTAGATCCATGCATTTTCAATTGATACAACTTGTTTACTGTAATAATTGAAAATGTAGGTTTGGGGAGAACTAAATACGTTTTATACTGGGGAGAATAACTATAATGAAAGCTAAATTTACACGGACTCTCGTTCACTTTGCTGTAACCACCGCTATTGCAGCAACCACAATGAACGCACACGCTGCGCAAGAGCCAGAACAAGCACAAGCGCAAGAACAAACCGCAGAGCCCGCGATAGAGCGTATAGCGGTAACGGCAAACCGTCGCTCACAAGACCTACAGGAAGTATCATCATCAATAACAGCATTAGGGGAAGGGGACATTGCCCGCGCTGGTATTATTGATGTTACGGGTCTTGAACAAGTGGTACCAGGCTTACGTATGGGTTCGTCGGGTGGTGAAGTTAGACCCGCTATGCGTGGCGCTCGCACCAACGAAGTAGGTGTAGCAGGCACCGGTATTGCTGAGCAAATTGTAGGTATATTTCAAGATGGTATTTATGTGCCGACTACCTCATCGGGCTTAGGCGCGCTGGTGGATGTTCAACGCATTGAGGTATTACGCGGGCCGCAAGGTACGTTATATGGCCGAAACACGTTTGCGGGCAGTATTAATATTATTACTAACCAACCTGTTTTTGACGATTTACTGGGGAGTATAAAAGTTGAAACAGGCAGCTATAACCGCAGCGCTTACGAAGGAATTATAAATATTCCAGTAAGCGACACCGTGGCAACCCGTTTTGTAGTGGCCTCTGATCGTCACGATGGTTATATCAATAATTTAGTTGTTCCAGGCCCTTCAGATGACTTGCGCGAGAAAAACCAGTTTTATATGCGTAACGTTACTAAGTGGGAGCCAAACGAAAAGTTTAATGCCACAGTACGCTTTGATTACTCGCGTAAAGACTCAAACTCAGAAGCTATTTGGGGTTACCAACAAATAGCGGGCTACCAAATTGAAGAAACCTCGCCGGGGTCGGGTGTATTTAACACCACGCCTACAATAACCGAGGGGCATATTTATCAGCCAAGTGATGCGCAGCACGAAGACCTTGGCCCGTATGATGTTTACCGCAATGGATTTTCACTTGATAAGCAAGAAAGCTTTTCGACCACATTAGCACTTGAATGGTATACCGACTTTGCTGATATTAAATGGACCACTAACTACTCAACGCTTAGTGGTAAGCAATATTACGATAACGACTACAGCGACGGTGGCATTGATTTTGTAGGTGGTTTTGGTCGTGAGGATGACCAAAAAACACTCTCATCTGAGCTGCAATTTTCATCTAACGATGAGGGTGATTTTTCGTGGATTGGTGGTCTTTATTACTTTGACCAAGAAGCAGATTGGAGCTGGTTATCGCATGCAGATACCACAGGCGATGGTGTATCAGACTCTGTTGTAGTGCCTTCGTGGGGTAACCCAGATTACGACCCGCATACGGCAAAATCAATTGCGGCGTATGGGCAATTACGCTACCAAGTAACAGAAGATTTGCGTGTGGTAGGTGGATTGCGTGTAAACCAAGACGACAAAACATTTACCGGCGATACAATACCAGATTGGGATGACTCAGCACTGCTTTATAAAGCGGCTGCCGAGTACGACATTAATAACGATATTATGGTGTATGCAAGTGTAGCGACAGGCTACAGAACCGGTGGCGCAAACGATTCGCGCGTTGTAGCTCGCGGTGCTGACCCACTTTACGATAACGAAGATGTTATCTCTTACGAAATGGGTATGAAAAGCTATTTGCTTGATGGCGCAATGCGTTTAAATCTTTCGGTATTTATGAACGAATACGAAGATGTAAAAGCACAGTTATTTGCAACCTCATGTAACGATACGACCACTGGCGATACTGTTTTAGAGTGTGTTGCAGCAGGTACTGCTACCACCTTTGAATACTACGAAAACGGCGGCGATGTAGAAACTGTGGGCCTAGAAGCCGATATTCAATGGGTGCCAATTGATAACCTAACACTAACAGGTACTTTATCTCTGCTTGATAGCGAATTTGCTGATGGCTATGCAGTAGGTAATGAGCAGCTTCGCCCATTATTAGCATTAGGTAACTTAGAAGGTCGCCAAGATATAAACGACAGCTCTAGTCAGTTTAGTTTTGAAGGCTGGAGCCCAGCTATGGCACCTGAATACAGCGTAGGTTTTTCAGCTCGTTATGAGTTTAGCTTAGGGGGGGATTCGTACTTAGTACCGTACATTCAACTAAATTACTTAGACGATTACTACGCGTTTGATACGAACATCCCAGAGGTACAAGTAGATGCGCACTTAATGGCTGATGCACGTTTAACCTGGTACATTAACGACAGTGTGCAAGTAGAAGCGTACGTTAAAAACATTGGTGATAAAGCGATTTTAACCCGTGGTGTAGTGCACTCACAAATTGTTGATGGCTTACCTGCAAACTCAGTACAAGCTAACTGGAACAATCCACGTACGTGGGGCGCAAGCTTAAAGTATCAGTTTTAGAATTTCCTAAATGGCCGCTACGGTCATTACTTTCAGCCAGCTATTTATTAGCTGGCTTTTTTTATTTTAAGCTTGTGAATTAGCTCAAGTTAGCTCCCATTTAGCCTTACTATTGTATTTACCCCACCTTTGCTGACATTCATTGGATGCGCCTTTATTGGCTTTAGATTGTAAGCTTAACCCCTCTAACCAGCCCTTAATTTAAGTTTGCTAAATGCATACGTGTATTTAAGCCATAAGTGCGTAACTTACAATGGGGGGCTTGGCGGTTGGTTGCATACTCGGGCTTTAGTAAGGCGAGGCTGATACTTTATTTACTGCCTTTAACTATTTTAAAGCGTTATTTTTTTAAATAAGTAATACCCACTCGCTTAATTAAGTGAGCCATTTTGAGTTATAAAAGCGAGTCATAAATAGGGTAAAAACTGCTTAAGTATGATTACAGGTTGCTAAAAGGCCATCTATAAAAAAAGCGCTCAGTGAGCGCTTGAAGGGAAGTGGAAAAGGTGACCTTATAATGCAAACTGCTGGTTAAGTGCCAGCGTGTCGAATTGCATTACTTCGTGGGTTATTTGATTATCGCTGATGCTAATAACGCTAATTATTTGCTGACGTACACGTACGTTTTTAGCATTAAAGCTGCCATCGAGAGTCCAGCATAGCGTGGCTTGGTTTTGCGTACTGTCATACTCAACGGTTTCTAGCTGGGCATAGCGTCTGCTTAGCGATTGCGTAAAATCTAAGTGGCAATCAAGCAGCGCGCTAATAGGTTGTGGCTGTGTGTTACCTGCAAGTACAGCCGTAGCGCTTGGAGTATAAAGGGTTTCAAACTGAGCCAGGTTGTTAGTTTGCCAAATTTGCCACCAGTTATCTAAAGTACGAGCAGTGTGAGAGGGCAGCTCGCAAATAGCGCTGGGGGTTGCATGAAAAGTAGTAGGGTGCAGCTGGTTATCTAAATCGCTAACAATAATTGGGTCACTTTTTGGTAGTTTAGGAATAACTGAGCTGTTATTTACCGTTGTATTTACATACTCGTTATTCGCTAACGACAACGTATCAACCACACATTTTACTGACTTAATAAAAGTCCCGTTGTGTTTTATTGCAAACGTTAAACGCACTGGATTTTTAAGCTTTTTAGGCTGTAAAACCAGCTGTAGGGTTTCACGTTCTGCGCCTACACTATGAGTGTGCGATACACACTCAGACACTCCATATTGAGCTAAAAAGTTAAGCCACAAAGGCTGCGCCTGCAAAGCACCCATGGCGGTAAAGTGGTGCTGCTGCCAACGGCTACTGCGAAGCAACTTGCTGCTTATACCTTCAATGTCGGCTTTAGTGTATAAATCGATAATAGCGTTGATCATGCATTTTCCTCCCACTGTGATTTGTTGACTAATGCATGTGCTTTAAATAAGTGTGCATAAAGTGCTACTTCATCAAAAACGGTGATCTCTTCGATGATTTTTTTGTTTTTAATACGCAAATGCGATGCGCCTAAAATAAAGTAAGGCTGCTGTTTAAGCTCACTTAGCTCGCTATTTTGCGGGTTAAAGTGGCCGGCTAGCGACCAGCGTATCGCTACATCTGTCGTGGTTTCGTCAAATGGGGTAATAGCTATATGATCAATCGTTAATTTGGCGTCGGGGCAGGTTGCAAAAAATTGTATAAATACGCCGTTAATTTGTGCAAGTCCGATGGCCATTCTGCCGCTAGGCCATTGCTGTGTTGCCGTTAAACTGTAAAATTCGTGCACTTTAGCAAACTGTTTTTGATTAAATAGCGTGTCTAACCAAGTATGGGCAAATGCCGCTAGCTCACCCTCTACAATGGGCGTACTTGCTACGCGGTGATCTATGGCAATTACACGGTTAAATTCATCGTTTAGCCACTGAGTGTGTTTTTCTTTACTCGGAATGTTAGCCATGTGTTTGGCTACATTAATAATGTTTAAGCCAAGCTGCTTAACTAAAAAGCCGTTGTCGCGCACTAGCCACTCTTTAACTATTTTGTTTTCAAAGCATACGCAGTCGGCAATGGTTGTAACACGGCCTGTTTTATGTGTTGCTGGGCCAAACTCAGAGTTACCAGTGTTGGTCATTACACTGCTAATTAAATGTGATGAGTAATAGTGCTCGTTGGCTTCTTCTGAAAACACCACGTTTTCGCCAATTAGGCTCCTGTCGGGGAAGGCCGCAATAGTTTTTAGTGTGCCTTGAATAACATCTTCTATGTTTTCGCCATAGGCGCCAAGGGTAAAAACAGGGCATACATCGGCGTAATAGCGATAGCATAAGCCAATGTTTTTTTGCTCCCAAATACGGTGCGTTATGCGCAAAATGTAATCAACGATATCAACAAATTCGTCATCAAAACCGATTAAAGGCTGATGTTTGTTACCTTGCGGGTTTAACACGCTCGATAACGGCAGCCAGTAAGGTTGGGTCATATTATTGTGTTTGTTCATGCTCACCTCTTAATTAGCTGCGGCTATTTTGCGTTGCATTTGCTCAAAAATATCAATGCCCATTCCATTTAATAAATGAGGGATATCAATAGCGACCCAGTTTTCTTTTAATATGCCGTTTTCGCAGCGCCAAAAGTCCATGACACGCGGGAACAGCTTATTGCCAGAAGGCGGTAAACCTAACCAGTCTTCACCGGTATGAGTGCCATACATGTGAGGCCATCCGCCGGTAGCAACAAAGTTATCGTGACTTACTAAACACAGTGTTTTATTAATACCGCGATCAGGAAAGCCTTTTAAAAACGGCCCTTGATGGTGCTCTCTAAAGCCGCTAATTCCGCGGGTTGTACCAATGCCTGCTGGGCCATACCAAATAAAATCTGGGTGCCAGTATTTTTCTAAATTAATGCTGTATAAGTCTTTACCGTCATAGTGGCCAAGCTCTGTGAGCATATCAACTACAAGTTGCTCGTTGGTTTTGCTAAGCGTTTCGTTTTTATCACCTGTTGGTACGCCATCAAGTGTGGTGGGGGGCATAACTAAACCTGGGTAACCTAAGCTTGGGCGTAATGGGTTCACGCCTACTTGGTTCATTACATCAATTAAATCTAAAAATGTGTAAACATTAACCACTTGGTTGTTTTCTATTTGCGCCATTTCGCTGTAGCGAATAAACACACTTTTGCCGCTGGCAGGAATACCCAATAAAGGCTGTGTAAATGTGCCGGTAAAATACCCTGTTGCACACACCCATTGCTCACCTTTGTAGTCGCCCTGGATAGAGATAAACGGTTTGCGCTCTATGTCAGGTAACGAATGTTTAAGTACGCCAAAGTAGTCATTAATCACATTTTGCTTTGTGCTAATAGGCTCAAAAGGGTGGCTTACCTGCCATTGAACGGAGTCTGCAAGCAATGCTTGATTTGGCAATTCTGCAGCGCTGAAGTTTTCGAAAAGCTGTTCTAAAATATTCATTTATTTCACCTTACACAAAATATTCAAATAACATGAGAGAGGCAAAGCTCAGTACAAAAAAGCCAAGTAACCAGTAATTGATTGAGTCAAACTTACCCGGAATTAAGTACCAGCCGTTTTCTTTTTCTGGACGTTTTTGATCTTTAAATGCTTTTAACTGACCTTTAATGGTGTATTCGTTGTAATCCTCTTGATAGCCATCAAATGCAATACTTAACGCAATGCTAAATACAAGGCAGGTTATTGCCCCTATGGCGCAGTACCATGGCCATGCAATGTCGGTAAACACTGCGCACACAGCAACGGTAATAAACGACACTAAGGTGCCTATTAATAAGCCTTTTTCGGTGGTGTGCTTAGAGAAGAACCCAAGGGCAAACATGCCAAGCTGAGCACCTACAAAGTACGAGCCTACTTTAGTGAGTATTTCTAAAATTGAGCCTTCGCTGTATAGGTGATACATAATGGCCGGAATAATAATGACCACCGCCCAACCTAGCGTAAATAAGCGAGTAACATTTAAATAGTGAGCGTCGTTTTTTTCAGGCGCAAAGTACTTTTTATAAAAATCGATAGTACTTATGGTTGAAAGTGAGTTAAGTGCTGAGTCGAGGCTCGACATAGATGCTGCCATTACCGCAGCGGCAATAATGCCCATTAACCCTGGTAAGCCATAATCAGCTGCAAACTGTAAAATAATTAAGTTGTCGTTTTCAAAAGTGCGCCCGCCGTAGTAGCTATAAAACAGCACGCCCATAAATATAAAGAACAAGTAAATAAAGAACGCGATAAAGCCCATTAGTAAGTAGGATTTTTTAGCATCGCCAATATTTTTAGCGGCAAGGGTGCGCTGCACCATCATTTGGTTAGTGCCATACACCGTAATGTGATATAGCGACATAGCCAGCACGCCAGACCACACGGTAGTTACTTGGGTAAAGTCGAGCGAGAAATTAAGTGGGTCTAATTTACCTTGGCTTTTTAGCTCGCTCAGTGTTGAGCTAAATGAACCATCCATAGAGGTAATGAGGGCATACATAATAATACCAGCCCCTATAAATAAGATGGCTGACTGAATTACATCGGTCCATATAACGGCGGTTATGCCACCTAGCATGGTATAAATAAGGGCGATTATGGTAACTAAAAATATCGCAGTTATAACATTTATATCGATAATAAAGGCCAACACTAAGGAGGTTGCATACAGCACTGCGGCTGAACCCATAGTTTGCGATATTAACCAAATAGTAGAGATAAGTAAGCGGGCCTTTTTACCAAAGCGGCGCTCTTGGTATTCGTAAATAGAGGCCACACCCGCGTTGTAAAAAAACGGAAAAAACAAACACACCACCGCCACAATAACCAGTGGGTAGTTAAGGTGTATGGCAATAACCGAGAGCCCCTCTTTGTAAGACCACGCTGGCGCACCTAAAAAGGTGAGTGCACTTACATAAGTAGCAACAACCGATATACCAATAGCCCACCAAGGTGTTGTTTTTCGACCTATGTAAAAGTCGTTAGCACTACTGATCTTTTTACTAATTACAAACCCAAGTATTAGGTTGGCAATTATGTACCCGATGAGAATGCTCCAATTCAACAATCCAAAATCATTCATAATTAATCCTGTTAGATTAGGTTTTACGGGCTTGAGAGCCTATTTGTATTTTTTATTTTGAATCATCATGAATCACTTTGACTTCGAAGTCAATTCTCATTAGTATTATTTTAAAGCAATTTATAACTTACTATTCACAGGCTTTTAATTACTCTTTAAATGCAATACATTTTGTTAAAGTGTGTTTAACGGCGGTTTGAAGACATTAATTTGACTGCGCAAACAATGAGGAATAATCATGGCAGATATACTTAAAGATAAACAACTAGTTCGTCA
This sequence comes from Pseudoalteromonas sp. Angola-30, assembly GCF_028599215.1. Classification (NCBI taxonomy): domain Bacteria; kingdom Pseudomonadati; phylum Pseudomonadota; class Gammaproteobacteria; order Alteromonadales; family Pseudoalteromonadaceae; genus Pseudoalteromonas; species Pseudoalteromonas sp. Angola-30. The sequence continues at coordinate 346,086 of NZ_JAQREI010000003.1, forward strand.
ATTTCATACTGCACTAGAAAAAGCACAAGGCAATGATTTACAAGCCGTATTTAATGAGTTTATGGCCAGTGAATACAGCTTTAAAGGGGTGCACCCGTTTAATGAGCTTGAGTGTGCGAATGATGTAATTGCCCAAGTTTGGCAGCCATTATTTAGCTCGTTTAGTGCGCTGCAGCGCCGTGAGGATATTTTTATTGCAGGGCAAAGCGAAGCCGACGGTGGCCAGTGGGTGATGAGCATGGGCCATTTTATGGGCTTATTTGATAAAGATTGGCTAGGTATTGCGCCAACCCATAAGCTTGCCACTTTGCGCTATGCCGAATTTAACTGTGTTAAAGACGGAAAAATAATTCAGACCGGTTTTTTTGTCGATATTATTGGCCTTATGATGCAAGTAGGTTTAAACCCGCTGCCGCTCTCTACTGGGCAATATTTTACGTATCCTGGGCCGCGTACGCACGATGGTATTCGTTTGGGTAAAAGTAGCGATGAGCAAAGCGAAAAAACAATGGCGCTGGTAAATCAAATGATTGATAACCTAACCGCGCTTAATAAAAGTGGCGTTGATACGTGCCCGCCCGAAGTGCTTGGTAAAACCTGGGATGAAAACATGGTGTGGTATGGCCCAGCAGGCATTGGCGCAACTTACACAATTAAGCGTTATCAGCAGCAGCACATGTATCCGTTTAGAGAAGGGTTAACGGGTAAAGTATTTAACGGCCATATTTGCCGTTTTGCTGAAGATGAGTTTGCCTGCTTTTTTGGCTGGCCTAATTTAACTAACACGGCCATTGGGGGCTTTTTAGGCCTACCGGGTGCTAATACCCCAGCAGATATGCGCGTGGTGGATGTGTATCATCGCGAGGGCGATAAACTGGTAGAAAACTGGGTCATTATTGATATTCCTTATTGGTTAAAACAACAAGGCCTAGATATTTTAAAGCGCACGCAAAGTATTGCGAACCCTGGCGCATAGTCTATTTAAGTAATAAAAAAGCTCTGTTTAACAGAGCTTTTTTTGTTTATACGCCCTAGGGCGCAAAGTTTAAATAGCGCGCTTTGGTAAGCTCTTTCATGCGTGCGAATACATCTACTCCAATTTGATGGTAGACATCAAGAATATCTATTAATACCCAGTTTTCGCGAATTAAGTTATTCTCGGCGCGCCAAAAGTCGAGACTACGCATGGTTATTTGCTGATTTGCGGGCGCAATACCTAACCAACCATCATTACTAATAGTCATGCTCATACCCGGCCATGCGGTAAAGCCAACATAGTTTTCATCGGCAAATAAATAGCCTTTACTTGCATCACCTACTCGGTTTGGCAGGGCATTTAAAAACGGAATTTGATGCCAGTTTCTAAACCCTTTTATACCTCGTGCAGTGCCTATGGTACTTGGCCCATACCAGCTACAGTGCGGGTGCCAAAATTGCTCAAGCTTCATGGCCTCTATACCGCCTTTGGCATAAAAACCAAGGTGCTCACACATGTCGCCCACAAGTTTTAAGCTTTGTGCTGCGTGCTCTTCATTGTATTCGTTTGTGATTAATCCATCTTGCGTTGCAGGGCCTGGTACATGCCACTCTTTACCTAAGCTCACCGAAAGCGGCCATACTTTAGCTTGCATCATTACTTCGGGAATATCCCAAATAGCTTGTACTTCTACCACTTTGTTATTTTTAATGCGGTAAAATTCATGAAAACGCATGCTAACTTGGTGCCCAGTAGGGGGGATATCAAGCCATGGCTTTTCAAACGAACCGGTATAATAACCGCAACAACCTACCCAGTCTGAGCCGTTAATTGAGCTACCTGCCATAACGATTGTATCGCGGCGCTCTAATCCTACAAATGCCTCGCTAAGCGGTAAATAAACTTGCTCAATAAGTGCATTAGGGTTGGTAAGAGTTTCAAACGGGTAACACAGCTGAATGAGTGCGTCATCGCTAAACACGGTATTAATTTGTGTATGCAAGGCGTTTATATCAAAGTTATACAGGGCCTGTCTAAAGTCGTGTATTAACGCTTTATTTTTATTATGAATGTTCATTGTTTTGGGCTCCTGTTGCTGTTTCAAATTGCTCTCGCAATTGCTTAGCGCCACTTAATAAAAAGCTGTGATCTGAGCCTAATAAATAAAAGCTCACGCCTAATGATTGCCAATGGCTCAGCTCGCTCAAATTACCTACAAACATGCCACAGCATTTATTATATTTAGCCGCTGCCTTGGCTATTTTAGTAACTGCCTCAAGTACAATAGGGGCACTTGGGTTGGTTTCGCCAAGGGAAATAGTTAAATCCATACGGCCTATAAAAATGCAGTCTATTTCATCTATTTGGCACAGTTGCTCGATATTATCCAGTGCATCGGTATCTTCTATTTGCGCAATAATACAGGTTGATGACTTATTGCTTGCTAGGTTATCGGTTAAGGCATGGGTTGTGTAACCAGCAAAGCGGCTTGAACCGGCATAGCCTCGGCCGTTATTACCATAAAAGCAGTTTTTAATAATTGCTTTTGCTTGTTCGGGGGTTTTTATATGCGGCAGCACAAGGCCATCTGCGCCTATATCTAAGCTACTTAATAAAGTGGCGTGGTCTGTATTACTAACACGTATAAGCGTGGGCATATTTTTAGTACGTGCTGCCATTATGCAGCTATCTAAATCGCCTCTATCAAAGGGCGCATGCTCTGCATCAAGGCACAGAACATCAAGGTTAGTGTGAGCCAATACTTCTGTATTATGATAATGCGTGCTTTTAATAAAGGTACCTAGCAGTAGCTGTTTTGCATTTAACTTTTGCTTTAAATTCATGATAAAGACTCCAACCAGTCTAATAAAATTGCGTTTACCGTATTACTTCGCTCAAGCGGGGCAAAGTGAGCGCAATGACCAAGCAGTACAAGGTCACTATTAGGCGCTGCTTCATGCATACTTTGCTGAACACTTGCAGGGCATAATGGGTCATGCTCGCCCCCAATAATGAGTAGTTTTTTTGTACTTTGCTTTATTACGCTTAACGTATCTTCGCGGGTGGCAAGTGCACTCAGCTGGGCGCTAAAGGCGTTAATACCCAGATCGTTTGCCATGCTAAGTACGATCTCTTCATGGGCTTTACTTGGTTGGTAAAAGTAGTGCGGCAAAAAGTCACGTTTAAGTAGCGCTTCTAAACTGCTGCTTTTGGCGTGTTCAATTTGTTTGAGTCTAATTGCAGGGCGCTCAAGTTTATCGGCTAAATAATTGCTCGACATTAAACACAAGGAGGTAACTAGCTCAGGGTTTGATTTTAACAGGGCAAGCGCAACAATTCCGCCCATGGAAAAACCTATAAATGGGCCCGGCTCTTGTGCAATTTTTTTGCAAAGTTCTACCATTTGCAAAATGCTAGATTGCTCGGTTAAGGGTATTACACACGGTGTATAACCTGCATTTTGCAGTGCGTTAATTTGCGCTGCAAACATGCGGTCATTACACAGTGTACCAGGTAAAATATAAACAGGATTTTTGGCCACAAAAATTCCTTAATTTAACGTTTTTTAATAGAGTTCCCTTCAATTAATGAACCAGTAAATACCCGAACTTCTGCAGCCGCTTGAGGGTTTTCAATGCGCTCCATTAAAATATCAACAGCGGCTTTAGTAAGCTGTTTCATTGGCTGTTGTACTGTGGTTATTTGATAGTTGTACCACGAGGAGGCATTAATACCATCAAATCCTACAACCGACATGTCGTCGGGCACTTTAATGCAAAAGTTTTCTTTTAGTTCATCAATTACGCCAATTGCCATAGCGTCATTACTGCATATTATGGCATCGGGCTTGGGGTGTTTTTTTAACCATTTTTTAAGTGCGTCGCGTGCCGATTTATACCCATAATCACCATAAATAACCGGCGTGTCTTTAACGCCTAGGGTTTGTAAATAATTTTCGGCTATTTCTCTGCGCTCGTTTGCAACATCTGAGTCGGTAGGGCCGGAGATAATTAAATACGATTTATGGTTAGCTTCGTGTAATAAATCAATTAACTGTTTAATGCCTTTGTCGTGATTACAGCAAACGGTGTTTGCATTCGACTCAGGCACATGGCGGTTATAAAGCACAATAGGCGTACTGTGTTTAGCAAATAAGTTTAAGCTTTTACTATCAAAGTGAGCAGCTAGGGCAATTACACCATCAACCTGAAAGGTCCATATGTTTTCGAGTAATTCATCTAGCTCTTCTGCGTTATCAAGTGTAAAGAGCAGCACACGTTTATTGTGCAGTGCCAGCTCTCTGTTTAGCTCAGAAAGCACCTCTGGGTAATTCAGGTTTGCTTGCGATGACAATATAACCGCAACCATACCCGATTGTTTGGTGATCAACATACGGGCAATAGCATTCGGGCGATAGCCCATTTCATTGGCCGTTGCGATTACTTTTTCACGGGTTTTTTTAGACACACTAAAACCAGGTCTAAAAACACGCGATACCGCCGATTGCGATACGCCCGCTACACGGGCAACATCGTATGAGGTGACTCTTTTTTGCTTCAAGATTTACTTCCTATATCGTCTTACACGAATGTCTGCTTGTTCTTTGTGGCCTGCGAACCCTTCTGCAGCACATAATCGTGAACAATACTCACCAACAACCACCGAGGCTTGCTCTGTTACTTGCTGAAAAGTACATGTTTTTATGAATTTACCTACCCATAGTCCGCCAGTATAGCGCGCAGCTTTACCTGTGGGTAGTGTATGATTTGTACCAATACATTTATCACCATACGAAACATTAGTTTGCGGACCTAAAAATAAAGCGCCAAAGTTTTGCATGTTCTCTTTAAAGTAATCGGTATTGCTGGTCATCACTTGCACGTGTTCAAACGCTAAGTCGTTGGCAACTTGCAGCATTTCTTCGTAGGTGTCACATACAATTACTTCACCGTGATCTTCCCATGCTACGCCTGCAATATCGGCGGTAGGTAAAATAGTAAGCTGCCTTTGCACCTCTGCTATTGTATCTTTAGCTAGTTGCTCTGAGTTGGTGAGTAAAATAGCCGGTGAAGTCGGGCCGTGCTCTGCTTGGCCGAGTAAATCTGCCGCACATAGCTCGCCATCTACACTGTCATCGGCAATAACGAGGGTTTCGGTAGGCCCTGCAAATAAATCAATACCAACACGGCCAAATAGCTGACGTTTTGCTTCGGCTACAAACGCGTTACCTGGGCCAACTATCATATCTACCGGCGCAATAGTTTGTGTACCAATTGCCATTGCAGCTACCGCTTGCACGCCGCCTAAACAATAAATTTCATCGGCTCCGGCCATATCCATCGCGACTACAATTTCAGGTGATGGCTTGCCATTAAACGGTGGAGCCATGGCTATTACGCGTTTAACACCCGCTACTTTAGCGGTTAATACGCTCATGTGCGCAGAGGCTAATAGCGGGTATTTACCACCTGGCACATAACAGCCTACGCTATCCATAGCGATATGTTTATGACCAAGGGTTACGCCCGGAAGAGTTTCTACCTCTACGTCTTTCATTGAGTCACGTTGTATTTGTGCAAAATTACGTACTTGGCTTTGCGCCCACTTAATATCGTTAATTAATTGCTCATCAAGTTGTGTATAGCAGGCTTTAATTTCGTCTTCTGAAAGTTTGAAAGACTCCGGAGTCCAGTTGTCGAACTTTTCAGAGTACTCACGAATGGCTGCGTCACCTTCGGTTTCAACATGCGCTAAAATATTCTCTACAATATCTCTTACTGATTGATTTTGTTTTTGTTTTGAGTCAATTGGTTGACCCTTTTTTAAATGCTTTATCATTGCTAGTGTCCTTAGTGAGTCGTTGTTATATACACATTTGATGAGACGTATTGGTTAAATAATGTCTTGCATCTAAATGCACTCTAATTAATAATGACTTCGAATGCAATATAGAATTTAGGTGAACAAATGGGATTTGATAAAACGCTTTTAGTGGGTAAAACCATTTTAGTGACAGGTGCAGGCAAAGGTATTGGTAAAGCATGCGTAGAAAAATGCGTAGATGCAGGGGCTCAAGTTATTGCAGTAGCACGTACCCTCAGTGATTTACAAACATTACAGAAATACGCGCCTGAGCAAATAGAAATTTGGCCGCTAGATATAAATAGCGATGCTTTTTTTGAGCGTTTAAAGGCGCTAAAAACACTTGATGGGCTGTTAAATAACGCTGGTATAAATCGGGTTGCGCCAATGCTTGAGCAAACAGATGAAAATATTGATGACGTAATTGCGATGAATATTCGCAGCGTTTACAAAATTAGCCAAGCGGCACTGCCAGCGCTAATAAATTCTGGCGCTGGGGCGGTGGTTAATATGTCGTCGCAAATGGGGTTTGTTGGTTCACCTAAACGTACTTTGTATTGCATGAGCAAACATGCGGTAGAGGGGTTGAGCAAAGCAATGGCGGTTGAACTTGCCGATAAAAATGTGCGTGTGAACACCGTAGCCCCCACCTTTGTAGAAACCCCAATGACCAAACCCATGCTAGAAGATGCGACGTTTAAGCAGTTTGTTTACGACATGATCCCACTGAAAAAAATTGCCCAAACCGATGATATTGCCAATGCTTGTGTGTTTTTACTAAGCGGCCTTTCAGCAATGATCACCGGAACAAGTATTAAAATTGATGGCGGTTGGACCGCACAGTAACCAATTTAGGAGAGAGTAATGAGTGTATTTTCAGATAGGTTAGTACGATACGATGATTTAATTGCGTGTAAAAATGCCTTTATTGATACACGCTCGCCGGGGAGCGATCAAAAAGAAAACTTTACAATTATTGGCCCAGGCGTTGCCGAAAACCCAAATCAACATGTACATATTTCTATTCCTCATGGGTTTAATATTGGTGGTGCGCGCCAACCTGCAGGGTGTTTAAATTCGCAGCATAGCCATTTAACTGAAGAAATTTTTGTAGTACACAGTGGTACGTGGGCTTTTTACACTGGTGTTGACGGTAAAGATGCCAAGGTAATTTTAAATGAAGGCGATATTATTTCGATCCCGATGGATATATTTAGAGGGTTTGAAAATGTTGGCGACGGCGTAGGCTATTTATATGCGGTACTTGGAAGTGATAACCCCGGTAGAGTACTTTGGGCTCCGCAAGTATTCGACATGGCAAAAGAATACGGACTAATTTTGCTAGAAAATGGCAGCTTAGTAGATACCACGTTAAATGAAACCATTCCCGATGGCGTAAAGCCAATGGCCGTGACCAGCCAAGAGCAAATAGCGCAGCACAGAGTAATAACCGATGAAGAGCTGGCACAAACTGTGGTTAAAGCCAGCAACTTTAATTGGAATAAACGCTCGTACCTTAGCCAGTTTGATGGCGTATATGAAGCGCCATTAGTCGGTAATTTAAACGCCAAAACATGTATTCAAACACAGCTAAATTGGCCTCATGGCTTTAATATTTCTGCGTTAAAGTTACAACCTGATGCACAGGTTGCGCCTCATATTCGCTTTGAAGAAGAGGTTATATTTGTTCATCAAGGAAGCGTAACAATCGACTTAGGTGATGAAGTATTAACGCTTAACCAAGGTGATACTTTTTCAGTGCCTATTGAGCACGTAAGAGCCTATAGCAATAATAGCCAAACCGACTGTGTGCTTTATATAACGCGCCGCCACGACGCGCCAAAAGACCCACAATTTATTTAAACTATAATGCTATATAAAATTTAAGGCACTTTGCTTGTTTTAGCTAAGTGCTTTTTTCGTGGTAAAAAACCAGTAACCAGCATAGTACCCACAATAACAAATAATGCGCCGAGTAACGTATTTGGTCCTATTTGCTCATCTAAAATTAAATGCCCCCAAAAAATGCCAAATAGCGGAATTAAGAACGTGACCGTTAAAGCTGAGGTTGGGCCTATATCGTCAATAAGTTTAAAAAATAAAATATAAGCAAGTGCGGTACACACCACGCCAAGTGCTAATACGCCAAGCATAACGTTGGTACTAGGTACTTCGCGCATTGGCATAAAAAGTATAAGGGGCAGTACTATAAAACTGGCTGCCCACATAGAGCCGTGTGCGTTATCGAACGGGGCAAGCTTAGGGGCATTTTTTGTATAATGGGATGCAATGGCATAACACAGGGAGGCGCTTAGCGCTGCTGCAATCGCAATAAGTGACTGACTATTTAATACAAAATGATTTTGCCCAACTAAAATTGCCACGCCTATTAAACCCAACAGCAAACCTAACACCATGCTTTTAGTCGGTTTGGTTTTGCTCCAAATAATGCCCACCACCGCGCCCCATATGGGCGTTGTAGAATTTAAAATAGATAAAGTAGAGGCGCTAATCGTTTGCGCGGCATAAGCAAACAGTAAAAAGGGTAGGGCGGAGTTAAGTGCGCCAATTATAAAAAAGTGCTTTGTGTGCGCAGTAAACGCCAAGCGGCGTTTTAAGTACAGCGCCACAATAAAGAGGGTGAGTGCGGCAAAGCCAACTCTAAACTCTATTAACACCGCTGGGCCTAAGCTGTTTGCTGCCATTCGCATAAATAAAAATGACGCGCCCCAAATTGCAGCCAGAAAAAATAACCGAAGTAAACTTGCTAAGCTCATGATAGTATTTTAATTATACAAATTAATTTACAGAGTAACAGGCTTTGCATTAACTGTAAGCCAGATTCGGTACTCGCATATAAAAATAATAAAAAAGGAATAGTCATGAGCCGATATTTACTGATCACAGCAATTATGGGAGTGGGTTTATTAAGTGGTTGTGGGTCTACGCCTATTAATTTATACGATGACATAACCATGAAAAAACATGAGTACAATGGCATAAAAGCGTATAAAAAAGGAGATTATAAACAAGCCTTTATGTACCTAAAAGACCCTGCAGCACTTGGGTATAAAAGCGCGCAATACACATTATCGTTTATGTTTTTAAAAGGGCAGTACTTAACACAATCCACTAACATGGGTATGGGGTGGCTAGGCGTTGCAAAAGAGGCTGGAGTTGAAAGTTGGCAGGCGCAATACAATACCTTTTATAACGCAGCCACTTCGGCGCAACAGCTTAAAATAGACGAAACCGTTGCGTTGTACATAAGCCAATATGGCAGTAAAGCACAAAAAATGACGTGCCGCCGCTCAACAACCCCAAGACGCACGTTTGGCGAGATTAAAATTGATTGTAACAAACACGAGGGCACTGTGACTAAATACGAAGTGCAAACAAAAGAGTAATGCTAAGCGGTGGCTTGTTTTTGTTCAAAGTCACTTTTTACAATTTCGAGCGCTTTTAATACATCCTCTGGAGCAACCTCGTGCTGCTCCAAAAGCATAATTAAATCTACTGCCAGTTTTACATGTGTAGGGGCGTTATCAAGTGGGCTGGTCATCTAAATCTTTCTTTTTTGAAATTTGGCTAATAGCAACGTCTATAGCGGTTTGTACGCGCTCTTCCATGTGAATACGTTCACTTTGTGGTAAATAAAAGGCCATATCTACATCGTATCTAATATAACGTGGCGGCAATTGATTAAGTACCGTGCAACAAAAATCGGCCATTACATCTTCACTGTAAACTTTATCTAGTTTACGTTTAATGATTTCTTCAACCACAATTTTTTCGTAAAAGTTATGTATGTCGTCGTGCAGTCGCATCGTGCTAGCGCCTTTTATAGAGTCCGTTTATTTGAGTGTATACTAAGCACTAAAATAAATCGATAGCAGCTTTAAATAGTTGTTTATGAACATTAATTAACGCATTTAAATTACGCTGATAACCGCCACCTAAAGCGCACATAAGTGGGATGTTATGGGCTTTGCAATAGTCAACCATAAAATGATCGCGCGCATAAACCCCTTCAAGCGATACGTTAAATAACCCTAGCTCGTCTTTTTCGTAAATATCAGCCCCTGCGTTATATAAAATAATATCGGGGTTATGAATACGCACGCAAAATTCGAGGGCTTGTTTTAGCGTTGTTAAGTACTCGGTATCTGATGTGTTGGCAGGTAGGGCGAAGTCGTAATCGGAGTATTGCTTTAAGCGCGGAAAATTTTGCTCGCAATGAATAGAGCAAGTAACTATAGCGTTATTATGTTGCGTAATTTGTGCCGTGCCATCGCCTTGGTGTACATCACAATCAAATATTAATACGGTATCGGCTTGGTTTGTATTGATTAAATGCGCGCCAGCCACAGCCAAATCGTTAAAAATACAAAAGCCACTGCCGTAATCGCTATATGCATGATGATAGCCACCACTTAAATTAGCGCAAAAACCATGTTTTAGTGCGTATTCGCTGCCTTGAATACTGGCCCCGACTGAAAGTAGCGTACGCTCTACTAATTCGCATGAATACGGGAAACCCATTTTTTTAATTGCTTTATTACTGAGCGTGGCGTTTAAAAAATCATTTATGTAGCCTTGGCTATGGCACAGTGCAAGCTGCTCGGGCGTTGCTTTGGTTGGTGTATTAAACTGTGTAGTCCCAAAGCCTAAGCGTTCTATTTCTGCTTTTAGCATTTGGTATTTTTGGATAGGAAAACGGTGGCGCTCAGGAAGCGTTAAAGCACTGTAAAGCGGGTGGTAAAAAAGCTGCATTAGCGTAATTGTTGTTTTTCGACTTGTTGAATTTTATCTTCGGTGGCCGAAATAGCTTTACGGCAGCGGCCTAAACGCGCATGCGTGGTTAAAATTTCCATATTAAGTTTTTGTGCTTGCGCTGGGCTGGCTTTTTCCATTTGTAGTTTACGCTCTTCAATCATTAACACTAAGCGTCGTTCAAACTCATGGTTTTGTTTAAGCTCGTCGTATAGCTCGTGCGACGATTGCATTATTTTTTTTACGGCTTGCTTATAAACCGTATTTTTTGGCCTAGGTTTGTACTGGCTTTTGTTTTCTTTTGCCCAGATGGGGGTCGATTTAATAACACTAAATACAGCTTGTACTTGATTACCTATGCGCTCGAGTGCATAAGCATAAGCATGGCGATGATCACTGGGTGGTAAGCTGGTAATTTCGTCTTCAATTTCTGTTACGTAGTCAGTTAGGTTCATGCTTTTAGTACTAAATACGCCGCGGTCAAATAAACTAGGCTGCGCCTGCATATAGCGGTTTTTAGAAAACAATTTAGCTTTATCAAATTGCTCAGCTTGTTGTTTAAGCGTAGCAACTTGTTGGCGTAATTTATCTAACGCGTGGGTTTGCATTTACAAATAAGCCTCGTAAATCAGTTTTAATGCTAGCAGTATAACCATAGTGTTAAAAACAGGGCGAATAAACTTACCGCCAAAGCGAATGGCTGAGTGAGCACCAATCCAAGCACCTAACATAATAAAAAAGCCCATGATAAGGCCTAATAAAAAGTTTACATGACCAAGTGCCACAAAGGTAATAAGCGATATAAAGTTAGATACAAAGTTCATTGAACGGGCTAAACCACAGTTAAGCAGTAAGCTCATTTTATAAAATAAACTATTAGATGCGGTCCAAAAAGTACCGGCGCCTGGGCCTGCTACGCCATCAAAAAAACCTAACGCTAAGCCCTGTAACCACTGCTTTAGTTTAAGTATTGGTGTTACTTTTGGTAAATCATCGCCCTGTGTGGTGCTTAAACTACCAAACAAGCTATAACAGGCCACCATAATAATAATGATAGGCAAAAGCTTATTTAAAAATTCAATACTTAAGTGATCGACTATTAACGTACCAATCACAGCGCCTATGGCTGTAGCAAAAATGGAATTTGCCCAAAATTTAGGACTAAATAGATTTTTTTTATAATACGTGTAGCTGGCCGTTAATGAGCCAAAGCTTGCCGCAAGCTTGTTGGTGCCAAGCGTTACATGCGGTGGCAAGCCAGCGGTGAGTAGTGCAGGGACTGTTAATAAGCCACCGCCGCCGGCAATTGCATCAATAAAGCCAGCAGCAAGGGCCGCGGCACATAAAACTGCCAGTGTTGTGGGATCTAAAGCAAGTTCAAACATTAATAATCTATTTGTCTTTTAAAAGGTGGTAAGGTGTCGAGCATGGCTTTGCCGTAGCGCTTGGTAACTAAGCGTCTATCGAGAATGGTTATACGGCCTTCATCGCTCTCTTTTCGCAGCAGTCTACCACAGCTTTGTACCAATTTCTTTGCTGCATCGGGCACCGTTATAGACAAAAATGGATTACCGCCTTTACTTTGTACAAATTCGGCTTGGGCTTCTTCTATTGGTGATGTAGGTACTGCAAACGGTATTTTTGTAATTATTAAGTTTTCTAAATATTTACCTGGTAAATCAAGCCCTTCTGAGAGGCTTTGCGTACCAAATAAAATACTACCTTTACCGCTATCAATATTTTGGGTGTGTTTTTTTAATAATGCCTCGCGCGACATTTCGCCTTGTACTAATAAGTTAAAACCTTTTGTTCTAAGAAACTTAGCCACATGGTCCATTTGCCAGTACGAGGCAAACAATACCAAATTAGCTTTTTTTGTATTTAAGTACTCAGGCAAAGTTTGCGCTATATGGTCACTAAATGCTTTGTCGGTTGGCTCAATTTTACTTACCGGGATACGCAAGGTTGCTTGTTTAGGGTAATCAAAAGGTGAGGGCACTTTAATAAACTTAACGCCTTCTTCTTTTGCTAATCCGCTTTCATAGGCAAAGTGGTCAAACGAACCGAGAGCACTTAAAGTCGCCGAGCATAGTACCGCCCCTGCGCATTCATTCCATAGCTTGTCTTTTAAGTAGTAGCCAACTTCGATAGGGCAATCACTTAATAGGTGATCGTGATGGTTTTTATATTCTAAACGCTTGATCCACCTTGCGTGAGGTGTGCCTTCGCCTTTATTTGCATAGCTATACCACAGCTTATTTAATTGCTCTAAGCGGTTTATATAGTGTCCGCTTTCGGCCAAAACAGGGTCGGCAACGTAGGGTTTTATATCGCCATCGCTTACATCTTGAGTGAGGGTATCGTGCATTTTATTTAAACAACGTAGTGCATCTAGAGTGGCGTCACTTATATCTTTAGCTTTGTTGTGCAATGATTTTGGTATTTCGCCATGCTCAAAACGATATGTATCGTCTTTTGAGTATTCAAAGTCGGCATTATCAAGAATATCACGCACCACTTTTAAGTCTTTATTTGCATCGTTAATGCTATCGCACAATTTGAAATTTTGACCAATGGCCTTTTGACCCACTAATACCTTAGACATTTTGCCACTAAATTTGGTGAGCTTATCGAGCCAATCAATGGTGCCTTTAATAGTGGCCGCTGCCGATGAAAAGTCGCGGGTAATATGCGCAAGGTGGTGCGCTTCATCTATTACATAAATGGTGTTATCGGGTTCGGGTAAAATTTTACCGCCCCCTAAATCCAGATCTGCCAGTAGCAGTGAATGGTTAATAACAAGCACATCCATTTGCATAAGCTGATTACGAGCAAGCTGAAACGGGCAGGTTTGATGGGCTTTCATTTGGCGTTGGCAAGCGTGTTTATCGCATGCGATTAAGTTCCACACTCTATCGGGTATGGTGTCGGCCCAACTATCTCTGTCGCCTTGCCATTTTTTATTTACATAGGCATCGTAAAGGCCTTTTAAACATTTAGTTTCCATATCACTTAGCGGCGAGGTAAGTGTGGGCATAAACTCCATTTGCGTTTGGCTATCGCCATTAACAGCGTTATGTAATTTATGGGCACATATATAGCGTTGCCTACCTTTTACTAGGTCAAACTTAAAGTCGAGCCCAGAGTGTTTTTTAAAAAAAGGCAGCTCTTTTGCTATTAATTGCTCTTGTAGGGCCACGGTAGCAGTAGATATAACCAGCTTCTTTTTTTGAGCAAGGGCAAGCGGTAACGCGCCCAAACAATAAGCAAGTGATTTACCAGTCCCTGTGCCAGCCTCAATAACACATATTCGCTGTTTTTTATGGTATTCGCCAGCTAGCGTCTTTGCTATTTCGGCAACAAGGTAGTTTTGGCTACTGCGTGGGCGGTAATCAGTAAGGTTACTAGCCACATGCTGGTGTACTTGCCTAATTGTTTTTTTTAGTTGGTCAGAAAGCATGGGGAGATAAACCTAAAATATGTATATAATTACAGTGTATGGATTTTAGAGTTATAACCGTGTAACTACAAGCAAGGATGAAATTAATTTAGTAAATTAATGCGGCGATTTTTTAAGTTTATAAATTACTCCCTATTATGGCCTGTTTATATTTTGAGGTTGAACAATTTTCAATCCTTAACGTTCATGGCCCTAAAGTAGAAAAACAAAATATAAGTAAGGTTTATTGATAGTGTATTTAACATCTGGTTTTGTACTTTCTGCACAAGCGCACGATAGCGCTCAGGGTTTACAATATGAAATTTGGTTTGCTACCGATAATGGACCAATAAAGACAAATTCTGAGAATGAAACCGCACTATTTTTTATAAAAAACTCAGATGAAAAAGCAGCTCAAGCCATTTTATCTGCCGAATCACTAAACTTTTTAATTAAACCTCTTTCACTTAAAAACTTTCAGCAGCAAGATATGTGTGGCTGTTACTTTTACTCACTCAAACACTTTTATAGCGCGAGCAAAGCGTTAAAAAGTCGCGGTATTACACTCTATGAAGATGATATAAGGCCCATTGAGCGCTATTTAATGGAGCGCTTTATTAAAGGCGGGGCGTGGATCACGGGTAAACGAGTGGATCATGCACATTACACTGAAATTTTAGATGCTAAATTAAAAAACAACGCTGACTATACGCCTGTGCTTTCTAAGCTATCACTTGATATAGAGTGCAATGAAAGTGGGGTGTTGTTTTCTATTGGCTTGGTAGGCTGTGGTTTAGATTGCGTAATCATGATTGGAGAGCCTGAGCATCACGACCCAGTGATTGGTTATACTATTATATGGTGCGAAGACGAGGTTGCACTATTACAGCAACTTGTAACACTTATTAAGCAGTGCGACCCAGATATTATTATTGGGTGGAATGTTATTGAGTTTGATTTTGCAGTTATTTATGAGCGCTCTGTGGCACTGGGGGTAAAACTATTACTAGGAAGAGGAAACCTTCCTTTATATGTTCGAAAAGGCCATTTTACAAGGGTTTCTATTCCCGGGCGCTGTGTAATTGATGGCATTGATACTCTAAAAAATGCCACTTATAGTTTTGAAACTTTTTCACTTGCTAATGTAGCTAAAGAAATTTTAGGCGAGTCTAAATTAATTGAATCTAGTAACAGCTTACAAGAAATTATTCGTCAATTTAATGAAGATAAACTCGCGCTCGCTAACTACAATCGTCAAGACTGCATTCTCGTTAATAAAATATTCGATAAGCTAAAACTTCTCGATTTTGCTGTTATTCGGACACAATTAACAGGCCTTGAGCTAGAAAAGCGCGGCGGCTCAGTGGCGGCTTTTGTAAACATGTATTTGCCTTTATTACATCGCAGCGGTTATGTAGCACCTAATATGGGCGACCATGGGCTAACGTTTGAAAGCCCAGGTGGTTATGTTATGGAGTCGGTACCGGGGCTGTATAAAAATGTCATCGTGCTTGATTTTAAAAGCCTGTACCCCAGTATTATGCAAACCTTTTATATAGACCCGCTTGGACTAATAGAAGGAATTGAAAACCCTGAAAACAGTATTGAAGGGTTTAATAACGCATTATTTTCAAGAGAGCAGCACCATTTACCAGCGCTTATAAAAAGCCTAGCGCTACAGCGCCAGCGGGCAAAAGATAATCACGATTTAATGCTATCCCAAGCCATTAAAATAATAATGAACAGTTTATATGGTGTATTAGGCTCACAAGGCTGTCGTTTTTATGACCCTCGACTCTCAAGCTCTATTACTTTGCGTGGCCATGAGATAATGCTGCAAACTAAAAAGTGGATTGAAGAGCAAGGTTATAGTGTTATTTATGGAGATACCGATTCGACCTTTGTAAAATTAACGGATGATTTAAGTGTTGAGGCGTGTAATAAAATAGGTAAACAGTTAGCTAAACACATAAACACATTGTGGCAGCAAAACATACACGCTAAACATAATTTAACTAGCCATTTAGAAATAGAGTTTGAATCGCTTTACAGCCCCTTCTTTTTACCCACCATAAGAGGTAAAAGTGTGGGGTCTAAAAAACGCTATGTGGGGCAGTTAATAAAGCCGGATGAATCAAAATTGGTTTTTAAAGGCTTAGAAACCGTAAGAAGTGACTGGACTAAACTGGCTCAACAGTTCCAATTTGATTTATTTACCCTCCTTTTTGAGCAACCAGAGCAAATAAATGACCTTGTAAACGATTACATTAGTAAACTTTTACGCGGCGAATTTGATCATTTGCTGGTTTTTAAAAAACGTTTAGGTCAAAACTTAACCGACTATCAAAAAAATATCCCTCCACATGTGCAAGCAGTAAAAAAGTTTCAGAAACAAAATAGTGAATTTACGCTAAAAAGAGGTGAATTTGTTACATTTGTTTACACAACCCACGGTGTTGAGCTGTATCAAGGGCTGCATAGCTACGACTACCCATTGTATATAGACAAACAAATTGTACCTTTATTAGAAATGGTTACGCAATTTGTTAACGTTAACGTAAACAGTTTCGAGCTAAAACAGTTCGAACTATTCTAACTTGTACCTATTAATGCAATTTTTGATTGCATAATCTACGCTTTAGCTTTATTTTTGTACAGTTATTCCTCATCTAAGCTAAAAAACAATAAAAAACCCTTTTTTAATTAATATTTGGTTAACAGTAGTTGGCTTTTAGATATTTTTTGTTTAGTATTTAGTTTAGTCGCTGTTAACAAACTGTGACAACAAAAAATAATTAAATAATAGTCGCTTCTAACAAGTGGTGACCCAGGGAGAATCAAATGTTAAATAATAAAGTTTCAAAGGCAGTTCGCTTAGCGATTGCATTTGGTGCAGTATCAACAGCTGCATTTTCGTCAAGTTCATTTGCTGCAGAAGAAGAGTCTGCAGAGAAAGTAGAACGCATCCAAGTAACTGGTTCACGTATCAAACGTACAGATTTAGAGGGTGCTTCTCCGGTAGTATCTATTACTTCTGCTGATATCAAGCTAGAAGGTGACTACACAGTTGCAGATGCACTACGTTCTAGTTCATTAAACTCATTCGGTTCGTTCTCAGAGCGTTCTGGTAGCTCAGCACAATCTCAAGCAACTATCAATTTACGTGGTGCTGGCTCACGTCGTACTTTAGTACTTTTAAATGGCCGCCGTTTCCCAGGTTCACCAACATTAGGTGGTGCTTCTGCTAACCTTAATGCTATTCCAATGGCTGCTGTTGAACGTATCGATATCATGACTGAAGGTGCATCTTCTATTTATGGTTCTGATGCAATGGCAGGTGTTGTTAACGTAATTATGAAAGAGAACTTTGAAGGTTTAACTTTCAACATTGGCGCGGGTCACCGTGACCAAGATGAAGGTACTACTTCTACAGAGTTTTCTGTAGTTGGTGGTGTTTCAAACGATAAAGGTAACATTACATTCTCTTTCGATCACCAATCTCGTAAAGGTATTTCAGATGCTGACCGTGACTACACTAAAGCTCAGCTTGGTGATTTAGACGGTGATGGCGACATTGAAGCTTACACTGCAGATACTGTAGGTTGGTCATACTTTGGCGCTACTGTACTTTCACCTGATTTTTCTACAGCGTCAGCTTCACTTTTATGTGATGATTTAATCTCTGAATACGGTGAAGATACTTTCCGCCGCGTTGATGCAAACGAAGATTGGGGCCCAGGTTCTGAGTACTGTATGTATGCATTCGCTAATGTATCTTACAACACAGCATCAATTGACCGTAACACATTATATGTTAGTGCTAACTACGAGCTAACAGACGACATAGAGTTCTTTGCTCAAACAATGTTTGTACAAAACTCTTCATTTGGTCGTTACGCTCCACCGGCTGCAGCATGGGAAAACATGGCAGCTGATAACCCGCATAACCCATACGGTGAAGACGGTGCATATGGTTTATTCCGTTGGGTAGGTATTGGTACACGTGATGGTAACGTAGATGATTACAACCAAGATTTAACAGCTGGTTTACGTGGTGACTTAGATTGGAACAACGCTTCTTGGGAAGTTTACTACCACCACAATAAAGCAGATAACAAATCTGTAGGTGAGTACTACCTTTCTTACAGTGGTTTAGCATACAACGAAGCTAACGATATCGATTTAGGCTCTGATGAAGGCATTGCCAACATGAAGTCGACTACGTTACAAAACTCAGGCTCTACTTTTGACCAATACTTTGCTGGTTTAGGTTTTGACTTATTTGAACTACCAGGTGGTGCTGTTGCTCACTATGTAGGTGTTGAATATTTTGAACAAACTTACGAAGATATTTACGATGGTCAATCTGAAGCTGGCTTAATCGGTGGCTCTGCTGGTAACTCTTCAATGGGTGACCGTGATGTGACAGCTGTTTTCTTCGAATCAGTACTACCAGTTTCTGATACAGTAGAAGTGAACTTAAAAGCTCGTTACGATGATTACTCTGACTTTGGTGACAACGTTGCTCCAGCAGTATCTGCTCGCTGGCAGGTTGCTGATAACGTAGTGATTCGTGGTTCTTACTCTGAGTCGTTCCGTGCACCAGGCCTTGATTTACTTAATGCAGCACGTACATTCTCTGCTGAATCTGCAATCGATTATAATAACGGTTCTACTACATCACGTCAGTACAACACATACTATACTCAGAACTCAGAGCTTGAGGCAGAGACTTCAGATTACATCAACTTAGGTGTGGCATGGGATGTAAACGATAACTTAAGCTTTAAGTTAGATTACTTCCAACTTTCTATTGATAATGTTATTCAGTCTAAATCTCTACAAGGCTTATTATCTGATGAGGCTGCTGGCCTAATCACTGCAGTAGGTGTTGATACAGATACGTCTGATGAAACTTTCTACCTTAAGCGCTCTGCTTCAGGTACGCTAATCGAAGCAGGTACTTCTTACTTTAACGGTGCTGGTTTTGAAATCGAAGGTTTTGATTTCACTATTAATGCAAACGTAGAGACTGATTTTGGTGACTTCCGCTTTAACAATGTTAACAGTGTAACACTTTCATACGATTCTGAAGTGGGTGGTGTTGTACAAGACACTGCTGGTTGGTCTGGCCAACCTGATCTTAAGTCAGTAGCAACAATTTCTTGGTCACTTGATGATCATACAGTATCTTGGAACTCTACTTACACAGCAAGCACGTCTGAAACTGAAGTTGATGAAGATGGCGATGGTTTCTACGAGCAATCAGGTGATTTAGACAGCTGGTTAATCCATAACTTAACTTACAGCTACAATGCAGGTCCTTACGGCGCTGTAACATTTACTGTAAGTAACTTAACTGACGAAGACCCAGTTCTTTCTTCAGCTGGTACATGGGATAACCAAGACCTTTACAACAACTTTGGTCGTGATTACCGTGTAAACTACTCAATTAGCTTCTAATATTAATTAGAAACAGGTTGATATATAGGGCTGAATTTATTCAGCCCTTTTTTTATGGGGATTTTTTATGGAAAATTATTGGAGTGAGTATTGGTCTCAAGGGTATTTAACTTCATTTGGGCAGGATATTAAGAAAAACTATACAGGCAAGCTCAAGCAGAGCTGGACAAGTTTTGCTACTGAGCTTAGTCCACAGTGTAAAATACTAGACATAGGCACAGGCAATGGTGCACTGATACAGCTTATACACGATAGTTGTAAAGATCAGCTGAGCTTTATTGGTATTGATAAAGCAACAGTGGCAAAGAGCGTTACAGGCGTGCCCGACTCTAGTATTTTATCAGATGTAAGTGCAGAGTCCTTACCTTTTGAAAATAATGAATTTGATGCGATAGTGGCTCAATTTGCAATTGAATACAGTGAGCTTTCGAAGAGCATTTCTGAATTATTTAGGGTATTAAAACCGGGTGGGTTATATCAAATTGTTTGCCACGAAATAGATTCAGATATAGTTAAACCAAATGTGCTTATATTGGAGTCTGCAGTACGTGTACGTAGTGACTTGTTAACTCCTTTAAAGCAACTAATTGATGAGCTGAAAAAAGATGATAATGCTCAGGTCAATAGCTTGATAAAAACAATAAATAACCTTATCCAACTTGAAAGGCAAGTACACTCTCACGCAGTTAATGGAACACGGTATCCCGACTTTTTTCAGTTTATTTTGAATAATAGGAAAATTGATTTAGAACGCGCTTATCAATTATTTACTCAAGAGCTCGAAGGGCTGATCTTTAGGTTAAGTGACTTAAAGCAAGCGGCGTTAAACTCTCAGGATATTAGCCAGTTGTTATTGTTAGGCGATAAAACATTTAAAGAGGCTTTAGTTGACTCTAATAATGAATATATCGGAACGCTTTACAAAGGACGCAAATAGCTAGCCCCATTACTAAAATTTGTTCTGTTCTGCACATTAATAATCTAGCAGCTTTGATGGTATTCCAAAGGCCATACGAGCTGCAGCTCCCGATTCCTTTACTTTTTGGCGACTTGTTAAACATTGTTCTTGGTCACCTTGTCATTTATAAATTTTAAATTACCTTGTTAACACCTTTAAAAATGTAAATAAGTAGAGGTATTTTACGTTTTATTTTCAAAAATGCATTGTTCCGGTTATTGGTATATTCATACTTTATTTTTTGTCCCCTTTATCGAAATAAACTAATATTAATTATATTTAAATTGATGTGAATTATTGGTTTTTAATGTGTTGACTATGTTTATATATTGATACTAACATTCACAAAAGAAGCGGTACTTTCACTTCTTAAGCTATTTATTTAATGGCTAAAATAATAAATATATAAATAAAATTATTTCAGGGAGAATCCAATGTTAAATAACCAAGTTTCAAAAGCGGTGCGCTTAGCGATTGCTTTTGGTACGGCATCTACAGCTGTATTTTCAGCAAATTCAATTGCTGCTGAAGAGGGAGTTGAAAAGGTAGAGCGTATAGAGGTTACCGGTTCACGAATTAAACGTGCAGATCTTGAAAGCGCTTCACCAGTGAGCATTATTACTACTGAAGATATGAAAGTTCAGGGTATTTCAAATATTTCCGATGCGTTACAAAACCTTACCGCTCAGTCGGGCGGATTAACTGCTGCTGTAAATAATGGCGGTAATGGTAATGCAACTGTTAACTTAAGAGGTATGGGTTCATCACGTACATTGGTACTTGTTAATGGACGTCGTATGATTGCCTCAGGTACTGGTGCATCTTCTACCGTGGATCTTAATGCCATTCCTTTTAGCGCTGTAAAACGCATAGAAGTTTTAAAAGACGGAGCATCAGCTGTTTACGGCTCTGATGCTCTTGCTGGTGTGGTTAATATTATCATGCGCGATGACTTTGAAGGCTTTGAGCTAGATGCCAGCTATGCAGAGACAGGTGAAGGTGACGGTGAAGAAGCTAGCTTAAGTAGCACCTTTGGTGTGAGCAGTGATAAAGGTAATATTGTTGTAAACGTTGGTTTTTACGACCGTGGTACTGTACGTGCTAGCGACCGAGATTATTCAGCATGTCCATACGCTGAAAGTGGCGGTGAGCGTTTTTGTGCCGGTTCTGGTAACTCTTTAGGTATGAATGCAATCTTAGATGATGGTAGAAGAGTTCAGTTTGAGCCTGGCGGTAACGGTTCATCAACTGATACTGGCTATCACACATATGTGGGTAGTGGCGAAGGCAACGATACCTATAACTACTCTTCTGCTTCATACTTATCTACGCCTGCAACTCGTTATAATGTGAGCGTGTTAGGTAATTATGAATTAGCAGATAACTTAAACTTTTTTGCAGAAGCGTACTATACAAACCGTACCTCAACGCAACAAATGGCACCAGCGCCTATCAACTACACATACAGTGTAGATGGTCGTAGTTGGGTATTAAGTCAAAATCCAGAAGTTTACCCATTCTCAGGCTTGTATGATTTTGCAACTCCTGGCGACAATGTAGACATGTTACCACTGCGTCGTATGTCAGAAATGGGTGGCCGTGTATTTGAGCAAGAAGTAAATACAGCACAATTTACAACTGGTTTAGAGGGCTTTATCGCTGATCAATACGCTTGGAATGTGTTCTATACATATGGTCGAAATAGCGCTATTGACCGTTCTAAAAACTACATCAACGTAGACAAAATGATAGCGTCAGTAAATGAAAACTGTGAAGGTGTCTCGGTTACAGGTTCGCCTAGTGACTACACGGTTACAGGCAACGATGCATCTGCTCCATGTATTAACTACTTCGGTGAAGGCGCGCTTTCACAGTCAGATGCCGATTACTTGCGTTACACCGATCAGGGTACTTCAGGTACAGAAATGCACCACTTAGGCGCTTCAATTTCGGGTGATTTATTTGAAATGCCTTCTGGTGTTGTTGGCTTTGCATTTGGTCTAGAGCACCGTGAAGAATCAGCATTTAATCAACCAGATGCATTCTCTTCATCAGGTATCGGTTCAGGTAATGCTGTACAGCCAACTTCTGGTGGCTATAAAGTTGACGAAGCATATGTAGAGCTTGTTGTTCCACTATTGAATGATTTACCACTGGTTCAGTCTTTAGATTTAGAAGCTGCGCTTCGCTACTTTGACTACGATACATTTGGATCAGATACTACTTATAAGTTAGGTCTAACTTGGCGTATGACAGACGAAGTTATGCTTCGCTCTGTATTATCAACAGCATTTCGCGCACCAAGTGTAAGTGAGCTTTACGGTGGTCAGTCAGATAGCTTCACCAATTATACAGACCCTTGTACTGGTTTTGGTGGTGCTGGCTTTGATTCTAGATACCAAACAGCCTGTGCTTCTGATGCAGCAGCCGGCCTAATTCCTTCAGATGGTACGTTTGCACAAAACAGTGGTCAACTTCGTGCGGTTGTTGGCGGTAACCCAGACCTAGGTCCTGAAACTGCTGATACATTTACAGTTGGTCTTGTTGTTGAGCCAATTGAAGGGCTAAGCTTTACTGTTGATTACTACGATATTGAAGTAGATAACGTAATAAGCTCTGTTGGTATTACGACTAAGCTAGATAAATGTTATAGCGCGGGTGAAGAAGGTGGACAAGGTGGTTCTTTTGCACTTTGTGAAGGTGTTGTACGTGATGCAACGGGTAACTTTGATGGTACTCCATCACTTGATCAAAACCTTTCTACTTGGAACCTATCGGGCGTAGATTTCAACGCTCAATATAGCTTTGACGCTGCTGGCTTAGCGTGGAGAGCTGATTGGGAAGCTTCTTACATCTCTAAATGGGAAGTACAAGAGTTTGCTGGTGAGCCTATTCAAGATTACGTAGGTGTTGCATCAAGTGGTTCTGGCTCAATTCCTGAGTGGAAACATAATGTAAGCTTACGTGCAGCCGGTGATGATTGGACTGTTTCATACAAAGTGATGTATGTAGATTCGCTTGTTACAGAATCAGTTGCATTATTTGATGGAGACCCTGCGGATTACTATTCACCAGAAGCTGACTCGTTTGTATCACATACACTAAGTGGTACTTACCAACTTAACGAGCATGTTTCGTTACGTGGTGGTATAGATAACCTAACAGATGAAGAGCCTCCATATTACAGCGATTATGATGATGCCAATACAGATACTACGTTGTATAAGTACATCGGTCGTAACTTCTTTGTAGGTACAACTATTTCATTCTAAGCATAAGCTTTAATGCTAAGGCCGGTATATTATCGGCCTTTTTATTATTTAAGAGAACATATGCAAAGCCAAGGCATGTCATTTCAAGATGTAAGCAACTTAATCCTTAAGGAAATTAATAATAATAATCTCCTTAAGGCATTAAAAATTGCTAATTCGATTAAAAGTAATGAATCGAGTATTGTAGCGCACCTTCATCACTTAAAATCTATAGCATACCAAAAGAAAAAAGATTATATATTATGTTTAGCCGAGATTGAAAAAGGTATTAAACTAAGTCCACGTCATTTTCATTTAAATGTAAATAAAGCAAAATTATATAACTTGTTGGGTGAACCTGATAAGTCAATAAAACAATATTTAAATGTATTGGCTATATATAGTGACGATATAGAAACACTTTATAATACCTCTGTTTTGTACTTTAAAAAGAATGAATTTACTAAGGCAAAAGAATACATTGATAAAGCATTTACACTATCCCCTCAAAATGCAGTTATTCTCAGTGCAAAAATAAAAACAGACTTAAAGCTTGAGAAGTTTACTGAGGTCGATAGGCTCACAGATGATTATATTCGCAATTTTGGTGCTGATGCTAGTATTCTCAATAGTAAAGGGTTGGCTTTAAAAGCTTTATGCTTTTGGGATAAAGCAATTATAACTTTTGAGCAAAGCTTAAAATTAAGCCCTGGTTTAGTTGAAGCTAAAAAAAATATGGCCAGCTGCTATCACTTAGCCGGTAAGTTTAAAAAAGCCAAAGCAATATATACAGAACTAACAACTATCAACCCGCTAGATTTAGACAGTCATCATTGGCTAAACCAAATGCTATGGGAAACTGCAGACTCTGGTTTTTTATCCTCATATAACCATGCTTTAAAAATAACTGGAAAAAATACTGCACTGGAAGCTGAGCTTGCACAAAAGCTTTATACATCGGGTAAGCAAACTGAGGCTTACAAAATAGCAAAGCAAATACTCTCTCAAAGCAATTGCCCACAAAAAGCGTTTTCTATAGTGGGTGATTACGAACGTGAAAACAGCTTATTTGATGAATCTTTAGAGACCCATTTAGCTGCCAGTAATAGGTTTAAGAATAATCACGCGTACATAGAATTAGCCAAAAGCTATATTGCGATAGATAAACCAGATCACGCATTGAACATTATAAATAAGTTATTAAATCAAGACGAATATAACCAAGAGTACTTGTGTATTAAAAATACAGCATTGAGATTACTAAAAAGCGAGCTGTACTCATATTACTGCAATTATGATTTATTTGTTATGCAGGAGAAAATAGCAACACCTTCTGGCTTTGCTTCTATAGATGATTTTTTAACTGAGCTTAAAGGTTCGTTAAAACAGTATCATTATTATCAAAACCATCCTTTAGAGCAATCTTTAGTGAATGGTTCTCAAACCGCAGAAAAGTTATTTGATTATCAACTGCCGATACTAAAAATGCTTAAGCAGGAGCTATACGAGTTAACGTCATGCTTTTTATCAAGGCTTCCAAAAGATAATCAACACCCTTTTTTAAAAAGAAATGTTGGTGATTTTAAAGTAACTGATTCATGGTCGGTAATTCTGAAAGGTAAAGGTTTTCATAAAAATCATTATCACAGCCAAGGTTGGATGAGTTCACCATTTTATGTATCTATACCCACGCTGATATCTGAATCAACCAACCAAGAAGGGTGGTTAAAGCTAGGTGAGCCAGGATTTAATATGCACACTAAGCTTTTACCTGAGACAACATTAAAACCAGAGGAAGGCAAACTTATTCAATTTCCATCCTATTTTTGGCATGGGACTAATACCCTAAATAGTGAAATGGAACGAGTAACAATTGCTTATGACATACTCCCTCAACACACTTAAATTAAGGATAAACAATGAAACATCTTTGTACCGTATTATTAGTAATTTTAGCTTCAGGTTGCACTAGTGCAGCAGCACTTAACGCCAGTGAAAGCGATGGCAA
Source organism: Pseudoalteromonas sp. Angola-30 (assembly GCF_028599215.1). Lineage (NCBI taxonomy): Bacteria > Pseudomonadati > Pseudomonadota > Gammaproteobacteria > Alteromonadales > Pseudoalteromonadaceae > Pseudoalteromonas > Pseudoalteromonas sp. Angola-30. Next base: position 371,817 of record NZ_JAQREI010000003.1, read on the forward strand.
AATATGTAAACTCGAAAAAACCACAGGTAGCAACATTGCAACAAGAGTGTGTAGAACACCTGAACAAATTGCTTACCAAGAAAAATTAAGCCAGGAGGCAATGAGAGAGATGACCCGTGGTAGTGTAAAAATTGATAAATAGACTTTAACTTTATAAGTTTATTAACCTCTATTAAAAAATTAATAGAGGTTAAATATTTTTTATTTGATATTAAAGTCCATTACTATACTTATTCTATGCTGATTTCTCATGCTAAAGTATTTGCTTTTATACCTTTTGCTATGGAGTAAAATTGCTCATGGTAAAAATATATTGTTGGGTTTATACTTGCTTTGAAACTAAAAAGTTAACTCCAACAAGCAAGAGAGATATAAATGAAAGAAGTTCGATCTTTTATTAAAACAGCATCATTAACTGAGCTAGAAAAAGCACAACAATTAATCACTGATGCGATTGCAAAATATACTGAGCAGCTACAAGCTAAACAGGAAGTGTTGGATCTTTTAAAAGAAAAAGGACTTACGTTAGAAGATTTACAAGACGGTACTGCAGATAAACGTACTAAAGTAAAAGCTAAGTATCGTATTGAAGTAGATGGCGAAGTGATTGAATGGACCGGTCGTGGTCGTCGCCCTAAAGCGTTTGAAGGTGTTGATTTACAAAAGCACCTAGCTTAATAAAGTAACAGAGAAGCCACGGCTTCTCTTTTTAATGGCGTATAACTTAATAACTAAACCTTAGGCTAAGGCTTACGCTTTGTACGCTAGATTTAATTGGCCAAAACTTACCTTAAACTCCCCGCAGTCGCTTAGTATTTGTTAAACTGCAGTTCTGGTTATTCTATTTACTATTTTCATGAGCTATAAATTAAGGCCGTATCAGCAAGAGGCCGTAGAGCGCACCGTTTTACATTTTCGAAAAACAAATGATCCTGCCGTGATTGTACTGCCTACCGGTGCGGGTAAAAGCCTTGTTATTGCAGAGCTTGCGCGAATTGCTAAGCAAAAAATTTTGGTGCTTGCACATGTTAAAGAGTTGGTAGAACAAAACGCACAAAAATATAAAAGTTTTGGTTTAGAAGCGAGTATATTTTCAGCAGGGTTAAAAGAAAAATCACTCAGCCACCAAGTTACCTTTGCCAGTGTTCAGTCTTTATCGCGTAATTTAAATAAATTAAATGAGCATTATTCTTTGCTTATTATTGATGAGTGCCACAGAGTAAATGGTGATAAAAAAAGCCAATATGGAAAGGTTATAAATACGCTCAAAGAATATAATCCTCAGTTAAAAGTATTGGGTTTAACGGCCACACCTTATAGATTAGGAATGGGGTGGATATACCATCATCATTACCATGGTTTTGTAAAAGGTAATAAAGAAAGTCCATTTAAAAACTGTATATTTGAATTACCGCTCAGGTATATGATCAAACATAATTACTTAACGCCGCCAAATGAAGTGGACGCGGCAATTAGTCATTATGATTTTTCGTCCCTGGCTACTAATGCGTTTGGTCAATATACGACTGATGACATGAATGCGCTTTTAAAAAATAGCGAGCGCGCAACGCAAGCTATACTGAAGCAGGTAATACAATACAGTGAAACCCGCCAAGGCGTGATGATATTTGCGGCAACGGTGATGCACGCGCAAGAAATTTTAACTTATTTACCCGCAGAGCAAAGTGCCCTTATAACTGGCGATACCCCAAATGCAGAACGCGATAAATTAATAAATCAATTTAAACAAAAAAACATAAAATACCTCGTTAATATTTCTGTTTTAACTACCGGATTTGATGCGCCGCATGTCGATTTTATCGCTATTTTACGCCCCACCGAATCGGTTAGCTTATACCAGCAAATTGTTGGCCGTGGGCTTAGGCTAAATGAAGGAAAAACAGACTGCTTAGTTATAGATTACGCAGGCAACGGCTTTGATTTATTTCACCCTGAGGTGGGCGATAAAAAAGGTGATAGCGATAATGAGCCCGTTCAAGTGCTTTGCCCTGGGTGTGGGTTTGCAAATATTTTTTGGGGAAAAACCGATTCTGATGGCAAAGTAGTTGAGCATTTTGGCAGGCGCTGCCAAGGTTTATTAGAAGATGACGAAGGCCATAAAGAGCAATGCGATTATCGGTTTAGGTTTAAAGAGTGCGAACAATGCGGCGCTCAAAACGATATAGCAGCTCGTAAATGCCATGATTGCGGCGCAGTAATGGCCGACCCCGACGACAAGCTACGTAACGCCCTTAATTTAAAAGATGCTTTAGTACTGCGCTGTAGTGGGTTATCAGTGGTAAAACTTAAAGATGATTTAATTAAAATAACCTACTTTGATGAAGATGGTGCAAGTTGCGATGAGGTATATAACCTTGCCAGTAAAGGCGGGCAGTATATTTTTAATAAACAGTTTGGTAAACGCTTAGGACAGGGGCAAGCGCCTGTCGAATTTAAAAGTGCTGAGCAGGTAATTAAGGCACAGTATGATTTAGTGCACCCCGATTTTGTTATCGCGCGTAAAAGTAAAAAGTATGGCTGGAAGGTATCTGATAAATTATTTGATTACACTGGCAGCTTTAGAAAAGCTAATCAGTTAAGCGGCTAAGCTTAACTGATTTTTGTTAAGCGGCGTCTTCGTCCATTAAACCCCAGCCATCGCCATAGCCATTGTAACTATTAGCAATACTTTCAAGGTATTGCTCTGCTTGGCCAAGCAATGTGTGCTCTGGCACCATTTGTACATGAGTAATCACTTCCCACACGCCAGTGTCTTTACACTTTTCAACGTTTGCGCTTTGTACTAATGCATCAGAGATTATTTCTTTGGCAAATTTTTCAGCATCAGCTTGTTGTTCAAATAAAATGAAAAAATCGATTTGGTGCATTTTGCTTAAATCAACGCCAGCAGCGGCTATTTCGGCTAAAAGTTGGCCGTTATCATCATCAGGGAATTGCATTAAAAACTCATTTAAAATTAATTTTGTATTCGTAGCCACTATTGTAACCAAAATATTGCTTTAAAGCGTATTAATTTTAACTTTATAGGCTTTAAAAGGGAGTGAAATTTGGTGCAAGATTACCATTAAGTTAATGTGTTGCTCATTATGGCTATGGTAGTATGCAACTCATTGGTGGTTAAATTTTAAAGAATAAAAAGTAAGGATATTTACTTGTTCAAACAGTTATTACGTTTTGTGTTTTTTTTAGCTTTTTTTATAAGCACTCAAGCCAGCGCTGAGCAAAGGGTAATTGAAGATTACGAAATTAAAGGGATTAGTGGCGAGTTAGAAAGTAACGTTGAGCTCTATTTAAAACAACTGGTTGGCGAAAAACCCACTAGAACCTTGCGCCGCTATGCCAAAAAGCAAGTGCAAAGCAGTATTAAAGCGCTGGGGTATTACAACCCAACGGTAGACATTGAGTTTGATAAAGACGACAAAGAGCTTATCGTTAAAGTAGAGCGCGGCCCTGCAACGCGCATAGAAGCTATTAATATAACGCTTAATGGTGAGGGTAAAAACGACTCGCAATTACAAAACGTTATTAAAAACTTAAATTTAACCCAGGGCGATATTCTTAATCATGGCAGGTACGACTCAGCTCATAAAAAAATAGAGTCAATGCTATTAGAGCTAGGCTATTTTGATGCTAAATGGCCAGCACGAAAGCTTGCGGTATCAGTGCAAAAAAACAGTGCCGTTATTACATTTAATATAGATACCGGCGTGCGCTACACGTATGGCAATATAATCATTGCCAGCGAAACCCCCGCAGAAAAATACATTCGTTCACTTGCACCTTTTACCCAAGGGCAAGCTTATAAAGCCACACAAATTGCCGATTATAACCTTGAGCTCTCAAGCACACCGTATTTTGCAAGCGTGCGTATTTATGCCGATATACCAGCAAGAGCCAACGGACAAGTGCCTATAAATATTGATGTGCTACACAAACCTGCTAATAGCTACGAAGTAGGCGGTGGCTTTAATACCGAGCTGGGCCCGAAAGTGCGTTTTAAATGGAGTAAACCCTGGATCACAGAAGACGGGCATTACCTCGAAAGTAATTTAAATGTAGCTGAGAAACAGCAAGATATTTCTATGGCGTACACCATTCCGGTAGATGACCCTAACGACGATTTATGGCGTTTATCAGTGGGTTACAAGTTAGAAGATGAACTTGCCGATGACATATACAGTGAAATACTGACCGGCCAACTGCAGCGCCAATGGTTAACTGAAGATAAATGGGTACGCACGGCCTTTTTACGTCGTGACCAAGAAACATATCGCATCGGTGATGAACCAGAAGAAAACACCGAAATGCTTATGCCCGGTATTAGCTATGCCCGTAAAAAGTCAAAAGGAGGCACAACGCCTTATTGGGGTGAGCAGTGGCTAATTTCGGCTGAGTTTGGTTTAGATGATGTACTTTCAACCACAAACTTAGTGCGGGTGCAGCTGCAGCATGCGTGGCTGCGAACCTATTTAGATAAACATTTAGTTTTTTTAAAAGCAAACGTGGGCGCCATGCTGGTCGATAATATTGAAAACGTCCCTTACTCGCTGCGCTTTTATGCCGGTGGTGATCAAAGTGTACGTGGTTTTGCTTATCAGTCTATTTCTCCACAAGATGAAGACGGTGATTTAATCGGTGGTAAATACTTACTAACCAGTACTATTGAATACAATTACCAATTTGCACAAAATTGGCGTGCCGCTTTATTTGTTGATGGCGGTACCGCCACAAATGACTTTTCGGACGACTTTGAAGTGGGCGCAGGCTTTGGTTTTCGTTATTTAACACCCATTGGCCCCGTAAAAGTAGACCATGCATGGGGGCTTACTAAAGAAAGTAAAAGCACACGTTTAAGCATTACCATAGGGCCAGAAATTTAATGTCAGTATTTAAAAAAATATCCGCCGCAATCATCGGCGTTTTAATCACGCTTGCCGTTATTATATTTTGTTTGTTATTTACTGCGCCCGGTAATCAATTTATTGCTTATAGTGCCAATAAAATGGTGGACGGCTTACATATCGAGATTAAAAAAGGGCGTTTTTTATATAACAACCCGTTTAATGTGAGCTTTAAAAACCAAAGTACAGATTTTAAAGCGCAGCAGCTTAAAATAGATTTATTTTGGTGGCAGTGCGATGGCCTATGTATTGAAAATGTAAGTGCGCGGTCAATCAAACTTGCCCTTGGCAATGCACCCGAAGCCACACAACAGAGCACCTCAGAGCCATTAACTAAAATTACGTTTCCCTTTAATATTGCCGTTAAAAATGTAGCAATAAACAAATTTGTATTAAATCATTCCAGTGCTGATGTAACCGTAAATAACTTTACCCTTGCAGCGAAAGCTGAAGATGCAACCTTAGCATTAAAAAGCCTAACTATTAGTGATGTATTGGTAAAGCTTAAAGAGCAAGCCTCCTCATCTAATCAAGCAACGGCTAATCCAGGCCAGGCGCTAACAGCGCTACCTGCGTTACCAGATATAGAATTTACATCGCCCCTTAATTTACGGGTAGAGCAGTTTGACGTTAAAAAGGTGGATATTGAGCAAGGTGAGCAAACTCACACAATCGAAAATATAGCGCTTGTATTAAATGTGGAAGATGAAAAAGTTAACTTACAAACGCTTAGCGCGCAGTACCAACAATGGCAATTAAATACAGAGTTAACTAGTGAGCTTGCAGGTAATTTACCATTAAACGCTAAAGTAGCGTTAAACAGCGACTTGCACCAAGCGAATTTAGCGTTAAGTGGTGACCTATCTGATTTAAATATAAATTTACATACGATTGGTCAGTACCCATTAAATCTAACGGCAACGGCTAATCTAAAACAAAAAAATTATCCGTTTGAACTTACTGGTAAAGTTGAGCAATGGTTGATTGACGCTCAAAGTAACGAGCTAAAAGTAAATAATGTTGATTTATCAGCCTCGGGTAATGCGGATGATTACACGCTAAGTTTAAAAGCGCATAGCCAATTAGGTGCCTATCCAGCGGTAGTATTAAACACGCAATTAAACGGCTCGCTTAGCCAAGCGCAGTTAAGTACCTTAAGCCTAAAAGCAAACGGCAGTAGTGCAATATTTAAAGGTAATGTTAATTGGCAAAAGGGCATACAAGCCGACTTTATCGGTTCGTTAAATAGCTTAAAAGCACAATACTTAACAGATGCGCTTACAAGTAATATTTCTGGCCAGCTAGAAGGGCGCTTTAACAGCGAAGGGCAAAACTGGCACTTGCAAATGGATAATACACAACTTGCAGGTACATTGAACCAAACACCGCTTGAATTTGCCTCAAACTTTACACTTAACAATACGCTAAAAGCCAACATAGACAGCCTGTATTTAAGTAGCGGTGCCAATAAATTAACCTTGAGCGGGCAAGTTGACGACACCTGGCAGGTTGACGGAAAAGTAACACTTACCGGAAATGAGCAAACTAATCTGCCATTCGTTGCAAACGGTAAGGCCGATTTAAAAGTTAAAGGACCCCGTTTAACCCCCGCCGTTGATTTATCGTTATTACTCGATAACTTTATGTATAACGACATAAACGTTAATAAACTCACCCTTAAAGGTCAGCTCGATACAGCCGCAGATTGGCAAACCGATGTGAGCTTAAACGTAGGCTCAGCAATGGTTGCTGATCAGGTAATTAATAGTATTGAGCTAACTGCCACTGGCGATAAAACCGACCATCAGCTGGTGGCCGCCATAGATGCAGAGCAAGGCGCTGCTGAACTTGAAGTAACCGGTAAGCTCAATAATGACGTATGGAATAGCTCGCTCAGTAACATAACGCTAAGTGATAAGAAACTCAGCTTTAGTAATAGTAAAAAAATTGCGGTGATGTTTAATACCCAAACCAGCGATTTTGATGTGAGTGCGCATTGCTGGCGCTCAAACAAAAGTGAGCTATGTATTAACACCCTTGCGCAAACTAAAAACTTGGGCCAATTTAATGCCACGTTGAGCAATTTAGCGCTTGAAGAGCTTAAACACTTTTTACCAGATAACATGCGTACGCGTGGCGATATAAGCGGCGACTTTGCTGCAAATTGGAACGAGGGCGCATTAAAAACACTTCGCGCTAATTTAAATGCGCACGACCTTGTTGCTGTTCTTACCTCAGAGGAAGACCGGTTTAGATTACCCATCGAGACGCTAAAAGTCAGTGCCTACACTGATTCTCAAACGGGTAAGCTAGAGGCCGATTTACGCTCAAGTGTGCTAGGTAAAATAGCCACCGAAATTAATATTGATGATATTCAAAATCAGCAAACATTAAACGGTCACCTTAATATAGATAAAATATTGCTATCAGACTTACATCCCTTTCTCGAAACCCTTGAGCAATTAAAAGGCGATATAACAGGAAACGTGGCAGTTGCCGGCACTTTGCAAGACCCTCTATTAAATGGTGAACTAAATGTCAGTGATATTAATTTAGAAGGTGAGCAATTGCCGGTGGTATTGCAAAAATCTAACGTAAACATTTTATTTGATAAAACCACCGCCACAATTAAAGGTAATTTAAACGACACCCAAGGCGGTAAAATCAACCTAACCGGCGACGTAGATTGGCAAGGCGCCCAGCCTGAGGTAAATGTAAGCGTTAACGGCGAGCAGTTTTTTGTACGTGCGCAGCAAGGCGTTACGTTTAAAGTATCGCCTGATTTAACCATTGGACTTGCAAATAATGCATTAAAGCTGTCTGGCGAAGTGATTGTGCCTTATGGCAGGGTAATGATTGAAGAGCTGCCAGAGGGCGCCGTTCAAGTGAGCGACGATGAGATTATTGTTGATCAACAAACTGAAACGGCAGAAAACGTGCCGTTTGATTACGATGTAAATTTAAAAGTGATTGTTAAAAACGATGTAAAAATAGAATCGTTTGGTCTTGAGTCGAAAATAGCGGGCGATTTAGCCATCAAAATGAGCCAGGGCGCCCCTATAATTGCCACCGGCGAGCTAAATTTAATCGATGGTACGTATTTAGCTTTTGGCCAAGATTTAATTATTAGTACTGGGCAAATAGGGTTTAGTGGCTCGATTGAGCAACCGTTTTTAAATATTAAAGCCATACGTAATCCAGACACCACAGCAAACGATGTTGTGGCAGGTGTTACACTTACTGGTAACGTTGAGCAACCTACCTTAAAAGTATTTTCTGAGCCGGCAATGGATCAAGCACAAGCGCTGGCCTATTTACTCAATGGGCAGCCGCTAGGCGAGGGCGACAGTTCAAGCGATGCTATGCTTACTCAGTTATTGCTCTCACAAGGGGTGAGCCGCAGTGAAGGCGTTGTATCTAAAGTTGGCGAAACCATTGGTTTATCTGATGTAAGCTTAAGTTCAACGGGCTCTGGCGATAACACTAAGCTTGAAATATCGGGCTATGTAGCGCCTAGCTTACAAGTTAAATACAGCGTAGGGGTATTTGACTCGCTCAGCGAGGTTGCTATTCGCTATCAGCTGCTTTCGCAATTTTATGTAGAGATCACCAGTGGTTTAAATCAAAATGTTGATTTACTCTACAAGTTTGATTGGGACTAAATAGGCAGTATAAGGATTATATGAAAGGATTATATTTAGCAGCACTAATAACAGGATTAACTGGCTGCGCCCAATACACAGAGCAACACGCGGGCACTCAACAAACCCCAATCCGTAGCGCAAGCGAGGTAATAAAGCATGCTAAAGCGCACGAATGGCGAAATGTAGACAGGCAAAATGTTTTAAAAATTACGCTGCCTACAGGGGCGGCTTATGTTGAGCTTAACCCACAGCTTGCAGCTAAACATACTGCGCACATAAAACAACTTGCACGAGAAGGCTTTTATAAAAATACCCGTGTTTATCGTTTTGTTGAAGGGTTTGTGGCACAAGGAGGCGACAGCTCAGGCAATAAAGCAATTAAAACGGCTAATAAAACTGTGCCTGCAGAGTTTTACCATAGCACCGCACAGCCGCTTAAAATTACAGAGCTACAAGGCGATGGTTACGCGCCTGTAACGGGGTTTTTAAACGGTTTTGCTGTCGCACAAAACGCCTCTAATACACAAACTTGGCAGGTACATTGCCACGGTGTGTTTGCCATGGCGCGTGGCAATGAGATAAATAGTGCAAGCACTGAATTTTTTGTCACCATTGGCCAAGGTCCGCGCTACCTTGATAAAAATATTACCGTATTTGGAAGAGTGCTTGAAGGTATGCAGCACTTTAATCGTTTACAGCGTAAGCCTGTTGCTAATACGCCATTTAACCCAATTACAAACATTGAGGTATTAGCCGATATTAAGCGTGATAAAAGCACCTTTAATGTTATGAAAACAGACTCGCAATCATTTAGAGAATTGATTGAGGCGCGAAAAAATCGTACCGAACCTTGGTTTGTATACGCCCATAATTATATTGATGTGTGCGCAATGCCTATTCCGACTAAGCGCATTGACTAGCTTATAACGGGTATAAAAAAGGAGCTTAAGCTCCTTTTTTATGGTGATATTTAAGTCGATTGGTATTACTGGCGATTAATTTTTACCGCAAAAGGCGTATCGTTATAGTGCGTTGAACGATACGGATTTATATCCAGCCCACCGCGGCGTGTATAACGCGCATAGACTTCAAGCTCTTTAATGTTTAGCTGCGTGGTTAAATCACTATAAATACGCTCTACACATTGCTCATGAAACTCATTGTGGGTTCTAAATGAAATTAAATAACGCAAGAGTGCCTCATGGCATATTTGCTCACCAGTGTAACGAATAATTATACTGGCCCAATCTGGCTGCGAGGTAATTAAGCAGTTAGATTTAAGCAAATGGCTATGCAGGGTCTCAGTAACCAGGGTGTCACTTTTTGATTTAAGTGAGTAGGCGTCAATATCGTAGTTATCTATTTCAATATCTAAATCGTCAATACATTGCCCTGGTAATGGCGTGCAAGGTAAGCAGTTATAGTCATCAGGTGCGTATAACGTTACCGCTACATCGCTATTTACCGCATTTGATAAGTCTTCAATTAAATGCTGTTTTACCACCTCAATACTTTCAAAGCGGGTTTGATTAAAGCTATTCAAGTAAAGTTTAAACGACTTAGACTCAATAATATGGCTGCTTTGGCACGCAAAAGTAAACAGCGCCACGGCAACCTGCGGTTTACCTTTAGCGTTTAACCACGAAAGCTCATAACCTGTCCAAATATCTTGGCCTTTAAAGGGTAACTCGGCTTCGTCAATATTTAAAGCATCACGATTTAACTTGCGGGCAATAGGAAAAAGCAAGCTAGGCGAATATACATCTACGTATTCAGTAGATTGTCCTAACACACTACCTTTAAGGTCTGGAGAATTGCTGTAATCTGTCATGTTTGCTCTTAAATAGTTACAATAGGGACATTATATCTAATTTAAATGAGTTTCGCAGTATGTCTGTTGCAATGCAAATGGCCCAACTTCACACGCAATTTTGTGAAAAAACCGTTAAAAACACCGCTAAATATCCGCTTATGGCACACGATGAACAATGGCCTAGCCCTTGCGAGTTTGGCGAGGTAGACGCACAAGGCAATATTCAATGGAAAAGTGCTTTGCAAACCCCCGCAGGTTCGTTATCAGATTTAGCTAACGCGCTTGAGCTGAGCTTCCCAGCAGGGGTTGATGAGTTTTATGGGCACATGTATGGCGGTAGCATTTTAGCTAGTATAGATGGTCACCGTGTGGAGTTATTACAAGCTTGGAATAAAGATGATTTTGACCTGCTGCAACAAAATATTACCGGTCATGTATTAATGAAACGAAAATTAAAACAGCCAGAAACCCTATTCATTGGTTTAACTGAGCAAGATGACTTACTGGTTACCGTGCAGGTAAATACCGGTGAGGTATGTTTAGAGTACGTAGGTAAAAAGCCGCATCATGTACTTGCACCCAATATAGAATCTTTTTTAAAAGCGCTTGAGGTTTAGATTAATTAAACCAATGTGCAGTAATCGTTAATTATTGTGCAGGATAAGCCCTTTGCAAGACGCGTTAAAGGTTGCTTAGTTATTACAGAAAAAAGTAACGATATTGTAGCTTTACTCGCCGCTTTTACTTAATTTAATTGAGCATTAAAAAATCAGCTTAGTGCAATGCATTAAGCTGATTTTGTATAAGGTGTGTAACTTTATTTTACAAAGTGCAGGCTTTTAGTTACTGAAAATCCCACGAAACATTAGATACCAACCCACACGGCTCACACCTAAAATCAAATAACCCAAACCACGGCTCTGGCAATTTCCACTCACTATTGCAGCTAGGGCATTTACGCTCAAGTTCTGAGGCTTTATCTACACCGCCTACACGGTATAAATAATAATAAACCGGTTTTTGAGTTAAAAAGCGAATACGTTTAGCAATGTCTTTACCGCGGCGATATAAGTCGCTTTGTGTGCTTGATATTTCTTCAAGCGCTGGAAATTCGCACCGAGTAGCGCCGTTAATTTGTATTTGATCGCAGGCTTGCCAATCTTCTTGCCATTTTATGAGTGTTTTATAATCCCCATTAGCAATGGCCGGAATAGTAAACAATGGCACAGGTAAAAAGTCATCACCACAATACAGTGGGCTACAGGTATGCACATAGGTTGTGTATAAAATATAGCTTGAAGGCGATTTACAGGTATCGGCACCGTTTGAGTGAATGTCTTGGCCAATAACTTTTATTTTAGGAGCAAGTAAACCTGCACTGTGCAGCTTCTCAATACTGTGTTTTACAAAAGGGCTATTATTTAATGGGTGCATGGCGTCTTCGGTTGGGCACATTACACGGGTAATAAAATAGCCATCTTTTAGTACAGTTGGGAATTCTTCCCCCATAATTTGGCCATTAAAACGCAGTGCATTAACTAATCGGTTAATGGCTTGCTCGGCGTGCTCTAGGGTGGTGTCTTGGTAGCAGTCAAACGTTAAATCAACAACGAACATTTATAGTCTCAAATTATTTTTGCTCTAACAGGGCTAGCAACCTATCGAGTTTTTTCTCAATGCGATCGAGTTGAGATGTTTTAGGCTCAACGATGCTCTGCTCAGGGTTTTTCATTAAATTATGAATTGAATCAGGATTATTTTTATATTGGCTTACTGCGGCAATAATAACCGGCATAGGCACAGGTTGTGCTAAACGGCTTTTAGTTAGGGCAACAGTAGGGGTTTTGCCTTCATCAAGAAGGACTTTAATTGCATCAAATACAACTGCATTCATTAGATTTGTAACTCTTTAATATATAAGCGCAGCAAGTGTTTGCTGCGCGGGTGCTATAGTAGCAACAATACCAAGGCGCATAAAGCCTTGGTATAAGCAGAGGGGGGATTATACCAATTCGCAATAATACTTAATCATTTTGCGGGGCTAAACGGGTCGCTACCTGTGTTAAAAACTTTTCATCTAGAACAAGCAAATAGTTAATTTTTGCTTAGCTATAAACACGTTTATCGAGCCTCAAAATAGGTCGCATAATTAAGCAAATTAGTATTACTTACCTTCTTGGCGAAGCCTCACATCAAGTTCATCAATTACTTCGCTCCACGCGCCATCTTCTGCTAGCGATTCTGCTAAAAAATGCTGCTGTGATTCATCCCAAAAAGGAGCTTGTTGTAAAAGCGTTGTGTCTTCTAGTGAGTGAGAAGCAATAAAATCGTCAATCTGTTGTTCTGAGCTAGGTAAACCCAATTGTGCAAACAACGTTTTCATATCGTGTTTTGTCGTATCCATATTATTACTCCATCTGATTAAATTAAACCAAGCTTAGAGCCAGACTATAGGCTTTGCTAGTTAAACTCTCGCTGAATTGACGGTATTTTTGCTTTAGGTATATAGTTAACTTGCAGTATAGATAAACATTTTCGCCATACAATTGCTAATTACTTTATATACGGTAAATAGTTTGGCAACGTTGAGGGTAGTAAAGCAAAAAGGATACACAATGACAGTCACCTCTAATGAGCACACATTAAGCGTACAATACCTTGCCCCTGAAGATATAAGCACTGCAGGGAGTTTAATCTATCAGGCCTATCATGATGATCCGCTACTTCAAAATTTATTAGGTTATGATCAACATAATATAGCTGCCTACGAGAAAAAATTACGCTCAGTGATACGCGAAGAGCTCAGTGCTTTTTGGCAAGAAAAACTGCCATTAATAGGCTTGTACCGCGATGATAAATTAAAAGCAGTGGCGTGTGTATTTGAGTCAAGCAGCCAATTACAACCAGAGCGTTATTGGCATTGGCGCTTAAAGTTAATGCTGAGCGCTGGGTATTTGCAAACCAACCAACTAATAGAAAAAGAGCAAACAATACGCACTGCGCTTAATGAGATTGGCGATTACTACTATTTAGCGTTTATTGCGGTAGACCCGCACGTGCAAGGCCACGGGCTTGGGCGCTACCTGTTACGAGGCTTAGATGATTTAGCAACTAAAAACACAGGGGCTAAAGGGCTTGCCGTTTTTGTTACACGCCAAGAGCATAATATATTTTTTAAATCAGAAGGATTTAGCACTTTTAAAGCACTTGCCTTTAATAAAGTATCCGGAGAGCTTCTTTTTAAACCATATACAAAGTAAGTCTGTAAGCGATAAGCGCCATTACGGACATATACCCGTGAGATATATCTTACATTGACGTGCGCATTATCAGTTATGGTCGTTCATAAATGCAGCTTTAATATGGGAAGATGCTGTTTAGTATAGGATTTTATATTTTTTCATATATATTACGAAAAATTAATTTTGTTTACCTAGTGGGATGAAACCCAAACTCGCGTAGTATTTAACTTGTCAAGACGACATAGCTTAATGACTAAGCTACTGCCAAGGATACGGAATAGGCAACATAGCAGATGCTAGCAGGAAGCATAAAGGACAAGTTAAAAAGGACGCAAGGACGAACTAGGAAGTGCATGAAGCGCTTAGTAGTTGGAACTACTTAAGGATATTTACGGATGAGGCTACAGGAAGTAGCAGGAGCGTTAGTTTACGCAGGATGGCCAAGGCGGCAAGTGGAAAATGCAGGATGCATTTAAAGTGGCAGGAGCTACTTAAAAGGATGACCAAGGATGATGCTACAGTAAGTAGCCAAGCGTTAGTTTACGTGGGTTAGCCAGGATGGTTATGGATTTTGCAGGATGCAATTTTGAGGGTAAATAGGGTTGTTTACTCGTTCAGGGGATGATAATACGGATTTTGGGTCAAGGATAACAAGCAGGATGCTGTAAGAGTGGGGCGTAACTTTTGTTACGCCTTAGTTTTATGTATTAACTTATTTTAGTGGTTTCATTTTAACCCCACCGGTTTTAACGATTAGAGTTAAATTTTGTGTGGCGGCACAACAACGCTTTTTAGCATTTCATTTTCCATAATTAAAATACCTTGATAGGCATTTTCGCCATCACTTGAAAACTCAAACATAAATTCGCTTTTGATCCCCGGTTTGCCATTTTTTAAAATGCCAAAGCGGCGTTTTGTGCACGCTACGCTCATTAACTGAACCTGTAATTGCTCAGCTTGGCGCGCGGCATGACTGTTAGCAGCTTCTGCTACTTTTCGGTTTAGCCAAAATAAGTAAATTACAGCGCCAATGGCGATAAACGTCCACAAAGTAGCCATTAAGAGAACAACCTTCCAATTGCGCGAGCGAGCGTTTCGCTGCGGTTTTCTTTACGTAATAAGCCTAGTAAGTGTGGGCGTATAGTGGGTATTGCAACTAAATCAGCAAAGATACTGGGAAATAGCTCGGCAATTTGCTGGTGGTGTGCACAATTATCCATAAAAATATGTAAGCGCTCAGGCTCTTCTAGTTGAGAAAAGCATCGCCCTGCAATCGTTAAAAGTACATCTGAATCAGTGCCAACAGATGAGCTTAATGCAGCATCTACTAGTTGTGTACAGAGCCCTTGCGCTTGGCCTTTTGAAAGTGAGCGCAGTGCGGCAGTTAGTGCAATTGTATCGTTATTTTCAATGGCAGTGTGGCCATAGGCGACTAAAAGCTCACTGAGTGATGGCGGTATTTCAACATGCTCAAGCATGGCGCTCAAAGGCTGCAATACCTCTAGTGGTAAATGCGGCCAAGCTTTTTGCAAGTTTGCTAAGTTGTTGTCGTTATTTAAGCGCAGTGCAAAATCGGCAATACCTTGTAGCGCAACGCTTTGCCAATCATCAAAACCTAAAGTGCCACTAAAGTACAGCTGCGTGTGCTCGTAATATTTAGAGGCTGGTTGCTTTAACAATACTTTAAGTTGGGCGTTAAAAGCCGCTAATTTATTTGCATTAGGGGTAAACACATAAGGGTTATTATCTAGCTTACCATCGGCTTGCTCGCCGGTTATTTCGCTGCCTAGGGCTTCAATTACCATATTAGCGAAATGATCACGGCTCGCGCTCACTAATTTACTTTGCTCATCAAGTGGAAACTTTAAAAACCATACATAAGGTTCTTTACTTGCTTTGCTATCCCAAAATTGAATAGCCAGCCATGCATGCCCCGCAAGCGGATAAGGATAAGGAACTTGCGCTTGCTCAATAGCTAAAAACTGTTTTTTATCAAGCTTAGTAATATGCCTGCCAATATCAAAAGCACGCCATTGTGTACCGGCGCCATCTAAAAGTTGGCCAAGTGTCGCTATGTGTTCGCTCATCGTTATCTCAATTGTTTTTACTGCAAAATTGCCTCAATTATACGCCATAGCAGGCATTGAGGGAACAGGGTATAATTGCCCTATAACGTAAAAAGAAGAGTGGTTATGTATCAGCAAACGCAGGCTTATTTAAACCAATTAAGCATACTTTTAAAAAAACATAAGTTGTGGCAAAGCACGCCAATAGAGGCGCATAATTTACAATCTCAAGTGCCTTTTTGTCACGATACTATGGCATTTGAGCAATGGTTACAGTTTGTATTTATTGAAAAAATGCAGCAATTAATAACGCTCAGCCAACCATTGCCGCAAAATTTTGCCATTGCGCCTATGGCAGAAATGGCGTTAGTGGGTAAAACCGGCAGCGGCGAAATTATAACGCTACTTAGTGAACTTGATGCTTTTTTAGGTAAACCCCATGACTGAAAAGGGTGAACCTATAGAGTACGGCGAGCTTAATATTCTTTACCAAGACGAATACTTTGTTGCCATAGATAAGCCCGCAGGCTTATTGGTTCATCGCTCTTTTTTAGATAAACACGAAACCCAGTTTGCAATGCAAATGCTGCGCGACCAATTAGGGCAACATGTATTTCCGGTGCACAGGCTAGATAGACCAACATCAGGTGTGCTGCTATTTGCTTTAAGTTCAGAATCTGCCCGAGACATGAACAAACTATTTATTGAAGGCACTATAACAAAACGTTATTTAGCGCTTGTACGTGGTTTTGCGCCTGAATCGGTGTTTTTAGATAAACCGTTAAAAGAAGAGCTTGATAAAATAGCTGACAAATTTGCCACGCAAGATAAAGCGCCACAAGCGGCGCAAACACAATTTAATTGTCTGCATCAAGCCACGCTACCAATTCCTATTGGTAAATACCCCACGGTGCGTTACTCGCTCGTAGAGTGTTTTCCAAAAACAGGGCGAAAGCATCAAATTAGGCGCCACCTTAATCATTTATCAATACCTATTATTGGTGATGTAAATCATGGTGATAACCAGCATAATCAATTTTTTAGGGAGCATTTTGCACTGCGGCGGTTAATGCTATTTGCAACGCAGCTTAGTTTTGTGCACCCTTACACGCATAAACCCATCGTAATTAAAGCGCCACTAGGTGAAGACATGCTTAGTATATGTAAGCAACTAGGTTGGCCACAGCAAGAAAAGGATTATTAATGGCACATATTAGTATTTTTGTAGGCAGCGTTAACGGCGGCGCAGAACGTTTAAGCTACGACGTTGCAAATACAATTGAAAAAGCGGGGCACACTGCGAGCGTTATTAGTGAGGCCTCACTTGATGATATAAAAAACGCCTCACATATATTAGTTGTTACCTCTACCACAGGGCAAGGCGATGTACCTAGCAATTTAGCTGGGCTCTACTTTGCTATGAACAGCACATTTCCGATGCTAACTGATAAGCCATTTGGTGTTATAGCCATGGGCGATAGATGCTACGGCGATACGTTTTGCGGTGCAGGGCGCAGCTTTGATGAGCTACTACGTGACTTGCAAGCTAAGCCGGTAGGAAACCGTTTAGAAATAGATGCCTGCGAAGACTTTGAGCCATGGCCTGTAGCAGAGCCGTGGTTAAAAGCATGGCTTGAAAAATTACCAGCTTAGTAACACCAATGCGCAATAATACTTAATCATTTTGCGGGGTTAAACGTGTCGCTAGCTGCGTTAAAAAATGCTCATTTACGACTGATGGATGCAGAAGGTAGAGCCATGCAGGAGCAATTGCCGAGAACAACTAAATAGCGAATTTATTGCCTAGCTATTAACACGTTTTTCCGGCCTCAAAATAGAGCATTTAATTAAGCGAATTGGTATTAACTGCTTATATGTACAAAAAAAGGAGCGCATGCGCTCCTTTTTTAATTATTAAACCGTTGGTTAACTACTTCTTACATCAACCTTAAGCTTTAACTTTTGGCCTGGCTGTAAATACTTTTGGCCGGCTAAGTTATTCCACTTAATAATTTCGTTTACGGTTAAATTAAATTTAGACGCAATACGTGCAAGCGAGTCACCACGGCGTACTTTGTACGTAATGGTGCGATTAGTACTTGCAGTTGCTTGTGGTTTACTCGCTGATTTATAAACAGTGAGCTTTTGATTTAAGCGCAATACTGAGTTTTTCTTCAGTTTATTCCACGAGGCCAACTCATCCATGGTGACATCGTATTCGCGACTAATGTCCCACAGGGTGTCGCCACTTTTAACCGTGTGCGACAGCTTAGTACGGGTGGCTTTATTAGCAGCTAAACGCATTTGCTTAGGTAAATGTTCGCTATTAATTGCGCCATCGGTTAAGGGTACTAATAACTGTTGGCCAATACGTATGGTGTTTGACTTTAATTTATTAAGCGAGCGAATAGCACTGGTACTGGTGGTAAACTTTTTAGCAATAACCGATAGGCTATCTCCGCTTGCCACAGTGTACTGCTGCCAGCGTAAGCGGTCTTTAACATCGGTTTGCGCCAGCTTTTGGCTGAATTGTTCCGCTTTATCGGTGGGTAATAGTAAAAAGTGCGGACCGTTAGGGTCGGTCGCCCAGCGGTTAAAGCCTGGGTTTAACCTGTATAGCTCAGTAAGAGTCATATCGGCCATATCTGCGGCCAGTGCTAAGTCAATCTGCGTGCCTACATCAACTACTTCTACAACTTGCGCGTTGATAACCGGTTTCCACTTTACATTAAACTCATCAGCGCGTTTTAATAAATCGGCAAGGGCTAAAAGCTTTGGTACATACGCGGTGGTTTCGCTTGGTAAGTCGAGAGACCAAAAGTCTGTTGGTAAATGCTTTTTACGATTTTTCTTAATCGCACGCATTAAACGCCCTTCGCCTGAATTATAAGCCGCAATGGCGTTTAACCAATCGCCTTCAAGGGTTTTGTGTAAATACGATAAGTAATCAAGGGCAGCACGCGTAGATTGCACTATGTCGCGTCGTCCGTCGTACCACCAGTTTTGTTTTAAATCAAAACGCTCGCCAGTGGCTGGCATAAATTGCCAAATACCCGAAGCACTGCGATTAGAGTAGCCAAATGGGTCAAACGCGCTTTCTACAATAGGTAAAAGGGCGATTTCGATAGGCATTTCGCGCTTTTCTACTTCTTCAACAATAAAGTGTAAGTAAGGTTCTGCGCGTTTTGAAATGCGGTCTAAATAAGCTTGATGACGCGCATAGTAATTACGCTCGGTAACAACAGGGCGGTTTTGCGGTACATCAATAGACAGTTGGTAGCGAATGCGCTCCCACACATCGTCAAAAACGGGGGCGTCTTCGCTCTGCTCAACGTGTTGATATTGGGCGTTTACCATCAATGCATTGTTAATATCGTTAGGGCTTGCGCCTTCTAAGCGCTTATTTGCTTGGGTAGCAGCTTGTGCGTCTGAATCTACGGTTGTTAATGTTTGACAACCACTTAGCGCAAGCGCCAAGGCAATTAATAGAGGAGATTTATTCATATATACCAATACATCAGGTAAAAAAACTCGGCGAATACTACCCGTTATGAGTCAACATTGCCACTTAACGACCAACTTTAACATGTTGATAAAACCATTCGCTATTTTTAAACCAATGGTTTTACCTAGGATATACCTAACCACGATGCTGCAAAATTAATTACAACAGGTCAACATATCTTAACTAAAAGTTGTCTTTGAATCGTCTCAGACTTGCAAAGTTTTCCCATGGTTCATTGTTTTTTGTAACCAACACAAATTCTTTTGGAATTAATTCTGTAATAGTAGGTAGGTCGCTGCGCATAAACGGATTAACTTTAAGCTCTTGGCCTATTGTACTTGGCAGTGTAATTTCGCCCTTAGCACGCTGTGCATCTACTTTATCGCTGTATTGGAGTAGCTCAGGGTTACGCGGCTCAACGGCTTTTGCAAATGCTAAATTGGCTTGCGTATATTCATGCGTGCAATACACTTTGCAGGCTTTAGGTAGCTCACGCAGCTTATTAAACGACTCCCACATTTGCTCAGGCGTCCCTTCAAATAATCGCCCACAGCCCCCACTAAAAAGCGTATCGCCTGTAAAAGCCAACTCTTCATGAATATAACAAATGTGATCAAGCGTATGGCCAGGGGTGGTAAAAATGTTAAAACGCGTACCCAATACCTCAACGCTATCGCCATCAAACAGTGTATTGGTGATCCCCGCAAACGGACTGTTTATAGGACCGTACACTGCAATGTTAGAAAACTGTTTTACAAGCTCGGCTACGCCACCGGTATGATCGCTGTGATGATGGGTAATTAAAATGCCACCAAGCTGTAAGTTATGCTCTGCTAAATGCGCCATAACGGGCTGGGCGTCGCCCGGGTCAACCACCCACGCTAGGTCGCTATTATGGGTAGTTAAACACCAAATATAATTGTCAGAAAATGCTTTAATTGCTTTAACTTGCACCATATTAATTTGCTCTATAAAGTGACGGGTAACACCTAGTATAACGAGCTATAAAAATGAAACCAGCCCTTAGTTTTCAAGAAGGACCCAAACCGCTGTCATGGCAGCAGTTCCCTCATGGGGATTATTTACGTGCTGACATTGAACAAAAAATGGATCAATGGCTGCCGCGTATGTTTGGTTACCATATGCTTAAATTAGGGAATTTAAGTGGCGAGCTTAATACCAGCGTAAGCACTATAAAACACCAAGTATGTGTTGCCGAAGAGGGGCCTTACACAGGTGTAATAGCCGATATAGACGAACTGCCTTTTTATGAGCACAGTGTTGATGCGTGTATTTTAAGCCACTGCTTAGAGTATCACTCAGACCCACATCACATATTACGCGAGGCGCATCGCACACTTATACCCGGTGGTTACATTGTTATAACCGGATTTAATCCGTTTAGTTTATGTGGATTGGCGCAAATGTTGCCCTTTAGCGGCCAAAAGCTGCCGTGGACGGGGCGTTTTTTTACGCCTGCGCGGGTAAAAGATTGGCTTAATTTATTGGGGTTTGAAATTATTAGCGATGAGCGCTTTATTTACTCATCTCTTGCGCGGGGTAACAGGCTTTCGCGGTTTGCATTTTGGCGCAGCTTTGCCAAACAGTATTTAAAACCTATGGGGAGTGTGTATATGCTGGTGGCGCGAAAACGCGTGGCTCCGCTTACGCCTATAAAACCTAAGTGGCATGCAAGGCCGCAGTTTTCACCTGTAAAAGGGGCAGGGCTTAGGCAAACCTCAAAGCAGCACTTTAAACAGTGTGAGCAAAAAAATAATAATAGTTAAAAAATGTAAGTAGGCACTTTTTAACCCAGCCATGAGCCTTACACTCATGGCATTAAAAAGTGCGAAAGCTTTAACGGGTTAAGGCTGATACCCTACATCATCAAGTAGGTTGCTACTGCCTGCAGCGTCACGTGCTAAATCGTCAACTATTTCGTTATATTTATGCCCGCTATGTCCCTTTACCCATTTCCATGTAACCGTGTGCTCGCTACAAGCGCTATCAAGTCGCTTCCATAAATCAACATTTTTAACCGGCTTTTTTGCCGAAGTTTGCCAGCCCCGTTTTTTCCAATTTGCAATCCACGACTCAATACCCTGCTTAACATACTGGCTATCTGTGGTGAGGTTAACGGTGCAAGGGCGGGTGAGTGATTCAAGGGCAACAATGGCAGCGAGCATTTCCATACGGTTGTTTGTGGTGAGCTTATACCCTTGGCTTAATTTTTTTTCGTGGCCGTTATAAATCATAAAAATACCATAACCACCAGGGCCCGGATTACCTAAACATGAGCCATCGGTGTAAATCTCTACGGTTTTTTGCACTGTTTTACCTTGATATTATGTACAATAAAGTGATTATAGAAAGATACCAGAGTCAGGCTAAATTCGATATGGCACGTAGACAAATAGTTTTAGATACAGAAACCACCGGCATCGACCCCAAACAGGGGCACCGCATTATAGAAATTGGGTGTGTAGAATTAATAAACCGACGTTTAACCGGTAATAATTTTCATGTTTACATTAACCCACAACGCAGCATTGAAGAAGAAGCAATAGATGTTCACGGTATTACCAACGAGTTTTTACGTGATAAACCACTTTATCGCGATATAGCGCAAGAGTTTTTTGACTACATTAAAGGTGCAGAGCTTGTAATACATAACGCCCCGTTCGATGTGGGCCATATGGATAACGAGTTTGCGCTGCTTAACCAAGGCTACCCAAATACGCACGAGTACTGCCAAGTTCTCGACACCCTTAAAATGGCGCGTGACTTGCATCCTGGTCAAAAGAACAACCTAGATGCTTTGTGCCGCCGTTACGATATAGACAACGCAAAACGAACATTACACGGCGCATTACTGGATTCTGAAATTTTAGCCGATGTTTACTTAGCCATGACGGGCGGGCAAACCAAGCTAAACTTAAACCAAAATAAAGATGACGGCAGCGAGCAACAGACTGGTGGCATAAGACGCTTAAGTAGTGACCGAGCACCTTTAGTTGTATTGCGCGCAAACGACGCTGAGCAAAGCGCACACGAAGCACGACTCGATCTTATAGACAAAGAAGGCGGCCACTGTTTATGGCGCGCTGAATAAGGCCAACTATGAAAACGATGTATTTTATAACTGTACTGTGCGCCACCTCACTGTTTAGCGCCAGTGCGTTTGCCGTTAAGCAAGTAGAGCTGCTTAAACGCGACGACGAACAAAATGAAATACCGCTGCTAGATAACCGTTTTCGTATAGACAGCCAATTAGACGAAATAACCTTACTATTTTTTAGAAAGCCAGGTTCGCCCGCGGTTATTTTAGTCAGGCCCGATGGCAGCAAGTACTTTGCCACTAACGCCGTTAAAGATCCCAACCTCGATTGGTTTGATGAGCTTAGTTACGACTTAATCACCATAAAAAAACCGATGGCTGGCCCATGGCAAGTTATTGGCCGCATTTTGCCCGACAGCCGCATTGTGGTGTTAGGGGAAGTGTCTTTAAAAGCACAGCCATTACCTCCTATGTTATTTAGAGGCGAGACAATAAAAATAACAGGCGAAATTTTAAATGATGATGAGCCTATCGATGCTAACTTATTCACAGATGTAGTTAGCCTAAACGTTGACTTTGTAAGTACCAACGATGAAAGCTATGCAAACTTTGGTGCAGGCACTCAAGAAGTTGCCGAATTTAAAGACGATGGCCGCGGCTTTGATGAACGCCCTAACGATGGAGTGTTTACTGGCGAATTTAAATTAGACTTTCCTGCAGGGCAGTGGACACCAGAACTCTATATAGCGACCCCCTTATTACAGCGACGCATTGTGCAAAACCCTATCATTGTGCATGAACCGCCATTTAAATCTGAGGTCGCACTGGCAGAGCTTGATACTGACGATCACCAGCTAACTATTAATATAGATAGCAACATAGTTAAACCCGAAACCGTTATTGTGCAGGGAAAAATTTATTACCCTAACAATGAAGAGCAAATGTTTACAATTGACGCGCAAGCGGGTGATACACGCCAACTAGCAATTAAAAACTATGATTGGGGAAGATACAGCGTTGAACTGTCTGTTTTTGGCACTAATATAAACGGTCGTGAGTTCATGGCCACAATACCAACATACAAATTTGAGATAGAAAGGCCAATAGAAGCAGTGCCCGAAATAGACCCTGCTACGCTTATTGATCAAAATCTGGCCTTGGAAGCTGAACCCGTTGAAGAAAAAATGGCCACTTCTACATTAGTGACTTTAATCGTGGGCTGTAATTTGCTCATTTTATTGTTAGGGTGGTTAGCAATTCGTATTTTTGTACAGAAAAAGCCAATCAAATTTAACTTTAAACTGCCTTTTTTAAACAAAAAGAAAGTAAACGATGAGAGCAACGCCGATGCAGAAAAAAATCAAGTCGGCAAAAATGGCTCAAAAAGTGACAAATCAGGTGAAATTTTAAACCTTTCGATGTCAGATGACTAAAAAACCTGTAAAAAAACAAAAAAGCCCTTGACGAAGTAGGGGCTGATTCGTATTATTCACGCCGCTGCAAAGGGAGACCTAAGCAGAAACGAAAATGCGGAGTGGTAGTTCAGTTGGTTAGAATACCGGCCTGTCACGCCGGGGGTCGCGGGTTCGAGTCCCGTCCACTCCGCCAATTTTCGACAATTTGTAAGTAGACGCTGGAGTGGTAGTTCAGTTGGTTAGAATACCGGCCTGTCACGCCGGGGGTCGCGGGTTCGAGTCCCGTCCACTCCGCCAACACTTACACAACATATGGTTGTAAAACATATTCTTATTATGGAGTGGTAGTTCAGTTGGTTAGAATACCGGCCTGTCACGCCGGGGGTCGCGGGTTCGAGTCCCGTCCACTCCGCCAATAAGAAAAAATAACAGTTTAAATACGCGCTGGAGTGGTAGTTCAGTTGGTTAGAATACCGGCCTGTCACGCCGGGGGTCGCGGGTTCGAGTCCCGTCCACTCCGCCACTATTTAAACACTGTTATGTTACAAAATTTGTATGCTGGAGTGGTAGTTCAGTTGGTTAGAATACCGGCCTGTCACGCCGGGGGTCGCGGGTTCGAGTCCCGTCCACTCCGCCAACAAATTTAGTAATGACAAGTAATATGATATCTCTGCGGAGTGGTAGTTCAGTTGGTTAGAATACCGGCCTGTCACGCCGGGGGTCGCGGGTTCGAGTCCCGTCCACTCCGCCATTTGATATCGTAAAAAAATTAGTAAGTGCATCACCCCATGCACCTACCAATACGGAGTGGTAGTTCAGTTGGTTAGAATACCGGCCTGTCACGACGGG